>JAFXCZ010000014.1 GCA_017516445.1 Clostridia bacterium
AAAAGCGAGGTGAAAAATCACCTCGCTTTTGCTATGTATCGGTCAAAATGTGCTGTTTTTCGTCAAAAATTTTTCTTCAAAAATGCTCAGAAACCCAGTATTTATAAGGCTTTTTCGACTTTTGTCCTATTATAACACATTCCTCTATTCTTCTCACAATTCCTGTTGCTTTCATATATAAAAACTCCTTTGTTGATTTGATAACATTGTTATTATCTGTCAACAAAGGAGTTTTATACTTAATTATTTCACCAAAAGTGTCTTGATGTTATTGCCACTCTTTGCATCGACAATTGCTTCATTGATCTGTTCTACTTTATATTTAGAGCCGAGTTTCTCAATCAATGGATGCAGATCGGGATTTACGTCAAGAAATTCAAGGTACTTATGTACATCGATCATAGAATATTGAGACGAACCAATGATATGTAACGCCTTAAATGTGATTATCTGCGGCTGAATCTCAATACCGCCCGAAGCGCTGTACTGGCCGGGAACAAGGTATATACCACGATTTCTTAAAATTTCCATACCCTGCACAACCGCCTGCGGCGCGCCCGATGCTTCAAAGCAAAGGTCTACACCCAATCCGCCGTTTTCAGAAAGCAATGCCTTTGTTACGTTTTCGGTGCCTTCTCTTGTTAAGTTAAATACTTTGTCTGCACCGAGGCTTACCGCCAACTCCTCGCGCTTAAGGTTATTACCTGCTGTAATAGCATAAACCTTTTTAACACCCATTCTTTTCAGATACATTACTGCAAAAGTACCAACAGGGCCAAGTCCCTGCACGACTGCAACATTAATTTTTGAAAGTTCAACCCCTGCCCTTTCTGCAAGACAGCAAGCGTGTATAGCAGTGGGTCCGGGGCAAGCAAAAGTGGCTGCCACGGTCGGATCTATGCTCTCAGGAATTTTAATAAGATTTGTGAGTGGAGTATAATTCACCTCGGTATAGCCCCCGTAAAGATAGGGTGCCACTTCAATGCTGCCGCCGTTTGTCACCTGCATATTCACGCAGTTTGCATCATCCCCGTTTTTACAGAGGATACACTCACCGCAAGGCACCGCAATGTCGGCGATTACAGCATCTCCGATTTCAAGACCGTATTTTTCGGCCTCAGCTTTATCCAGGTCGATAATTCTACCTACAAATTCATGCCCGATAATCGACGGAGCACCGACTGCCAATTTACCGTTGTGCATATGTAAATCCGTTCCGCAAATACCGCTAGCAATCAGTTCCATTTGACCATAGTTTTCAGGACATTTTGTTACCTCAAATTCGCGCACCTCAAAATCCTTGTGTGCACCCATAAATACTGCTGCTTTTGCTTTCATAAAATCTTCCTACCTTTCAATTATCACTTTAAAATATTTGGAATATTGCTTTATTATTTCATCAAGTTTATCTTCTGAAAGCAGCTCATAGTTTTTATATTGATAATCCAAACCGAGCGCTTCGTATTTTGCGCTTCCCAAACGGTGAAACGGCAATAATTCTACCTCACCTATACCGATCGCCTTTAGCCGTTCGCAGATTTCAAGAATAGAGCCCTCATCTGTGTTAAAATCCGGAATTAGCGGAATGCGCACCTGAACATTTGCGCCATCTGAAATAAGTCGTGTGAGGTTTTGCATTACGGTTTCCAAATCACCGCCAATTTCCTTATAGTTCTGCGCATTCCCCGTTTTAAAATCAAACAAATATCCTTGTATGAGCGAGTTCAATTTTTCAAATTCTTTATATGGCACACATCCCGCTGTATCAATAAGCACCGAAATGCCATATTCATTTAATTTTTTAACAAGAACAGCGACATCGTCTGCCTGAAGCATCACCTCACCACCCGATAGTGTTACACCGCCACCGCTTTGAAGAAAGAAATCTTTATCCTCCAAAAGTTCAGGTAAGATATCTTCTATTTCAACTTTTTTTCCAAGCGTTTCCGTTTTATCAATTGCTTTATAACGCATAACCGAAGGAGCCGCAGAAAGATTTTCAGGATTATGACACCAGGGGCAACGAAGATTGCAGCCTTTAAAAAATACTGTTGTACGGATTCCTTCACCATCACCCGTTGAAAAATGTTGAATATTAGAAATATTTAACAGCATATCGGTTACCCCTTTTGAGTGCGATTGAGAATGTCTAACTGAACCGACTTATCAAGCGTAACGTAAAATGCGGAAAATCCGGATACTCGAACCACCAAATTTTTATATTTTTCGGGTTCTTCCATGGCCTTTTCCAAAACTTCACGCGAAGTTGCATTGATCTGTATTTCCTGACCGCCTTTTTTGAAATATGTTCGGATCAGGGCTTGAAGTTTGGGGCGATTTTGATCATTAAACATGGTCGGAGAATATTTTTGATTTACAACACTTCCGCAAGCAACTTTGGTATAATCCGGTTTTGAAAGACTGTTGATCGTTGATGTTGGGCCCTTTACATCTTTGCCGTATGATGGAGAGGCGGCATCGGAAAGCGGTTCTCCACGCTTTCTTCCGTCCGGTGTTGCACCTATACTTCTGCCTGCATAAATGTTACTTGTGTTGGCTGCTGCTGCAATGTAAATTCCTCCACCGTCACGCGTTTTATAGTTTTCAAAAAGGGCGCCTAAATAGTCGATGAACCAGACAGCGTATTTATCTACGAAATCGTCGTTATTTCCGTATTTTGGAGCTGCAAGTAGCTCCTTGTGTAATTCCTCATATCCTTCAAAATTGCAATTCAAAGCGTTTTTTATGTCACTCAAAGTCGCTCGTTTATCTGTAAATACAACTTTTTCTATAGCAGCTAATGAATCGGCAGTAGTTCCAATGCCCATTACAGCGGCACCGTGAACCGATGGGTATTTGCTGCCACCATTATTGATATCCAGACCTCTGCCAATGCAATCGTAACAAAAGCAAGACAAAAACGGCTCAGGATAATAAGCTTGATTGATGAAGCTGTTATCTTTATTGAAAGTTGCATAGTATTCTGCCGCTCCAAAGATCAGTTGTTTCTCGAATACAGTCATAAATTCTTGCATAGAGCCTATATTTTCAACGTCACCCGTGTCAAGACCTATACTGCCGTTTGTTTCGCTTATGCCGTTATTGAAAATGTAATCAAAATATCGGGGTGTGTCAAATCGTCCGTCAGACCAAGGCGGCTGCATACCTGTAATGAAGTTTTCGATGCATCCTACCATGGAATAATTATAGATATCTTCCTCTGCATAACCGTATTTTTTCAGCGCCGCGATATTGACAGCATCATTCATAAGTGCAGGATAACCCAATCCCGTACCAATTGTTTTAAGACATTCATCCAAAAAATCATCAGGTGTATTTTCTGTTAACCTTAATGAAAGGTTGGGACCGGGAACATTGCAATTTCCAACCGCCTTTAAAATACAATAACTTAATGGATTAATTTCACACTCTCTGTTTTTGTTCTGTCCGCCTATGCAGATATTGACAATATCATCCTGAAGTTTTATAAATACATTTTCAAGCAGTTCGACTACTTGCTCGTCTGTAGTAATACCCTTTTCAATATCGGCTTGATAAAACGGATACAAATACTGATCCAATCGCCCAAGCGCCATAGCATAGCGCCCTTCCATCAAAAAGGCAGAGTGGCAAAACCACACAAGCTGAAGCGCCTGCGCAAAGGTCTGCGGTTTGCCTTCCGTGATAGCTTCGCAATTTTTGATGATTCCATCAAGGCGTTCTTTGTTATATGCCGGATCTTTTTTGCATTCCTGCGCTGCAAGCACATGGTTTTTTATCATTTGAGAAAAACCGCAAAGCGTATGCTTCATAGCCAGTAACGTTTCACATTTCCGGGTATCATTTCCGTGTATTTCAAGAGAATTATCAATTTCGTCAATAAGGCTCGGCAAACCAACGGTCAAAATATGGTCATAGTTTGGCGCATAATGGTCTTTATTGCTTATGAATGTTCTCTCTCCAAAACGCTGAACAATCTTTTCTGCATATTCAAGAGTTATCTTATCAACATCCGCGAACAATGGTTTTTTATTACCCACTATTATTTCGTTTTTCATAATAACAGGCTTTGTTTCGGTGAACAGCGCATATATTCCATTGGCGCGGAAAGTCGAGGGCTCTGCAGCAATATCCTGTTTATAACCTAAATATCTGTAGTAGTAAGGAGCATATACCCCCTTGGTTTCTGCACAAATTTCGTTATTGAGATATTCAAATAATTTCATAACAGCCTCCAAAATCACTGTTTTTTCAAACTTATTATATGAAACCGGGTTTTAAATGTAAATAAACGAGTTTAATAATCTTGACAAAATTAATATAAAACATTACAATGAAAACAGGAAGGCGGTTAAAAATATGAATTTCATTGAGATCTCATCTTTGCCCAAAATATTATTTTCGCATATTTATAAAGCAGAGGCTTACCAAAACCACTTTTCAGTCATAGATAATTTTTTGGAGATTTCTTATATTGCAGACGGCTCATGGGAGCTTGAAGTGGGAAACAAAAAGTATTGTGCTAAAAAAGGCGATGTCATTTGTTTCTTGCATAACGCCGAAACAATTTTGTCAGCAAAAAATTTTCATTGCCATCATACTGTAGGCGCAACGGTGAATTGGAACGTTTCAACCGATGAACAAAACAGCCTTATTTTACCGACAGTTACACCTGCAGAAAATAACACAAATACCATTTGTCACTTGATAGACGATTTTGTACATAATCACATAGTGTACAAAGAATCAAAAACTTTAGGCGCCACTAAATTTCTTGAATTGCTTTGCGCCATTGATAAATGCAACCGCACCGCTCAAAATAAAAATTTACCGGGTGAGTTTTTATATACTAAAAGGGCAAAAGATTATATACAAAGGAACATCAACACTTGTATTACTCAAAATTCTGTGGCTGCATATTTAGGCATTTCGCCCGAATATTTGTGCACAGTTTTTAAAAAAGTAGAAGGCACAACCGTGATAAAATACATTAACAAGCTTAAACTAGAAAGCATAAAGACGCTGATAGATAATACAAACATACATCTATATGAAGCAGCGGCAATGTACGGGTATACTGATCCAAACTATGTGAGTCGCCTGCATAAGCAACTGTTTGGATACAACATTACCGATAAACCGTACGTTCATCCGGAAATAGAGTAGCAAAAGCGAGGTGAAATTCACCTCGCTTTTGCTATGTATCTTATGCTTTTGTGTAAATTGAGTTCAATTTAAAACATCGAAAAAACCTGTATTTAAGCAGACTTCGACAACTTTTGTCCTATTATACCATATTCCTCTATTCGTCTCACCTTGCCTCGTGCAGTGCCCGACTCTGCGCTCACTTGGAGCGTGGCGCAATCGTCGACCAATTTTTCAAGTCCATTTGCGCTGTAATGTCCACGAATATACGGATTCATATGTTTGCTTTGTTCGTTTAATTGGACAATTGAGTCCTATTTCCCTTTTAATTTATGATTCAAGAAACCTTCCTTGTGAAAGGAAGGTTTCTTATTATTTGCAAAATTCATCTATATAGTCGGCTATTGCCTTTTTAATAATCTCAATAGCCTTTTCTCTGCCCATAACCTCGTTAACGGCGGTCTGCTTATGCTCAAGATTTTTATAAACCCTGAAAAAGTGACTCATTTCTTCAAAGATATGAGCGGGAAGCTCTGAAATATCTGTATAATGATTATAGGTAGGGTCGCCTGACGGGATAGCGATAATCTTTTCGTCGCCCTGACCGTTATCAATCATAGAAATAACGCCGATTGGCTTTGCCTTAACGAGCGTTAACGGCTCAAGCGTTTGTGCGCACAACAGCAAAACATCAAGCGGGTCCTTATCGTCCCCGTACGTACGCGGAATAAAGCCGTAGTTTGCAGGGTAGTGGGTAGAGGTGTAAAGAATACGGTCAAGCATTAAATATCCCGTTTCCTTATCAAGCTCATACTTCTTTTTACTGCCCTTTGGAATTTCTATAACACATATAAATTCTTCGGGGGTAATTCTTTTAGGGGAAATATCATGCCAAATGTTAGACATCTTAACTCTCCTTTTTAAAATTCAAACAGCTCGGTGCTGAAGTACCGCTCTCCCGTATCGGGAAGTACCGTAACAACCGTTTTGCCTTTTCCTAACTGCTTTGCCATACGAAGTGCCGCCGCAACATTGGTACCGCTTGAAATACCGCACAAAATACCTTCCTCACGGATAAGTCTTTTTGAAGTCATTATAGCCTCATCATCAGTAACAATAGCGGTTTTACTGTAAATTTCAAGATTTAAGTTTTCGGGGATAATGCCGTCACCGATACCCATCTGCAAATGTGTACCGATACTGCCGCCCGAAAGAATTGCCGCATTTTCAGGCTCTACAGCCCAAATTGTAATATCGGGGTTATGTTCTTTAAGTACTTCGCCTATGCCTGTAAGTGTACCGCCTGTACCAACGCCCGAACAAAAGCCGTCAATTTTGCAGTTTGCCTGTTCAATAATTTCAATAGCGGTAGTATTACGATGTACCTGCGGATTAGCAGGATTCTCAAACTGCTGAGGCACCCATACGTTTTTATCTTCCTTTTGCATATTAAGTGCAGTTTGTAAGCATTCCTCTATACAGGCGCCGATATCGCCGTCATCGTGAATAAGTACAAGCTCGGCACCGTAGGCTTTTATAAGCTTTCTTCTTTCCTCACTTACCGAATCGGGCATAATTATACGCACCTTATAGCCCTTAACCGCACCGATAAGCGCAAGACCAATGCCTTGGTTACCGCTTGTAGGCTCAACTATAACCGTGTCCTTAGTTATAATACCCTGCGCTTCGGCAGTATTTATCATATTAAGTGCGGTACGGGTTTTTATAGAGCCGCCTATATTTACGCCCTCGTATTTAACCAGAACATCAGCGCTGTCGCTATCCACAATATGCGAAAGCCTTATAAGCGGAGTATTGCCCACCGCCTCAAGTACATTTGAATAAACCAAAGTAAAATCCCCCAATTGAGTATTAAAGTTATTCTATCACAAAACTTTTTGATATTCAATAAAAAACATTCAGCCGTTACTATTTTATTCAATCAATAGGAATAGGTGTTTTATTTTTTGAAAACAAACAGCTTACTTATAATATAATTTAAAATAATAACAACGACCTGTGCCACACATTTAACTGCCAAAGAATTTAAAAGTAAAAGCTTTATAAATACAAACAGCAATAATTCTTCAATAAGAAGTGTTGAAACTCTTCCCGTATAAAACTTAAACATTTTCGGTACAAAGCCACTTTTAAGAGTATCGTCAAAAACCCAGATTGTATTAGTAATAAAAGCAATAAACACCGAAAGTATCCACGAAAAAATATTGGCTATAAGCTCATCAAAAGCTAAATATTCGAAAAAAGCAAACGATAAAATACTTACCGCCGTAGTAACCGCACCAAAAAACAGATAAAGCAAAATTTCCTTATATTTCTCATAGAACGGATATAGCGGTGAAAAAATTTTAAACGACATTATTCTGTCGAAAATATCCTTTTTATTCTTCATAGGTACGCTCCGAAATTATATAGCGCGGTCTTTGTTTTGTTTCCAAATAAATTTTTCCGATATATTCACCTATAACACCAAGACTTATAAGCTGAACACCGCTTAAAAAGCAGAGAATACTTACAGTAGATGCCCAACCGACAATTGCCTTGCCTATAATCGCGGTAATTACCGACCAGATTATACCTATAAAGCTAAGCAATGCCACAATTGTACCGAAAGCGGTAATTATACGGATTGGTTTTACCGAAAGACTGGTTATGCCGTCGAACGCCAATGCCAACATTTTCTTAAGCGGATAATGGCTTTCGCCCGCAATTCTCACATGACGTTCATAATAAACCGAAGCCGATTTAAAGCCAACCAGCGGAATAAGCCCGCGCAAAAACAGATTAACCTCTTTAAAATCGGCAAAGGCGTTCAAAACCTTGGCTGATAAGAGTCTGTAATCGGCGTGATTGTAAACAGTTTCCGCTCCCATAGAATTAAGCAAACGGTAAAATCCCTGCGCAGTTGCACGCTTGAAAAAGCTATCCGTGCTTCTATCCTTACGCACACCGTAAACTACCTCGGCACCGCCAAGATACTCTTCCACCATCTCGTCCATAGCATTTATATCGTCCTGACCGTCACAGTCAATCGAAATAGTAATATCTGCATATTTTTTAGCTTCCATAAGACCTGCAAGCAAGGCGTTCTGGTGACCGCGGTTACGGCTAAGACTAATACCTTTAAAATATTCATTCTCATTTGAAAGAGAGCTTATAATCTCCCAAGTGTTATCACGACTGCCGTCGTTTACAAATAATATACGGCTTTTATCAGAAATCTTATTTTTTTCAATAAGACTTTTAAGCTTCTCCAAAAACATACCCGAGGTTATTGGCAAAACCTCTTTTTCGTTATAACACGGAATTACTATATAAAGTACAGGTGACATATCAATTTCTCCTTTTTATTCTTTTAAAAACATTACTGAACAGCTTTACAAAGCCGGACAAGCCGAAAACTGCAACCACTATAAAGAACGGCGAATATATGAAAAAGTATCTCGCGCAAGATTCAAAAATTGTGCTAAACAGAGTAAGCCCGATAATTGAAAGTGTAAATACAGATATCATCGGATTTGTCCTTTTGGACATAAAACAGAATGCTGTTATTCCCACCGAAAGAAAAAGCACACTCATCCACACAAGCTGTAACAGAGTTATATAGAAGTCATAATACTTACCGCCCTTGTGATATATACTCTTAAGAGCCGGTGAAGCAAACTCATTAATATCAGCGTGTTTATCCTTATAGAATGTTACTCCTTCACTCCATGCAAATGTGCCGTCACCGAAATTAACCAAAGTTTTCTTTATAGTATGCTTAGCCAATCCCACAAAGCCGTAATCACTTATTCTTTGCTTAATCACTTTGAAATTTTGTGAATTTCGCTCTTCTTTTGTTTCAAAGCTTGACGAAAAATCAACATCGCTTCGCAGATACGCACCGTCAGTTCTTGAATTTAATCCCATTTTAATAAAATGTACTACCCCAAAAGCCGCCTGGTCATCTATTTCAATTTTTATTGACGGTAGTAATAAATTCATATAAACCGCCGCAGACATACACACCGCAAGCACAAAAGCCAAACACTTCTTTAGGCCTTTGGTTATATTTTGTTTTGTGATGTTTTTGCACAAACCAAGAATTTCTACAATTATAATCGCAATTCCCACAATTATAATCTGCGGTTTAAGGTTATAACCGAAATAAATCAATACACCTAAGCAAAACCATTTAAAAATTAAGCATCTACCGTTTTTTGTCTTTAAATACAAATACAGAATAGCCGTCGGCATAATCAAGCCCAGTGCATCGGTATATATTATCCCCATCCATGGACTTACACCAATCAAAACAGCGAAAACAAACCATGTAAAATATGCTGTAAACGGTTTGGAAATCTGATTGACAATTTTAAACAATAGTAAGCCGGTAATGCTCATTAAAGCCGATTGGACAGCCACCACAAAGTACTCATAATTTTTAGCATCGCCAAAAGCCATATTAAATTCTGCCAATTTAGAATAAACCCAGGTTATAAACAAATTGTTAGGGTAAATAGAGAAATAATTTGAATTTATCTTATCATACTTACCCGACGCCAGCCACTTAGCAGTATTGGTTATTATTGCCGAATCCCAGCCTGTTGTGAAATATATATTTCTTATTATATACGCACTTAACAAAAACAGCGCAAGGCTTAAGAAATATATCCATTTACTATTTAAGCTTGCAAAAAAACTGTCTATTTTTTTGCGATACTTAACATAGCACAGCGCACAAATCACCGTAAGTGCAATACCTATCAAAATCAAAACACCGTTAGATAACAAAAAGGTCTTCTTTCTTGCGTGGTCAACAAAAGAAAAAAAGCAACAGCAAGCAACTATTCCTGCCGATAGAACAGACCATAAAACAAATATAGCGTTATTCAAAAAAACGCAAACCTTATTGCCATTCTCAGCATTGTGAGAGAAAAACTTACGAACCATATATTACCTCTTTTAAAACCCAAACTAACGGTTACAGTATTTTTTTAACGACCGGTATTTTTGATACCGCAAAGGACCATAAATAACTGCACACCAAGGCGATAACAAACTCTGCCAAAATGAATACCGCCGCCTTTGGAGTGCTGAGCGTATCCAAATAGGATGCCGGAATATAAGTTTGTATCACACGTAAAATCAACATATGAATTAAATATGCCGAAAAGGACAGCATTCCCAATTTTGAAATTGCTGCGGCCAACCGTTCACCTACGTTATGATTAGTAAGCCACGCTTTTACCGACAGAACTATAGCAATAGAAGAAATACCTACGGGAAGCATCGATATATTATACCAAGATGTATTAAGCTTTCCTTCCGACACAATATAGGTCATAATCGTGATAAAAACGATGCAGCATAGGTACAATAATAAATAACCTATAGATTTTCTGTTTGCTTTTTCGCGAAAATCTACATAGGTATGTATATAATACCCTATCAACACATAATTTAGATATGCACCTGCATAACTAAAAGAATAGTAGGTAATTTTAAAATCTGAAAAAACACCTAAAAGATTATTAAGAAACGGCAAACCGGAATTTAAACAAAACATAATTGTTATAAAAATCAACAATTCCTTTCTATTAACCGCTCTCACAAATTTTCGAAATATGGGAAGAAGAAAATAAAACGGTATTAAGGCATACAAATACCATAGGTGGCCTATAATATCCCCACCTATAAAGCGTTTTATAAAATCCACTACACCAAAATCATAAGTCTCTTTTACAAAACAAAAATACAAATATGCTATTACCGAATAACTTAAAAACGGTACAGCAACCTTTAAAAGTCTGCGCTTTATAAACTGCCAGTATGTTTCTTCCCTTGTTGACGATAAAATAACCGCACCGCTGAGCATAAAAAATACCGGTACTGCAAATTTTGTAGAAGCAATAATAAAATCCAACATTGTCCAAGGTATAGACCCAACCTTAAATATACCTATATAATGTACAGCTACGTGAACTGCAACAACCATAACCGAAGCTATTACACGCAATAAATCTACATATATAAACCTGTTTAATTTGTTCATTGTTTTACCTTTCTAAAGCCATATAACTTATACTTCTCATAAATTAATGTCCCGGCTGATAAAAGTGGTGCTTTATAACACGCTTGTCTTCGGGAGGCGGTGTCATATAATCACCGTAAATGGTGGTTAAAATTTCATCATAGCCTGCCGGTACTGGCATTTTAGTATCCTCAAAATCCCACCAAAGCGTTTCCTTGTAGTTTTCACTTTTGCAAATCTGACAACGCAGAGGGTGGTAAGAAGAAAAGGTTGCCATATACTCCTTTTCACCCTTGCCGAAGCAGGTGAAGTTTTTCTGCAAGCCCTTATGAATAGCCTTTACCGAATAAAAATTAGATACAAATTTTAAAAGTCTTCCTAACAAATGCGCAGGGGTACGAATACCCAATTTGTAAGAAAGCATACCGCGGTAATACCTTATTAGAAAAGCAGTTTTTGAAATTTTAAAGCTTTCCTTTTCGGGCACATATTCCATTGGGAAAATATCAATATAAGGGCCGTTATTATCAGTTAAGTGGGCGATATGCTGTTGACGGAAGGATAAATCTCCCGTAAGCTTTCTCACTTTGATAAAGGGTGACCAATAGTTATCCACAGTCAAAGGATGCTGAACTTGATAACCTTCGCCAAGCTCGTCCTGTGCCACTTCTAAAAAGCGTTCATACTCGCTTCTTTCCATAATTAAGTCAACATCATCATCCCACGGGATAAAGCCTTTGTGACGGATAGCTCCTAAAAGAGTGCCCTCGCCCAAGAAAAACTGAATGTTATGCTTTTTGCAAACCTCGGCTACATCCTTTAGGATTTCAAGCTCTATTTTTTGCAAATGATGAATTTCTTCTAAAATCTTCTTTTCGTCCATAATAACACCTGCTTATACAAGACCTTTAATAAATTCTGCCAGACGCTGTGCACAATTCTCAGTGCCGACGCTTAAATATTTTTCCACATACGCTTGTGTTAATGCAAAATCGTACTCCTGCTTTAAAAGCTCACCTAAGCCCTCGGCAGTTTTTGTGACAAAGGCGCTGATTTCCTCGGAAAACAAATCAAGATTAAGTCCGTTATTACGGGTGTAATCCTCATAATCGTAGAGGTAATAGTAAACCTTTTTACCAAGAAGCATTGCCTCAAAGCCCATACCCGAATAGTCGGTAATAAGCGCCTCGCACACCTTCATCCAATCAAAAGAAGTAAACTCGCCATCACAGATAACCCTGCTGTCAACCGCACTGTCAAGCCCCTGCTTGTCCGCCGGGTGAAGCTTTACTACTACGTTGTATTTATCCAAATTTACCGCTTTTTCTATCCACGAAAGGCTTACCTGCTCACCGCGAAAAGTGGGCGCGTAGAGCAAAATCGGTTTTTTGAAGATTTCGGGGTAAACCTGTTCAATTTCAGCTCTTTTTTCGGGGGTTTTTAAAATATAGTCTATCCTTGGAAGAGGCAATAAAACCGTTTTTTCAACCAAAGAATTAAAACACTCAGCCAAAACACAAGCAGATTTTTCACTGCAGGCTACAATATAGGTATAATTGCGGTGCATACAAAGTGCCTTTGCAGTACTGCTTTTATGTCCCCAAGGCTTGTCAAGCGCCTGATAACCGAATTTTTTAACTATATTGAGCGCGTGCCATATTTGTACAAATTTTTGCGACGGCTTATGGTTTAAAACGCTCACCGCGATAGAGTAGCCGTCTATCACCACCACCGAAGCGGTTGCGATGTGATACATTTGCGCAAGTATATGAAAAGCATACGCGATTTTACCCAAAATGCCTGAATTAATCTTTTTGCAAAGTACCTTTGTTTCGCCCTCAAAGCCGCTGTTTTGAAGCGCCTCTTCCAAAAGGGCAAAATCCACCGACTTAGTATCACTTTGACGGCTTAACATTGTGATTTTTTTGCAAGGCTTTAAAAAAAGCTTGAAAAAGAAATAAACCGCTCTTAAAGCCGTTGCCGCCAAAAAGGCTAATATCTGCACACTATCACCACGCTTTTACATACTTATTCCAGTTTATTGTACCATTTTTCACCCCATAAAACAATATATTTTTTATTTTATTTAAAATTTGTGAAAAAATATATACTATTAATACTTTTTTCAAAATACCGTTTGCTTTTTTCTTTAATAGGTAGTATAATATTTTTGAATAAAACCATTTAATAAAAGGAGATTTTTAAAATGGAAAAATACGTTCCTGTCGTAGTCATAAAGGAATTATCGGAAACCGATAAAATCCTTACCGCTCTCAAGCAGAGCGGCATCAATTGTGCGGAAATTACATTCCGTACCGCTTGCGCAAAGGAAGCGATTGAATACGCTTGCAAAAATTACCCCGATATGTCGGTTGGCGCAGGTACTGTTATCAACGGCCGGCAGTGTAAGGATGCTTTAGCTGCAGGCGCGCAGTTTATTGTATCCCCCGGTCTTTCGGTAGAGGTTGCAAAAATCTGCAAAGAAAACAATATCCCTTATTATCCGGGATGTGTTACCCCTACTGAAATTATGCAGGCTTTAGACCTTGGAATTACTACAGTTAAGTTCTTCCCCGCAAACGTTTACGGCGGTCTTAAGGCACTTAAGGCTCTTTCTGCACCCTTCCCGCAGGTTAAATTTATCCCCACAGGCGGTGTGGACAGAAGCAATATTGATGAATTTTTGGCCTTCGATAAAATTGAAGCTATCGGCGGCAGCTTCTTCGTAAAAGAAGCACTTGAGAAAATGGAGGGAAAATAATATGGCAAGAATAGTTACTTTCGGCGAGATTATGTTAAGACTCGCTCCCAACGGTTATTACAGATTTTTCCAGAACGACCAGATGCAAGCTACCTTCGGCGGCGGTGAAGCCAACGTTGCAGTAAGCCTTGCTAACTATGGTATGGACAGCGTTTATGTAACAAAGTTACCTAAGCACGCTATCGGTCAGGCTGCAGTTGACAGTCTTCGTTACTTCGGTGTTGACACCTCTAAAATCGTTCGCGGCGGTGAGCGTGTAGGTATCTACTACCTCGAAAAAGGCGCTAGTCAGCGTGGCTCTGTTTGTATTTATGACCGCAAATATTCTGCTATTCAACAGGCTACTACTGCTGATTTTGATTGGGACAGCATCTTTGAAGGTGCTGATTGGTTCCACTTCACAGGTATTACCCCCGCTTTAGGGCCGAATGTGGTTGAAATCTGCAAAGAGGCTTGTAAAGCCGCTAAAGCAAAGGGCGTTAAGATTTCTTGCGACTTAAACTACAGAGGCAAACTCTGGACACGTGATGAAGCACGCGCTGCTATGACCGAGCTTTGTCAGTATGTTGACGTTTGCATCTCTAACGAAGAGGATGCAAAGGACGTTTTCGGCATTGAGGCTGAAGGCACCGACATATATGGCGGCAAATTAAACCACGAGGGTTATAAGAGTGTTGCTAAGCAATTAGCTGACAAATTCGGCTTCGAAAAGGTTGCTATTACACTGCGCACCTCTATTTCTGCCAGTGATAATGACTGGGCAGGTATGCTTTATGACGGTGAGGATTATTACTTCTCAAAATCCTATCACCTGCACATTGTTGACCGCGTAGGCGGCGGCGACAGCTTCGGCGGCGGACTTATTTACTCACTGCTTTCGGGCAAATCAAGTAAGGATGCTATTGAGTTTGCAGTTGCAGCTTCTGCACTTAAGCACTCTATTGAGGGCGACTACAACCGCGTAGGCGTTGCCGAGGTTGAAAAGCTTGCCGGCGGCGACGGCTCAGGACGTGTACAAAGATAAAATAAAAAAACACTTTACATTTTAAAATGTTTGTGTTATAATATTTTGGCTTACGTATACTATGCTTTAGGTGTCTGCCCTAAGGGACTCACTATGACCTATCGCTTGGTTTACGCAAGGAGTCTAATAAAGGAGTGAAAGATTATGACAAAAGACGTTAAGAATCAGGTTATGGCAGAATATGCCACCCACGAAGGCGACACCGGTTCGCCTGAAGTTCAGATTGCTCTTCTTACTACAAGAATCAATGAACTCAACGCTCATCTTAAGGCACATCCGAAGGATAAGCATTCTTACCGCGGTCTTCTCAAGATGGTAGGTCACAGAAGAAACCTTCTCGCTTACCTTATGAAGAACGACATCGAAAGATACCGTTCTATTGTTAAGAGACTCGGTCTTCGTAAGTAATTTACGCACAAAAAGGCAGGCTGTTTTTATAACAGTCTGCCTTGAAAACTATTTTAACTTAAAAAATTATGAGATTTTCGTGCTTTAGCGGTAAATCGAGCGCTTGAATTTCAAGTGTTGGATTTATTGCTAACCGAAGGTCTCTGATTTATAAAAACAAGAAGGAGATTTTTAAATGTTTGAAAACTACAAGGTTTATGAAACCACCCTTGCAGGCCGCCCGTTAAAGCTTGAAACAGGCATGATGGCAGGCCTTGCAAATGCCGCTGTTATGGCAAAATACGGCGACACCTGTGTGCTTTGTACCGTTACCGCTTCGGCAAAGCCGCGCGAAGGTGTTGACTTTTTCCCGTTATCCGTTGACTATGAAGAAAAAATGTATTCTGTAGGCAGAATCCCCGGCTCTTTCACACGCCGCGAGGGTAAGGCTTCGGACAAGGCTGTTTTGGCTTCACGCTGTATTGACCGCCCTATCCGTCCCTTGTTCCCTAAGGATATGCGTAACGACTGCTCGGTTGTAGCTACTGTTATGTCGGTTGACCCCGACTGCTCACCTGAGGTTGCTGCCGCTATCGGTGTATCGACTGCTATCGCTATTTCGGACATCCCTTGGGCAGGCCCGATTTCGAGCGTAAACGTGGGTCTTGTTGACGGCGAAATTGTTATCAACCCCACTTTAGAGCAAAGAGAAAAGACCGACCTTACCTTAACCGTTTCTTCTACTGCTGATTTGGTTGCTATGATTGAGGCTGGCGGTAACGAAATTCCTGATGACTTAATGTTCGACTGCATTATGGCAGGTCACGAGGTTAACAAGGAAGTTGTTAAGTTTATTAACGGCATTGTTGCAGAAATCGGTAAAGAAAAGTTCGAGTTCGAGTCTAACGACCCCGACCCCGAAATTATGGCAGAAATTGAAGAATTCTGCATTGAAGATGTTAAAAAGGCTCTTGATACAGACGATAAGCTTGTACGCGACGCTGCTTTACTTCCTATTTATAACGCTGTTCACGAAAAGTTTGACGAGCGTTTTGAGGGTAACGAAGCAAAATTAGACGAGATTATGTATCTTGTTCAGAAGCATGTTGTTCGCGCTTGGCTTAAGGACGAAAAGAAGCGTGTTGACGGACGCGGTATCGATGAAATCCGTCCTTTGAACGCTCAGGTTGACCTTCTTCCTCGTGTTCACGGCAGCGGTATGTTTACCCGTGGACAAACACAGGTGCTTTCAATTGCAACCTTGGCACCCGTAAGCGAAGCTCAGAAGCTTGACGGTCTTGACGAAGAGGTTTCTAAAAGATATATCCACCACTACAACTTCCCGTCCTACTCAGTAGGCGAAACCAAACCTTCACGCGGACCGGGCAGACGTGAAATCGGTCA
>JAFXCZ010000015.1 GCA_017516445.1 Clostridia bacterium
CCACGGTTTTATCATCTCGGCGTTGGTCGTTGTCGTTGCGTTGTTGGTAGAAATGGCAATGGGAATCGTATAAAGAGAAATAACACTATAAGAGAGCAATGAATAAATTATCCGATGCGAGTTACACGGTATTATAAACTACAATTTATCGAATTGTTTTGTGTCGACATCTAAATCGGTGCAACTTGCCAAAACGAAAGACACCCAAAAGGGTGTCTTTTTCGTTTTATATATCTATCCGCCCAAAATTGCCTTTCGGGGAGGGCTTGAATTAAATATTAGATAGAAAAATCTATAATTATATGATATAATCTATTTGAAAATCTTAAGTTTGTAGGTATGAAGCAATGATTATTTTAATTACAGGTGCGTCGCACACGGGAAAGACAGCACTCGCACAAAAACTGCTTGAAAAATATAAATATCCATATCTTTCAATAGACCATTTAAAAATGGGTTTAATTCGCAGCGGTAATACGGAGCTTACTCCTATGGACGATAATGAATTAACTCAATATTTGTGGCCTATTGTCCGTGAAATTATTAAAACTGCAATCGAAAACAAGCAGAACTTAGTTGTTGAGGGCTGTTATATTCCGTTTGATTGGCAAAAAGATTTTGGAAGAGAATATATCGAAGCCATTAAATATTACTGCCTTGTAATGAGTGAAAATTATATCAAGAATAACTTTGCCGACATAAAGAAATATGCGAATGTCATTGAAAAACGTTTGGATGATGAATGTTATACCTTGGAGAGTGTATTGGAAGACAATGCCGAAATCTTAAAGCTTGCTCAAATGCATAAGGTGAATTATATTTTTATCGATGATAAGTATGAAATTGACATTAGTTTATCTTGAGGCGGTTTTAATATTTGAAATGATACTGTATTGCTTAAAGTTTTTAAAATATTGACCTAACTGTTATTGCTTATTGTTTTGAATAATTTGAAATGTTAAAATAAATTATAATGTTTTGGGACGTTTAAGCTTTCTGAAATAGGGGGAAAACAATGAAGTATAAGGATAAAAATTTATCACCTGAAGAACGCGCTAAAGACCTGTTATCGAGGATGACCTTGGAAGAAAAGTTCACACAGGTGACTTTTAATACTGAGATTAAAAAACTTTATAACGAGCTTTGTGAGAAGGGTGAATTTATACCGAGATACAGTACCTTTCATTTGGCAGACAGGCCCGAGCATATTAAAGAAATACAGGAGTACTGCGTTAATAAAACGCGGCTTGGTATACCGATTTTGGTAAATGCCGAGGGCTTACACGGACTTTGTAATGTTTGGGGGCTTACCAATGAGCCGCACGCTACTGTTTTTCCGCAGTGTTTAGGTCTTGGTTGTAGCTTTAATACCGAAAATGTATATAAAATGGCTGAAGTTATAGGTAAAGAGGCTCGTGCTTGGGGCGCTAAGCAGCTTTACTCACCTAATGTAGACGTTTCGCGTGATTTGCGTTGGGGTAGAACACAAGAAAATTATGGTGAAGACCCATACCTGACAGGCGAAATGGGTGTGGCTTATGTTAAAGGTCTTCAGTCGCAAGGTGTTGCTGCAACAATCAAGCATTATATTGCTTATGGCGTACCCGAGGGCGGTATAAATATAGCCCCTGCGCATATTGGCGAGCGCGAAATTCGCGAAGTTATGCTTGAGCCATTTGAAAAATGCATAAAAGCGGGTGCTATGTCGGTAATGCCGGGGTATAACGAGATTGACGGCGATGCGATACACGGCTCGAAAAAGTATATGCGTGAAATTTTACGCGATGAGTTGGGCTTTGATGGCGTTGTAATATCCGATTACGGCGCAATAAGAATGCTTAATGACCTTCACGGTGTGGCTGAAAACGGACTTGAGGCAGGCAAGATGGCTTTGAATGCCGGTGTTGACGTTGAGGCACCGATTATTTTCGGATATTGTGATGATTTGAAAGAGGCTATCGAAAAGGGTGAGTTTGATGAGGCACTTTTGGATGAAGCAGTTTTGCGAGTGCTTACATTGAAGTTTAGGCTGGGTGTGTTTGAAAATCCATATCCCGATTTTGAACTGCTTAAAGAAGTGCATAGTCCTGAGGCGGTTGAGTTGGCTCGCGAAATGGATGAAGAGTCGATTTTGCTTCTTGAAAATGACGGAATTTTGCCTTTGGATGAGAATAAGGTGGGTACTGTTGCAGTTATAGGCAATAACGCAACCCCTACTTTTATGGGTGGTTATAGCGCAGGCTGTAAATATTATGTAAGCTTCCTTGAAGGTATAGAAAACCGCTTAGGCAAGGATAGGGTGCTTTATGCGCGCGGCTGTAATCCGATTACTACCACCGATGAAATGATTGAGGAAGCGGTTGAAACCGCCAAGAAGGCAGATACGGTATTTTTGGCATTGGGCGCTTATTGTGGAATGGGCGGCGGTATAGCAGGTGAGGATACCGGTTTTAAGGAGGAGTATACCGACGGCGAGGGCTTTGACGTTACAAGTCTTGATTTATTACCCTCACAGCGTCGTCTTTTCGATGCGATTACAGCACTTGGCAAGCCCACTGTTTTAGTAATGTATTCAGGCAGACCGCAAACCCTCAAGGAAGATGTTAAAAAGGTTAACGCCTTGCTTTATTCCTTTGGCGGTGGTGAGCAGACAGGTAATGCAATGGCAAATCTTATCTTCGGTGATAAAACACCATCTGCAAAGCTGGCAATTTCTTTCCCGAACGAAACAGGCTGTATTCCTTGCTATTATAATCACAAGCTTTCGGCAAGAGGATTTTATAAAAAGCCGGGTTCTTTAGAGGAGCCTGGGTACGATTATGTGCTTGCTTCTCCTGAAGCGTGGTATACCTTCGGTTACGGCTTGTCTTATACCAAGTTAGAATATAGTAACCTACAGGCTAAGGCTGACAAAAACGGCAATGTATCGGTTTCGGTTGATATTGAAAACATCGGTAAATATGATATTGGTGAAAACGTTTTACTGTTTGTAAGAACAATGTTCTGTCCTGTAACGCCGTTTATTAAGAAGCTGCGTGCCTTTAAAAAGGTGCCGATTGCCGCAGGCGAAAAGGTCACAGTAGATTTTGTACTTACACCCGAAGATTTCACCTATATTGATATGGATTTGAAAAAAGCGTATGCTAAGGGTAAGCAAAAAATTATGATTGAAGATTTAGAGTGCGAAATAACGATATAAAACCAAAGAAAAGCAGCCAGTATGGCTGCTTTTTTCATTGAAAACACGGGGATTTTATGATATAATTCATTTTACTAAACAAAAGGGGTGAATGGGTTGGCAAAATATATCTCTAAGATTTGTTTCGATGATAATTTGAGGCAGGATTCGTATCTTAATAATTTGCCTGTGATAAAATATTTATCAAAAGAAAAGGTTTTGTGTTTTGATTCTAACGTAACATTTTTTGTTGGCGAAAACGGCACGGGTAAATCTACTTTGCTTGAGGCGATTGCTGTAGCATACGGTTTTAATGCTGAGGGCGGCTCTAAAAACTTTACGTTTTCTACTAATGCTACTCATTCTGAGCTTTGTGAACATATCGAAATTGCACGGCGAGGATATGCAAAGGACGGCTTTTTCCTCAGGGCTGAAAGTCTTTATAACGTAGCAACTAATATTGATGATATGGATGAACTGCCATCTTTTGACCCGCGTATTATTGAAAGCTACGGTGGCGTTTCTTTACATAATCAGTCGCACGGAGAAAGTTTTTTGTCCATTGTGCAAAACCGTTTTTTCGGTAACGGGCTTTACATATTGGACGAGCCTGAAGCTGCTTTGTCGCCAATGAGATTGCTTACCTTGATGAGTGAAATTGATGAGCTTGTAAAAAGGGATTCACAGTTTATTATAGCTACACATTCTCCGATTCTTATGGCATTTCCAAATGCTCAGGTATTAGAATTTTCGCAGGACGGCATTAGAAGAGTAGATTATAAGGATACCGAGCATTATAAGATTTCAAAAAGCTTTTTTGAAAACCCCGAAAAAATGCTGCATTATTTGCTGGAACAAAAATAGATATCGAAAATAAGAAAACACAAGCAAAAAGTAAGCGTTGCTTGTGTTTTTCATTACTTAATTTCCTGTTCTAAATTGTCAAATAACGGGGAATCAAAAAAATCCTTTATGGTGATTTCTAAACCGTCGCAGATTTTCTTTATGGTAGAAATTGTAGTACTGGCGTTGCGGTCGGAGGTAATGTTGTTTAGGGTTGACTGAGTAATTCCTGAAATAGTGGCTAATTTATTGATGGTAATATTGTTATCTTTACAAAGCTCAATAATACGTTGTTTGACAGCATTGCCAATTTTCAAAAATTCACTCCCTTTATAACCAATTCATAATTATTATAACCGCTACACTAATAAAAACTTACCTCTTTTGAGTTGACTTTTTCGCATTATGATGTTATACTTTTAATAAGTAGTTTTGGATGTTAAAAATACTTAAGAGGTGAAAAAATATGAGCATAAACGAAAGAGTGAAGTATTACCGCGGTTTGAAGGGGTATTCACAAAAAGAGTTTTCTGAAATGCTTGATATTAAAAAGACCACATATTCTTATGTAGAAAAAGAGGGTAACATTTCTTGCGAGCTTGCAAAGAAAATGGCAGAAATTCTTGAAATAGATATTCGTTTGCTTTTGTACGGGGAAGACGAAATTGGCGAGAGGAATGAAGTTGAGAATATATTATCTGAGATAGACAAATCCAAATTCTTTGTTGTTCTTAATAACTGCAAGGAAGCAAAGCTGCTTGAGTTATTTCAAGGCTGTAGCGAAAATAAGAAAAATGTTATATTGGAATGTGTTAATTCAATTTGTAATTCGGACAGTATAAAGTAAAAGCCACGCATTTTGCGTGGCTTTTGTGTTTATTGGTCAAATTCAAATGAGCCTGAAAAAAAGGTGGTAGTATTGCTTGTGACGGTCAAAAGACCTCCGTCACAGGTGGCGGTTTTTTTGGTGCCGTCGGGTAATTCCACCTTACAGGGAGCCGAAACTACCGTGGTTACAAAGGGAATATGGCCTGCCATTATTGCAAGCTCGCCCAAAACACCGCGTACATCAAATTTTACAACCTCATCCTCGAATTTATTGCCGTCGGGGGTGGAAATTATAAGCTTAAAGGTGTTCATTACTGCACCTTCTTTGCCTTTTCAATGGCTTCATCTATGGTGCCTACAAAAAGGAATGCCGATTCGGGCAAATCATCATGCTTACCTTCAATAATTTCTTTAAATCCGCGTACAGTTTCGGCAATAGGCACATACTTACCTTTAAAGCCTGTAAACTTCTCAGAAACATCAAAGGGCTGCGAGAGGAAACGCTGAATTTTACGTGCACGCGAAACGGTAAGCTTATCCTGGTCGGATAATTCGTCCATACCCATAATAGCAATAATATCCATAAGCTCGTTATATCTTTGAAGTATGCGCTGAACCTCTTTTGCAACATAATAATGCTCTTCGCCTACTACCTCGGGGGAGAGGATACGGCTTGTAGATTCAAGCGGGTCAACTGCGGGATAAATACCCATTGATGCTATATTACGCGCAAGAACTGTTGTGGCGTCCAAGTGCGCAAAGGCAGTAGCGGGAGCAGGGTCTGTAAGGTCGTCAGCGGGAACATAAACTGCTTGAATAGAAGTAATAGAGCCTTTTTTTGTAGAGGTAATTCGCTCTTGCAAAGCGCCCATTTCGTTAGCGAGTGTCGGCTGATAGCCAACGGCTGACGGCATACGGCCTAAGAGTGCCGAAACCTCACTGCCTGCCTGAGTGAAGCGGAAGATATTATCTATAAACAAAAGCACGTCTTGATGCTTTTCGTCACGGAAGTATTCAGCCATAGTAAGCGCCGATAAGGCAACCCTCATACGTGCTCCGGGCGGCTCGTTCATTTGTCCGTAAACTAATGCGGTATTGTTTATAACGCCCGACTGTGTCATTTCATTATAAAGGTCGTTACCCTCACGGGTGCGTTCGCCTACGCCGCCGAAAACCGAGATACCGCCGTGTTCCTTGGCGATATTATTGATAAGCTCCATAATAAGAACGGTTTTACCAACACCAGCACCGCCAAAAAGACCGATTTTACCGCCTTTGGCATAGGGGCAGATAAGGTCGATAACCTTAATACCTGTTTCAAAAATTTCAGAGCTTGTAGCAAGGTCTTCGTATTTGGGCGCCGGACGGTGAATGTTCCAATGCTCTTCTGTTTCGGGTGTGGGCTTGTTGTCAACCGCGTCACCTAAAACGTTGAAAATTCTGCCCAATGTTTCGTTGCCTACGGGTACGCTTATGGGCGCGCCTGTATCGGTAACCTCTGTGCCGCGCGCAAGTCCGTCCGTAGAGGACATTGCAATACAGCGAGCGGTATTGTTACCTATATGCTGAGCAACCTCAACGGTTAAAATTTTATCGGCTACAGGTACTGTTAAGGCGTTAAGTATGGCGGGGAGCTGTCCCTCGTCAAACCTTACGTCAACAACAGGTCCCATAACCTGAATAATTTCACCTTTGTTCAATTTATTCACCTCAAAATTTATATTTATAGGGGACTGCCGCTACCTGCGACAATTTCGGTAATTTCCTGAGTGATTGCACCTTGACGGGCGCGGTTATACTGAAGTCCCAATTCGTCTATCATTTGTTTAGCGTTTTTACCTGCACTGTCCATAGCCATACGTCTTGCCGCAACCTCACTTGCAAAGCTTTCGCGGATACAGGCTAAAATTGTGCCTGTCACATATTCGCGTACAGTGTGGTTTAGCACCGTAATAGCGTCAGGCTCGTATATAGTGCAGGTGTTGGACTTTTCGTCACTCTTGCTTAAAGGCAACACCCAACGCACGCACGCGTCCTGAGTCATAGCAGAAACATATTTTGTATAAATAATTCCAAGCTTATCAAACTGTCCCTTTTCAAAATCTTCACAAAGGCTGTTTGCTATACCTTGCGCATCTGCAAAGGAAAAACGCTCGGAAGAAGTAAACGGTTTGCCAAAGCGGTCACACGCGCGTTTACCTACAGGTATAAACTCGGCTCCGTAAAAGGTTGAAGCCAAACGGAAAACGTTGGCGTTATATCCGCCTGCAAGACCGCGGTCGCCGGCAATTACTACAAGACGTGTTCTGTCAGTATCCCTTACCGCCATAAACGGACTTTTATGACATTCGCTGTCACTTGTAAGCTCACTCATAACCTTGTCAAAGGCGGCAGAGTATTCGCGCGCTTTTTTAAGCGCTATATTTGAACGGTATATCTTAGAAGACGCAACAAGCCCCATGGCTTTTGTAAGCTGTAGGGTAGAGGTGGTACTCTTAATACGGCTTCTGAGAGCTTTTGTATTTCCCGACATAGCCTATTTCTCCAGACTGCTTAAAATGTTTTTAAGCGCAGCTTCATCGGCTTCATCAAAGAAACCGTCTTCAATACGCTTTAGCCAATCGTTATATGCGCTTTCAAGCTTTGCAAAAAGGTTGGCTTCATATTCCTTAACCTTATTTACAGGTGTGGAATCAAGATAACCGTTTATAACTGCGTACACAATTGCAACCTGACAGCCAACCCTTATAGGTGTATTTCTGTTTTGCTTTAATACTTCAACAATGCGTTCACCTAAAGCGAGGCGTGCCTTTGTATCAGCGTCCAAGTCACTGCCAAACTGGGCGAAGGACTGTAATTCACGGTATTGCGAATATAAAAGCTTTAATTCGCCAGCAACCTTTTTCATACCTTTAAGCTGGGCAGAGCCGCCTACACGGCTTACCGAAATACCGGGGTTTATGGCAGGCATAATTCCCGAATGGAAAAGCTCAGTTTCAAGGAATATCTGTCCGTCGGTAATAGAAATTACATTAGTGGGGATATATGCTGAAACGTCGCCTGCCTGTGTTTCGATAATAGGCAGTGCGGTAATTGTACCGCCGCCGTACTTTTCGTCAACACAAGCCGCACGTTCTAACAGTCTTGAATGTAAATAGAATACGTCACCCGGGTAGGCTTCGCGTCCTGGTGGACGGCGCACCAGCAGAGAAAGTGCACGGTAGGCAACCGCGTGTTTACTTAAATCATCATAGATTATAAGCACGTCCCTGCCTTGCTCGCGGAAGTATTCCGCCATAGCACAGCCGCTGTAGGGGGCTATATACTGAAGCGGTGCGCTTTCAGCCGCTGAGGCTGAAACGATGATTGTATAATCCATAGCGCCGTTCTGCAAAAGCTCATTAGCAAGCTTTGCTACAGAGGTGCTTTTCTGACCAATGGCTACATATATACAAATAACGCCTGTATTTTTTTGGTTTATAATGGTATCAATTGCAATTTCGGTTTTACCTGTCTGTCGGTCGCCTATAATAAGCTCACGCTGACCGCGTCCGATAGGTATCATACTGTCGATAGCCTTTATACCTGTTTGCAAAGGAACGCTTACGCTTTTACGTTCAATTATACCGGGTGCCTCGTTTTCAATAGGTCTTGTACCCGAGTACTCAATAGGTCCCTTGCCGTCAATTGGCTCGCCCAAAGCGTTTACAACACGGCCTAAAAGGTTTTTACCTACGGGTACAGATACAACCTTACCTGTACGCGAAACGGTTACACCCTCGCGAATATCGTTTTTATCCGAAAGTATAGCCACCGAAACGGTTTCTTCTTCGAGGTTTTGCGCAATACCAAAGCTTCCGCCCTCAAATTCCAAAAGCTCGTTAGCCATACAGTTTTTAAGTCCGTAAACGCGGGCAATACCGTCACCCACAAGGATAACCTTGCCGGTTTCTTTCATATCAACACGGGTATTGTAATTTTCAATTTGTGTTTTAATTATTTTACTTATTTCAAAGGGACTGTTCATCCGTTCATTGCTCCTTTGATTAAACTGAGTTTTTTAATGATACTGCTGTCAAGCGTTTTACCGTCGATTTCTATTTTCATACCGCCGATTAGGGCAGAATCAACAGTATAAACAGCGGTAATGGTTTTCTTGTATAAAGCGGTTAATTTCTTTTCTAAGCGTTCTTTTTGGGAAGTGCTTAAATCTATTGCAGAAGTAACCATTGCCGTGATACTGTTTTGGTGAATTTTTTTAAAAGCGAAGAAATCCTCAATAAGAAGCGGCAATTCTTTTGCGCGGCCGTTTTCACATACAAGCTTTAAAAAAGACACTATATGCTCCGGTGCAGAGCCAAAAGCCTCATCTATAGCAGAAAGCCTTTTAGAAAGCGGCTCTGCAGGGGAGAAAAGGTACTCTATATACTCTTGAGTCAGCACCGATTTAATCTCTGTAAGACAGCTTGCGTATTGGTCTAACCTGTCTTGCTCAAGGCTTAGCACAAACAGCGCTTTTGCATATTCACTGTTACTGTTATTCATCGCCGTCACCTATATTATCAATAAATGAATCGATTAAATCTTTATGGTCTTGTTCGGAAATTTCGCGTTTAAGCATTTTTTCGGCAAGCACTGTGCTCACATCTATAATTTCCTGTTTGATGCTGTCTTCTGCCTTTAACATAGCAAGCTTTGCATCGTTTTCGGCTTTGAGAATAATACCCTCGGCTTTAAGCTTTGCATCCGAAACAATTTCCTTTTCGCGTGCTTTAGCAGTATCAACGGCAGACTGAATAATTCCGTCTGCTTCAACAGAAGCGGCAGAAAGCTTTTCTTCGTAATTCTTTTTGTTTTCCAAAGCCTCGTTGTTGGCTTTTTCGGCATCGCTGTAACGTTTTTCTACTTCATTCTGACGGTTTTCAAGCATTTTTTTAACAGGCTTATAAAGAAACCTTTTCACTATCAGAAAAAGCAACACAAGGTTAATAAGTGATACAACGATTTGCCAGATATTTATTGATATAACGTCTAATGACTGCATATTATTTTTCCTTACAGAGCACTAATAGTATTAACAAGAATATCAACTAAAAGGTTGGGCGCTACGAATATAAGAAGAATAGCGATAACCAATGCGTAAAGACCGGTGGTTTCTGCAATAGCGCAGCCCATAAGCATAGTGGTTGTAACGTCGCTCTTGCATTCGGGCTGACGGCCTATTGCTTCACAAGCAGATGCTACGGCATCGCCCTCGCCTATACCAGGGCCTATACCTGCTATCATTGCAAGACCTGCACCAAGTGCGCAACAACCTAAAATAATACCAATTGCAATTTCCATTTTTGTTTCCTCCGAGTAAATTATTTATTATTTAAAGCCTTTTGGGCTTTTTTTAACCTTCGTCTGTTGTATTCATCTATCGGGAATCCGCCCGAAACATACATCATAGTAAGCATTGCGAAAATGAATGCCTGTAGCAAACCGCTGAAAACATCAAAATAGATAGAAAGCACGGCAGGAATACCTATTTGAAACAGCGGAATATCTGCCAAAAATCCCGGTAGCCATTTTAAGACCATAGAAGAAAGACCGCCGAGTGCTGTGCCTAAAAGCACAGATATTACCGAGCCTGAAAGCACATTTCCGTAATGACGGAATGCCATTGAAACGGGAGTAGCAAATTCGCTTATAAAATTAATCGGGGCGAGTAACGCCACAGGCTCTGTAAAGCCTTTGAGGTAATAAAGCGGGCCGCACTTAAGCTTATAATAAGTTATAAGGAAAAATACAAGTATTGCCCAACCGCCTACGATATTAATGTCCGAGGTGGGAGCAAAAAGTCCGAAAAGGCTTAAAAGGCTTGAAAAAGCCGAAAGCGCCATAATAGCGATTATAAACGGGCTGTAGCCCTTAAAGTATTCCCCCATATTGTCTTTTACAAGACCGTCTGCCTTTTCAACAATAAGCTCTGCAAAGTGTTGGCGTTTAAGCTCAATTCTTTCCTTTAGCCCGTGAGTAAGGTAAAGGCATAAAAACAAAATTGAAACAATCACTAAAGCAGAGTTTACTTGTGATTCTGAAACGATGAAATCCTGTATCGGCATGGGTATAGTAAAGAAGATACGCGCACCCGATATACTTATGCCCTCGCTTACGGGTTTAGTTAAAACCTGTAAAACTATTGCAAAGGCGATAGGTAAAATCATCATCACAATATAAATAATGTCAATAATTTTAAATTTTAAGCTTTTCAAGGTTATACCTCTTTTAAAATTAATATTTCTTGAAAATAGGACGCAATGTAACTGCGATACGCGGGAAAAGATAGGGGACAACAACGGCAATAACCGCCCAAATGTTTTTACGGAAGAGCAAATAACCGATAGCGGCTAACACGAACAGCATAAGCATTCTTAGCGATTGGGAAAGCTTGATTGATTTTTTTGCATCTTCAGCGTTCTTTTCAACCGAAGACTGAACAGTAATTCCCAATAAAAGAAAATTACCTACTGTGGCAATTAGTCCGTAAAGGTTACCGAGTAATACGGTGTAATCCCATTTTCCTGCTATAAGGAATACCGATTGTAAAAGCATACTTAAAATTGTGCTTATAATCGCAACAAAAACAGTTTCCTTTTTTACGGTAGTATTTACTTTTTTCATATTTTTTCTCCAAAAAAATCTATAACTCAATTCGAATTACAGTATAACATATTATATCCAATTTAACAAGCATATTTTGGCAGTTCACATAAAATTTACCGTTTGTTCAAAGAGCAATATATTATCATTGAATATATTTTTTCTGTATGATAAAATCATTGTGTATATTAACATTAAAGTGAGGTCTTCAAATGGGAAAGATAAATTGTCTTACAGCTATAAAGGAAAACATTAAAAAAGTGGTTGTAGGTAAGGATGATGTTATAGATTTATTGTTGGTCTCTCTTATCTGCTCGGGACATATTATTATTGAGGATTTACCAGGGCTTGGCAAAACCACCCTTGCAAGCGCGCTTGCGGCTTCTCTCGGCTGTGATTTTCAGCGTATACAGTTCACACCCGATGTTTTACCGTCAGATATTACAGGCTTTAATATTTTTGATATAAATACAGGGAAAAAGGCTTTTCATAAAGGCGGCGTGCATTCGCAAATTGTTCTCGCGGATGAGATTAACCGAGCAAGTCCGAAAACCCAGTCTGCACTTTTGGAGGCAATGCAGGAAAGGCAGGTTACCGTTGACGGTGTGACCTATGATTTGCCGAAACCGTTTATGATTTTAGCAACCGAAAATCCTGTGGATACTGCAGGTACATATCCCTTGCCCGAAGCACAGCTTGACCGCTTTTTAATGCGCATCAATATGGGCTATCCCTCCTTTGAGGCAGAGCTTGATATTCTTCGCTCAAACAGGTCGGTTGTCAACGAGGTAAAGCTTGAAAGTGTGGCTACCGCGGAGGAAATACTTAAAATACAGGAAGCGGTTGAGTATGTTTACATTGCAGACGAAATTCTTAAATATATTATCGAACTGACTACCGCTACACGAAATTATGAGGGTGTGGTTATGGGGGTTAGTCCGCGCGGTTCAATCGCGCTTACACAGGCTGCGTGCGGACTTGCCTTGCTTGAGGGACGCAATTTTGTTATTCCCGATGATGTTAAACGCTTAGCACCCTTTGTTTTACCGCACAGAATGATTATGAAAAACCGTTCAGGCGCAAAGGGAACTACTGCGCTTGATGTTGTAAACGAAATTTTAAATTCTTTGCGTGTTCCTAAAGTGAAAGGTTAAAATCTGAAGGGAAATTTACATATGACTTTTAGAGGACTTATTGTCACTTTTCTTGAGTTTCTTTTAATAGTTTTGGCACTGGGTACTGAGTTTAAACAGTTTTTAATTGTGGCACTGTGTGTGGGCGGATTAATGGTATATTCGCTTTTTTCACTGCTTTTAGCACTGCTTACGGTTAGTATTGAATCCAGCGTAAACAAAAAGGCTGTTTTGCGCGGAGAAAAGGTTAAATACAAGCTTATAGTTTACGGTATGGCTTTATTGCCTATAACTGCTTATTTATCTATAAAAACTACTGATTCTCAGTATAATTCAAAGAGCAGATTAAGACATTCTTTTGTTATGGTGCCATCGTTTTCTATTGAGCACAATTATACCTTCGAGCTTGAATGTGCACATGTAGGAACATGGGAAATAGGTATCAAAAAAATGCGGTTTGAGGACATTTTTGGCTTATTTACCATACCTGTTTTAAGTGCTAAAAAATCGAGATTAGCTTTGCGTGTTTCGGTTATGCCTCGGATACACGATTTGGCGACCGATGAAACTAAAATTTCCTCGGGCGGTTTTGGAAGCACAAGCTTTGTAAATGCCGAGGAGGGCGAGCTTTTGGGTGATACCCGTGCTTACCGCGAGGGTGACTCGCTAAAGCGTATCAATTGGAAGGTTAGCGCACGTGCAAAAACGCTTTATACCCGTCAGTATGAAATGCCGCAAAAACCCCGTGTTGCTATTGTTGTGGATAAGGGCGTAATAAGCAATTATATGTGTGATATTGTAGATATCGCTTGCGAGTGCGCAATTTCTATTGCAAAATATTTTGCTGAGCAAAACAGCGCGGTTGATATTATTAATATCAGGGCCAAGGCAGAAGCCGAGAACGAATATTACAGTATAAAAAGCTATAACGATATAACAAAAATGCAGCAAGCCTTTAGCGAGGTTGAATTTTATAAAAATGAAAAAAGCTTATCGCTTTCTTTGTGTGACGATGTTAAGCTTTTAAATGCGGACAGGCTTTATTTTATAACCTCTAATCCTTCGCAGGAATTATTAAGCAGTCTTGTGGACCTTGAAAGAAGTAATAAAATAGCCAAATGCATTGTTCCAAAGGCGGCAAGCCTCAGCGATTATTTTGTTCAAGACTTGGGTGAAGCAGATGCCTTAAAGGTGGTTATCACTTCTGCTGAGCTTATCTGTGAAAGGGTGGGTGAGGCGCTGTGATTGAAAAAATAAAGAAAAAGCTTTTTAAAAACCGTCAAGAAACCGCGCTTGAGCTTATATGCAATGTTTTAAGCTGTTGGCTGATTACGGTAGGCGTCTGTCTTGTACTGGACGCGCAGTTGAGCTTTCAAATCGGGTTAAAGCCAATTCTATGGCAAACACTTTTTACGGTTTTGGTTTTGTTCCTCTTTACAAGACGTTGGTGGATACCGATAATCTATTTCGGTATTTTGGTGCCGGTATTTTTTATTGCGGTATCACTCAGCGGTGATATATACAGCTTTTTCAAAAGCTTTGCAGGCTTTTTTTCATGGCTTACGGCTTCTATGCCTATCGGCTCTGAATGGTATTCCGACCAAGGCTTTTATTTAGTGCATACATTTATTAATATCGGTGTAGGTATATTGTTTTTTGCCGTTTTGCGCATTACAAAAAGAGCGTGGACGGTCGTACTCTTGGCATTTGGTTTTATAATTGTAAACTATGTTAAAGGGTATACCGATTATGATAAACTGGCATTACTGTTTTTTGTTGTAGGCATTTTTCCGCTTATCGCGGGGGAAAAATTTCAAAATATTAAGCTGCCCGATTTTAGAAATTTGTTTGGCGTATTGGGCAAAAAGTGGCTACTCGTTATAATTTCAACAGTTGTGGCGGTAGCGGTTTCGCTCTTGTCCTTGGGTGTTGCTTCTATTGCAACAGGCAGTGTAAGAAACCGCCCTTGCTCCGAAATCGTTGCCGATATTCAAACTGCTACAAACACCTTTACTAAAGAACAAAAAAAGTTGAATATAACCTTGTTCGATTTAGGTCTTGTTACAAACAGTGGTTACATCGGCGGCAACTTGTATGAAATTGAGCCTAAAGTATTAGCCACTACCGATTTGACCGATACCGCTTTGGTAAAGGTGACCGCGTTTGATACCTTTGACGGCGCGAATTGGATTAATACCTTTAATAAAGGGTATAGAATAAACGGTATTTGGGATAGCGAGCAGGCATTATACCTGTCTTCACGGCTTAAAGATGATGTGGATTTTGTAAGTGAGATTGATGAAATTGCTTATAGGGTAAGGGTTAACATAACCTTAAAGCAGGATGCATTTTTCTTGCCTACAATAGGTCAGGTTTATAATTTCAGCGAGAACACTGCCACTGTAAACCCAATACTTTTTGATGCGCGCGGAAGACTGTTTTCGTATTACGGCTTGCCAGAAGATTATTCTTATACAATAGATTCTTTTATTTACGATACTAAGCAAGACGCTTTAGCAAAGCAAATGAACGGCTTTTATATGTCTTCAAATAAGGCGGGGGACCCTCTGTACGATACTGAAAGTGAGTTCTATAAGCTACATACAAAGAAAATTGTAAAGCTGCCGAAAAAGCTTAAAAAAGATATTGATAGAATGAATCTTGATATTGAAAGTCCGTATAATGTCGCAAAGAAAATTTGCGAATATCTGAGCGCTGAAAACGGTTATATTTATACAGATACACCGTCTGCTTTTGCTAAAGGCGACAACATTGTAGAAAGGCTTTTTAAAACCAAAAAAGGACATTGTATTTACTACACTGCGGCTATGATTGCTATGGCGCGCTCGGTAGGGGTGCCGTCACGCCTTGCGGCAGGATATAAAACGATAGCCTCGCCCGACGGCAGAACACAAATTATTGATAAGTCTTCGCCGTATGCTTGGGTAGAATGTTATATCCCAAATGTGGGATGGATGACCTTTGACCCTTCACCTTTAGAGGATGCCCCACAAAACAGCGGCGGCTCGCAAAGTATTGGTAATAAGCTTCCTGCACCCACCTTTGATGTTGAGGTTGAAAAGCAAAAGGAAGAAATGAACAATAAAGAGCCTCAAAGAAAACAAAAATCGGTAGGGCATATTCCTTTAATCGTTTTGCTTATTTTGGCGGTTTTGGTTATTATTTATGCGATAGTTAATACGTTGGTTTCTTATAAGCTTTATACCTTAGAGGCGGTCAGAAAGCGTTTTACAAAAACAAAAGCGCAAACAAAATTTTATTACAAGGATATTTTGCGTCAGTATTCGTGGTTGGGCTTCAGGTTTAAAAAAGGCGAAACTATAAGCGAATTAACACACAGAGTATGCCCCTTGCTTAATGACGATAGCGCGCAAAAGCTTATTGACGGCATAAGCGTAATTGAGGAGGTATGTTACGGTAATTCGCAACCGACAGACAGTGCAGTTGAGGCGGTTTTTTGCGCTCGTAAAGCTTTAGAGGAAGCATTAGCTAATAAAAACAATAAGGTTTTTTATATACTTAAAAGAAGATTGCTTTTACCAATGTTTAATTTCCCGTCAAAAGTAAATAAAATATGAGATATAAAAAAGAACGAAGCACAAGCTTCGTTCTTTTTTGAAAAGGTTGTATAATAAGTTTATAACTATGTGTTCGAATCACTACGTATTAAATAACTATATAGATTTTATGTATAATCTAATTGTTCTTCCTTGTTTGTTAGAGTATTTTCTATCTAGTTCAAAACCTAATTTTTCGTGCAATTTAATACTTGCTACATTATTTTCATCTACACCACTAACCGCAATGGTAAATCCTTTTTCTCTAGAATATTTTAATGCTAATGTTTCAGCTTCAAAACCAAAACCCTTACCTTGAAATCCATCTTTGATAGTCGGTCCGCAACTGATAATATGCTTTGAATGAGCAAAAAGATTCATAAATCCAATCACAATATCGTTTTTATATACTACTAAAAATTCAAAATACTGGTTATTATGACTTTTATTTATACTTTCTAATATCATATTTTGCTTTTCTTCAAAAGTCATTTTATCGTATGAAGTACCGATAAAATCGTTTATATTATCAATATTTATTGGTTTCAAATGTATCATTTGTTATTATCCTTTGCAGTATTAATAGAGGCAATAAGAATTCGTTTTACCTCAACACATTTGTTAAGTAATTCTTTATCATTATAATATCCGCTTTCAATTAGTAGTTCAATCCAATATTCACTTTCTGAACACTCTTTAAGAGCAATTTGTAGTTTGGCAACAAAATCTGCTTTTCCGTGCGCATAAAAAGCTTCTCTAATATTTGCACCAATACTTGTTCCGGAACGTAAAAACTGATTAATCAAAGCACTTTCGCATTTTGCATTTCGCAATTCTTTGCATACTCTTATAACGGCCAGTGCAAATTCCTTAGATTTTATCATTAAAGGACTTTCAGTCATAGTTAATCCACCTTTTACATATTATACTTTTATTATACTTTCTACAAATGAAAAAGCAAGGTAGAGCCTTGTAAAATACTTCTTCACTATTCACTACTACTTATTACTTGCCAAAATCGACAGTAGAGAATAGTGAAAAGTGAAGAGTGAAGAGTGAAGAGATAAAAAGTAAAATCGACAAACCTCTGCCGAGATTTGTCGATTTTGGCGGAGAGAAGGGGATTCGAACCCCTGAACGGGTATTAGCCGTTACACGATTTCCAATCGTGCGCCTTAGACCAGCTCAGCCATCTCTCCATAGGTCACTAGAGCATTATAATACATAGCTTTTAAAAAATCAAGTAATATTTTGAATTTGATAAAAAGCAGGGTGTTATTTCGTTGAAAAAAGCCACCCTTGTCGGTAGACAAAAGTGACTTTTTCGTGCGAAAGAGCAGTATAACGGTGTATAAGTGTAGGTAAGAAAAGCGAAAAGGTGCATAAATCTATAATTGCATTAAAAAATTATGTGCATCTGTCAGCAGCCTTTTGGAGTTTTCGAACTGAAATGAAGACATAGCAGTTTCATAATCCATCAGACATACACCGTTTAATTCAGTTTCCTGCGCAGTAGGTGTTTGTGCGGAATACTCTCCCAAAAAGTATACTATATGCTTTAGTCTTGTTTCACCATTGCGGTTAAAGGTGTGTGTATCCTCTAACCTGAATTTAGAAATGAGTGTGACTGTTAATCCAACCTCTTCTGCTACTTCACGCAATGCCGTCTCTGTTTCACTCTCGTTTTCTTCTATATGTCCTTTTGGAAATCCGTAAATACCTTCCTTGGAACGGATAATAACATATTTGATATTGCCGCTCTCTTTTGTGTAAACAATAGCACCGCAGGATTTTTCGGTTATCATTTCGCATTCTCCTTTGCGGTATTGATTGAGGCAATTAAAATGCGGCGGATTGTACCACATTGATTATAAAGATCAACCGCCGTTTCTCTATTCAGAATATCGGATTTCACAAATAATTCAAACCAATATTCCGTTTCGTAGCATTCCTTCAAAGCAATTTGTAATTTTGCAATAAAGTCAGGCTTTCCGTGGGCATAATTTGCTTCGTGAATGTTTGCGCCAATGGAGGTAGCAGAACGCTCCAGCTGATTCACAAGGGAATAATGTCCTTTGATCGTTTCGCAGAGTTTGATGATCTTAATGGCAAAATCCATAGATAATTCAACGAGTTTATTTTCTTTCACAAACCTCACCTCTGCAATTATTATAGCACATTGAATGAAATATTGCTACGCAATATGAAATAATCCTTCGGATTATGAAATATTTTGCCTTAGCGGCAAAATGTGAAATAAAATAAATCCCTCATACGCCGCAGCGTATTTC
>JAFXCZ010000016.1 GCA_017516445.1 Clostridia bacterium
AAGAAAGAAATTTGCTAAAAGCGAATGGGTATTTACAGAACAGAATAATCCTCAAATTCCGATTCCACCTAAAAAAGCTTATCGCAAAATGAAAGAAATATTACAAAAAGCAGAACTACCGGATATTAGGTTTCACGACCTCCGCCATACATTTGCAACACAAGCTATTATAAGCGGAGTTGATGCCAAAACATTATCTGGCATACTCGGTCATACAAAAGCAAGCTTCACACTCGATACCTACATACAAAAAAGCGGAAATAAACTTTTTGGTATAAACGTCTATGCTCAACAGGTAGCGTCTCTAATAGCACTAATTTTTACAGTTGCTGCAATCATATATGTAACTGTATTTATTATCGGCAAAAAAGATGTTAAAGTAAGCGAAAAATTATAATAACATTATTTAAAAGGGTGTTAAATATGGAAAAATTAAAAGTTATATTAATTGGTGCAGGTAATAGAGGAACCAGATATACCGATGAAATGCAGAATCGTTCGGATAAGTTTGAAGTTGTTGCAGTTGCTGAGCCTATAGAAAGCAGAAGGGATCATATAAAGAATAAACACAATATACCTGAAGAAATGTGTTTTAATGATTGGAAAGAATTATTGAAGCTTGGAAAGATTGCTGATATAGCAGTTGTTTCAACTATGGATAAAGAACATTTCGAGCCTGCAATGGCGGCAATAAATTTGAAGTATAATCTTTTGTTGGAGAAGCCCATTGCCCCTACAGCTGAAGAGTGTAAAAACTTATCTGATGCTGCAAAACTCAATGGTGTAAAAGTTGTTGTGTGTACGGTACTTAGATATACTCCATTATTTATAAGAATTAAGGAAATGCTCGATAACGGTAAAATTGGTGATGTTGTTTCAATAAATCACGAAGAGAATGTTGGCAATGTTCATTATAGCCATAGTTATACAAGAGGCAATTGGGGTAACGAGGAAAGAAGCGCAAATATGCTTTTGGCAAAATCTTGTCATGATATTGATTTGTTGCAGTGGCTCTTAGGAAAGAAATGTGTAAATGTTCATTCTTTCGGCAGTTTATCGCATTTCACAAGAACTAATGCTCCGGATAAAACTCCTGATTATTGCATAGAGGGATGTCGCTTAGGCGATACATGCCCATATAATGCAGTTAAACTTTATCTTGACGATAAGGATAATGAATGGTTCAGAACTACCTCAACAAGATTAGCAAATCCAACCGATGATGATGTTAAAAAAGCAATCACTGAGACGCAATATGGAAAATGTGTTTATAAGTGCGATAATGATGTTGTGGATCACCAAGTTGTTAATATGCTTTTTGAAGATAATATTACGGTTTCTTTCACAATGACGGCTTTTAACAAAGGCGGAAGAGCAATGCATATTATGGGTACTAAAGGCGAAATTCACGCCGTGTTAGGTGATGATAATGACACATATATTAAGATATATGATTTCGAAACAAAAACCGAGCAGAATATTGAATTGACAGGCAGTGACGGTGTAACAGGCGGTCACGGTGGTGGTGATGGCGGTATAGTAGAAACACTGTATGATTATTTGCTTGGAGAGTATTCCGGCAAATCTGTGCCTGATATTGAAATCTCTTGCTATAATCATCTTTTAGTATTCGCTGCTGAAAAAGCAAGACTTGAAAACAGGGTTATCGAAATACAAGAATATATTTCAAATCTCTAAATTAAGAATTGAATATTAATATTTAGTTTCTGTGCAAAATTTACACCGCATAAACCAAAGAATAACTACTTGCGAATTTCCGCGTAATAATCTTCAAATTTAATCTGTTCAGCAAGGGCTTTGTCTCTCAGTTCTGACGCAAAGCGTGACCATTCTTCAAACTGAGGAGTGGTCATTTTCTTTTTCATATACCGTGCATAATGTGCCTTATATGCTCTATTGTAAGTCTGCCAAACAGGATCATTTTTACACTTGTCGTCATACCTTCTTCGAGAACCAACATCACGACATGTCTTGTCCGGTTCTTTCTTTAACGGTCGGTCACAGTAACTGAAATACTTACCGCCTTTGATTAAAAAGTACTTGCCGCAGTGTTTGCATTTGTTCGGTATGTGGTTTTTCTTAATACCGTTAAAGAAATCGTAAAAGAGAAAAGATTCTAAATTCGCAAACCTTATCTGTTCACACAAAATAGGTTTATTAAACTCTGTTTTTAAAACCTTATATCCGAAAGAAGAAATCTCACACTTAATTACAGAGAAATTTAGTGTGTCATTTTAGAAAACTCTTCAAATGCTTTTGCAATCTCTGTGTCAGACATAAATGCACTGTTTCGATGAAGATAATTCTCTATCGTTGGCAGTCTGCGGGACAGTTTCTTGTTTGGGAATTTGAAGTAGAAAAAGACGTTTTATATACCATCTATATAAAATCAAGGCAAAATGTGTCAAGAGGTGTTATCTCTAATAGGGCTATATATATTGATAATACCATTCCTTTTGTGGAACTTGAAGATTATGATTTTCCCTATTCAAAGGATTGGAATTTAGCTGCATTAGAGGTGTCAGATAGCCTTGTAAGTCGCATAACAGACAAGATATTAACCGTTGTAAAAGAATGGCAGCAACGCCCACTTGAAAACATATATGCAGTAGTGTTTATGGATGCAATCCATTACCATGTACGAAGCGAAGGTAGAATAGTAAAGAAAGCCGTGTATATTGCAATTGGTGTAGATATGGACGGAAAGAAAGATGTTCTTGGTATGTATGTTAGAGATAATGAAAGTTCTAAATATTGGCTCACAATCCTGAATGGACTAAAAAACAGAGGTGTCGAAGATATTTTAATCACTTGTGTGGATGGTCTTGTAGGCTTTCCAGAAGCGATAACTGCGGTATATCCGAAAACCGAAATTCAACAGTGCGTAATACATCAAATACGCAATGGTACAAAGTATGTTTCATACAAGGATATTAAGGCATTAATGGCGGATTTAAAGAGAGTTTATGGTGCCATTGATGAGGAAACTGCACTATATGAGTTAGAGCAATTTGCAACCAAATGGGATTCCAAATATCCAAAAATTTCAGTTTCATGGAAGGCACATTGGCCGGAACTTTCAACCTACTTCAAGTATCCACAGTCGGTTAGAACACTAATTTATACCACTAATTCTATTGAAAATTTCAATAGACATTTACGAAAAGTAACCAAGAATAAGGCTGTTTTAGGTGCTCTTACTTTGCAAGGAATAATAGCAGTGCCATAATGCTCTAACATTTCACTGTATGCTTTATTAAGGGAGACCTCTGTTTTGCCGTGAGCGATAACACCTGTTTTTAAATTGTCGCACTGAAGAATACGGGTAACACCGCCAAAGTATTTAGAGGCATTTACATGAGCTGCTATCCAGCATCCCTGATTCATAGAGAAAAATGCTTCCACATAGGAATATCCGCTATACGGCAGAGATGACACAAAAAGATATGCTGTAATTGCTTCTCCCGTTACAGTATCGATAACAGTTGCTGTGTCGCCCGCCCAGTCCACCTGCATTATTTTACCAGGCTTGTGATTCAAATGCATTGTTGCATTTGTTTTAATGGCGTAATCGCTGTAATACTTGTTAAACTGCGTAGACTGATATGGTAATTCTCCGTTTTCACGGCATTTCTCACAATATTCAAGCCATAATCAGTGTAACACCACTTTTTTGCAGTTCTTTATGTACATATTCGTAGTCCGGCATTTTGTACATAGGCTTACTTTGAGTAGACGGATGCAATTTCTTAGACAATTCTTTGTCGGAAAGGCTTTCAGGCAATGTGTAAAAAAGTCCTACCTCTTCAGCTCGCCGAAGCACCGCAATTACTGTTGTTCTTGAACAGTCGCAGGCATCGGCTATTTGGGTTTTGTTGAGACCAAGGTTGTCTAGCCTCAGTATCTCTCGGTAATTGGTCATATTTTTGACCTCCTAATGAATATTTACACCGCTTTCGCAGTGCATATATCCATTATACCTTCCCTCTGCTGTGCATTAAAGCGGATGTTACTGTTGCCTTAATTGCGTGGTGTTCAATTTCTGCGGTCGTACTGTTCAATTTTGACGGTCGCACTGTTCAACTTAAGCGGTCAAGGTGTTCAGTTTCTCGCGGAATACTCACCTTCTTCTGTATATGAACTTAACCTCTCGATATAAGAGCGATGGTATGGTAATTATGTTGCAAACTATGAACTGATTTTTTAATAAGTATGTTGCAATAAGTGAACCATGCTTATTATAAGCAATAAAAAATAATTAATTTAATTTTGATGGTTATGTAGCAAAGTTTGAACCATAATGTAATTTTCAAATTTTATTTTATATGCTAAAACTATGTTGCAAAAGTTGAACCTGTTAGCAATCCACTTTTTATTCCACCTTCTAGAAGTGGTTGTTACAACAAATGAACCATAAAGATTGTGGCAGTATGAGTTAAAAGTTGGGGTGAAAGGAAAAGTAGGATTATTTGATTTGATGGTTCAAAAGTTGGAACACGAATAAGATTATACCTGAACAAAAGAGCGAAAAAAGCATTCCGCAAAAACACTCTCCCCCTTATAGGTTAATTATTGTATTTATTTAATAATCGTTCTTTATAAGGGCTTAAGGCGACAGAACCTTACTTAAAATTAGAATTAACCCTTAATTTTGTTCATTTTTGCTTTATTTTCCGTTTAAAATGATTTTTCAATAATAATCTATAAAAATGATTGTCCGTTCGGGATGATTAGAGTTTGAGAGTCTTTTTGCGGCGAGTTATCGCTTTGATAGGACTCTCTTTTTTGCAGCAAAAAGTAACGATCAGTTGTCAGATAATTATCTTTTTACTATGACTTTATTGAGCGTTAAACTTTCAGTTATTTATGACAGAAAGATTATTATCATTTTGAGGTTTACAAGAGGGGGAGCAATCTGAGCATATCGAACGGAAAGTTCGTATGCTCATTTCAAAATGAGAGTCATCCTATCATCTCGAAAAGACAGTCCATTTGTCATTTCAAAATGATAAAACAATCATCTCAAAATGACAGTTGCGCCCCTCATTTCAAAACGATAGTTTTGCCTAAAATTAATCTTCTATTAATCTATAAAAAATCTATGACTGTCATTTCAAAATGAGTGTCATATTGTCATTGCAAAAAGAAAATCATCGTCATTTAAAACCGACACTCATGTAAAATTTATTCCAATAAGAGCAGACGGTCCGTGCCGAAAGGTGCGGACCGTTTAAGTTTTCTTGAAATGAAACATTAACCTTCCTTATATTTTACACGCGTCCAAGAGAAGAAAAACCTCTCACCGTTAATCTTTTCTTGAAATGCAGAAAAAACATTCCTCAAACTCATTATAAGATTTTCGTTTAAAAAGCATACCACTCTGTTTGTGAGCGAAAATCTTTGATGCGGAACAAAGTCAGGGGAAATAGTTTTGTGTACCAAAATGTTTTTTCGCAGCAGGTGCAAGCTTAGCTGACTTAGCGAAAATATTTTCGTCAGCAAAACAGGCACAGGTAAACTGTAATAGCGCAGTGTGCCTAACTACATATCTTTTATTGATAACTAAAAATGATGAAGGAGAAATTCAAATTACAAAGATATGAATAAAGAAATTTATGGACAAGAGCAACCTTGGATTCCGTGTTTTGTATTAAACCGCTCAAATTTTGTCCATAATTATTTCAGAAAGGAAGGTAGCATACTTTGAAATTTAAAGTTCGAATTTTTATGGGCGACAAGGAAATTACCCACGAGGAACTGAAGAACTATGTCATCAAAGGTAACAATACGATTGATCGTATTGTTAATAGCATTGTTGACAGAGCCATCGTTACGGAAGACGGCGAGGTAGTATTGCCTGAGCCTTCCCGTGACAAGAATCCTGCCTAAGATTTAAGGCTTAACAATCGGAATCCAACCGATGCAGCTTTGCATCGGGATACATAAAACAATTTCGACAAAATATGGCATTTTGTCAATACACCTTGTGTTTGGTGTAAAAGTATGCTACAATAATAAAAAAGATGAAAAGAGGTGTGCTAATGGGTTGGCTTGAAAAGAACTTAAATTCAGATAAGTGGACAGAGATTTTATTTGATACCGATAAAATTGATACCGACAGTGACGGAAACTTTTTAATCAATGTTGCTTACCGCCGTGTTTCTACCGATAAGCAGGCAGAAGAAGGCTTCGGTTTGGATGTTCAGCGTAATGACATCATCCGATATTGTCAGTATAACAATGTTAATAACTGTGTACTCTTTACCGATGACGGTGTTACCGGTACCACAATGGATCGTCCCGGTCTTAATCATTTTGTTGAGCTTGTGGACCGATTTAACCGTGGTGCTTCAAAAATTAAAATCAACTGCTTTATCGTGCCGAGGATTGACCGACTTTCCCGTTCACTGCTTGGCACACTTCAGTTCATCCAGGATTATATCGTTGACCGTAAGGATAGTAAAAACAGCCTCGTTAACACAAATACATACGACATTAACTTCGTAAGTATTGCTGAACCTTTTGTCAGCGTGGACAGAAACAATCCCACCTCAAAACTGATGTTGGTGTTGTTTGCCGGCCTTGCAGAGTATGACCGTGATCAAATTGTTTATAAAATGAAACGTGGTCGAGAGGAAAGGATAAAGTCGGGTAAGCCGATGGGTGGCGGTAATCAGCCCTATGGCTACAGATACAACCGAGAAACCGGAAACTATGATGTTGTCCCCGAAGAAAAGGAAAAGGTGCAAGAAATCTTTCGTTTGTATGTTGAGGAAAAGATGCCGCCTGCAAAAATTTCTGATTTGCTGGGCTTCAAGGGTGAGCGTATTGTTGTGCAGATATTAAAACGTCGCACTTCACTCGGATATTTAGTCTATAAGGGCAAAGAGTACGCAGGCAATCACGAGCCGCTTATTGACGAAAAAATTTTTTATGAGGCACAAGAGGAGATGGAACGCCGCAGCATAACCTATGCACGTTCACAGTATCTTTTAAGCGGACTTTTGGTTTGTGGGGATTGCGGTGCCAAAATGCGCTATCAAAAATGGGGCAAGAGTGTAAAAATCGTCTGCTATTCTCAGCAAACCACAAAACAGTATCTTATAAAAGATCCCGATTGTAAGAATCTAAAATACTTTGCCGAGGACGTTGAAGAGGCGGTTGTGCAAGAATTGTTCCAGATGTCTTACCTTAATAATAAGAACACAAAGAAGACCATTTCACAGTTTGAGGTGTTGGATAACCTTAAATTGAAGATCCGCCGTAAGCAAGAAGAGATTAAACGCCTTTATAACATTTACGCAGAAAAGGGTACTGAACAGCTTTTAGAGGTTATCAGTGAACGAGAGCAAGAAATCGACCGACTGCAAGAGGCGGTTGAAAACGAGAGCAAAAAATCCACTATTGCTATTAAGGTTGAACGTTCACGGGAACTTTTGCGTGACCTTCAAAAGTCTTGGGGCGTAATGAGCATTGAAGAAAAGAAACATGTGTGCGACCAGCTTATAGACAAGGTTATCATCAGCGGTGCTGACGGTGAACCGAGCATTATGGTTAAATTTAAACTGCAGGAATATCTTTTGGAAGGTAATAAGTAATGAAATTAAGGACACAGTTTTATAATTGTGTCCTTAATTTTTTTGAAGGCACTTGATTTTTTGAAAATTACGATATATAATATTATCAAATCACGATTTAGTAAATCACGATTTGAATCAACGGAGGTTTTGATATGTTTATTGGAAGAGAGGCAGAATTAAAGTTTCTTCAGGATAAATTTGATAACGAGAATGGTCAGCTTGTTGTTCTTTATGGCAGACGTCGTGTGGGCAAAACCGAAACATTAAGAGAGTTTTGCAAAGGAAAACAGCATGTATTTTATTCCTGCACACAAAGTACCGATAAAGTTCAGCTTTCTAAATTCTCAAAGCATATTCTAAAAGAGGATATCCCTGCAAAGCAGTATATCTCCGAGTTTGCAGATTGGGAGAGTGCTTTTCGTTCTGTTTTGGATTTTCCTTTTGGAGATCAAAAGAAACTACTCATCATAGATGAGTTTCCTTATATGTGCAAGGGAAACAAGAGTATCCCATCTGTGCTGCAAAATCTTTGGGATGCTGAGCTTAAAGATAAAAATGTAATGATTGTATTGTGCGGTAGCGCAATGAGTTTTATAGAGAAAGAATTACTTGCCGAAAAAAATCCGCTTTACGGAAGGGCAACCGGTATTTATAAAATGACTGAGATGGGATTTTATGATGCGGTTAAATTCTTCCCGAATTATTCTGATAAAGATAAGGTATTGGCATATTCCATACTTGGCGGTATTCCGCATTATCTTCGCCAATTTAGTTCAAAGCTTTCGTTGGCGGAGAATATTAAGAGAAATATCCTAACTAAAGGCTCGGTTTTGTATAGTGAGGTTGATTTTTTACTTCATCAAGAGCTTCGTGAAACCCCTATATATAACTCCATTATTGAGGCGGTAGCACTTGGCAATACAAAGCTTAATGACATCAGCCAAAAATCTCTCGTAGAGGACACCTCAAAAACAAGCGTATATCTAAAAAATCTTATTGAGCTTGGAATTGTTGAGCGCGAGTTTTCAGTTGATTCCAAAAGCAAGGAAAAAGCCAACTCTAACAGAGGCACTTATCGCTTGACCGATAATTTCTTTAGATTTTGGTATGCGTTTGGTTTTACAAATTTTTCTCAGCTTGAAGATGGTGATGTAGACGGAGTTTACGATTATGTTATTGCACCGGTATTGCACGAGTTTGCATCCTTTACTTTTGAGGATGTGTGCAAAGAGTTTGTAAGAGAGATGCAGAAGAAAAATGAACTACCTTTCCGTTATTCAAAAATGGGCAGATGGACAGGAAAAACTACGGTGCGTGATAAAGATGCTCCTAAAGGTGTTAGAGCTGCTGAAACCGAAATTGATATCCTCGGCATCGGAAAGGGTGGCAAGGAGTATTTGGTCGGTGAGTGTAAATTTAAAAATACGCCGTTCGATTATTCCGAGTATCTTGATACAGTTGCCAAACTGACACCGCTTAAAGAAGGCGCAAAGTTCTATTATGCACTTTTCTCTGAATCAGGGTTTGATAGCAAGGTTGTATCAGAGGCAGATAATAATGACAATATTACGCTCTATAATCTAAATCAAATTGTAAATTACAAATAACAATCAGTTTACATTTATTGTCAGTTGACCGAGAACTCCAGAAAAAGTATAATATTTAGTAGATAATTTATAATGGTTATGATTAGTCGAAACATTCTTGTTTCGACACAAAATCTTTGATTTTGTAACAAATTTCTTTTGAAATTTGTACATATCCATTGCAATAAGTGTTGTGCAAAATTAAATTTTAAAATTTAATTTTGCTAAAGCCACTTAAAAAGTGGCTTGTCGAAACGCTAAAAAGCGATTCGACAAACTACAATTATTATAAGACATTAAGAGGATGGACAAAAGTTCATCCTCTATGTATATTATTTTTTCGCCATTCTATAACCATTCCAATGATTATAGGTGAAATCAGGCGTTATTTGAGGGATAATAATTTGATAAGGGTAAGTCGTTCTATTAAGGATACCGCCTACCGTGCAATGCAGGCTAAGGAGCGTATTATGAGTGAAAAGCAAACCGAGCCTACCGTAGCGCAAATTGCAAAAGAGCTGGATTTACCCGTAGAGGATGTAGTAATAGCGCTTGAAAGCATAGTTTCTCCGATGTCGCTTTATGACCCTGTTTATTCTGACGGTGGGGATACTATATATGTGCTTGACCAGTTAGGCGATAATAATGATGACCGCAATTGGCTACAGGAAATTGCATTCAAGCAAGCGATTGAGGATTTAAGCGACCGAGAAAAGCATATTTTAAGGCTCAGGTTTATGCAGGGCAAAACTCAGATGGAGGTTTCTGAGGAAATCGGAATATCACAGGCGCAGGTTTCCCGCCTTGAAAAAGGCGCTTTAGAAAAAATAAAATCATAATTTGGGCAATTTGTGGCAAAGTATTACTAATAAATTTTTTGGAGGAAGCTTTATGAAAAGGATAATATCGGTAATTTTAAGTGCGGTATGTGTTTTTTCTTGTTTTTTACTTTCCGGCTGCGGTGAAAAGAATAACAACGCGTTAGTATACTATTTAAATTTTAAGCCGGAATCTGCGGCAGTATATGAGGAGCTTGCAAAAAAATATGAGCAAGAAAAGGGTGTCAAGGTTAAGGTTGTAACTGCGGCGGCTAACACCTATGAGCAGACACTCAAGTCTGAAATTGCTAAGACCGATGCACCCACAATCTTTCAGGTGAACGGCCCTATCGGGTATGAAGCGTGGAAGGATTATTGCCTTGATATTAAGGATAGTAAATTTTATTCCTATTTAAGTGATAAATCATTGGCAATTAAGGATGATAACGGTGTATACGCGGTGCCTTATGTTGTTGAGGGGTATGGAATAATTTACAATAACGCAATTATGGATAAATATTTTGCGCTCAAAAACCGTCAAAGCAAGATAAACAGTATGGGTGAAATCAAGAGCTTTGAAGCCTTGAAAACAGTTGTAGAGGATATGACGAAGCATAAAAAGGAGCTCGGCATAGACGGTGTTTTTGCATCCACCTCTCTTTCAAGCGGTGAGGATTGGCGGTGGCAAACCCATCTTTTGAATATTCCGCTTTATTATGAGTATAAGAAAAGCGAGCAAGACCCTACACTGTCCCTTTTAGATGCTAAGGAAATTGCTTTTAAATATGAAAAGAATTTTAAAAATATATTCGACCTTTATATAGAAAATTCTGTGACATCAAAAACCCTTTTAGGCTCTAAGTCGGTTGCGGATTCTATGGCAGAGTTTGCGCTAGGTAAAGCCGCAATGGTGCAAAACGGAAATTGGGCGTGGTCACAAATTTCGGGTGTAGAGGGTAATACCGTAAAGGCAGAGAATATAAAAATGCTACCCATTTTTACAGGTATTGACGGCGAAGAAAAGCAGGGTATATGCATAGGCACAGAAAACTATCTTGCAATTAACAAAAATGCAAGTGAAGAAAAGCGCAAGGCTTCGCTTGAGTTTTTAGATTGGCTCTTCTCGAGCGAAACCGGTAAAAAATATGTTACCGAAAAATTAGGCTTTATTTCACCCTTTAATACCTTTAAGGTGGGCGAACGTCCTAACGACCCGTTGGCAAGTGAAATTGACCGCTATTTAAAGGATGACGCAACCGAAACTGTGCCTTGGATTTTCACAGCATTTCCAAGCGAAAACTTTAAAAAGGAAGTAGGCAGCGGTTTACTTGATTACGTTCAGGGTCAAGCCGATTGGGACGCACTTAAAAAGACTATTATTGATAAATGGAAGAGTGAAAGAGGCTAAATGAAAGCGGTTAAACGGTATTTTCCCATATTTGTTATGCCAACACTTATTGCTTTTCTGATAGCTTTTGCAGTACCGTTTTGTCTTGGCTTGTTTTTATCTTTTACCGAGTTTCGCACCGTTACTGACGCAAGGTTTGTAGGGCTTGAAAATTATATAAAAATCTTCACAAGTGACGAAACCTTTCTTAACTCATTGTGGTTTACGGTTAAATTTGCTGTTACAACCGTTGTGACAATTAATTTATTTGCATTTTTGTTGGCGCTATTGCTCACACGGAATATATTCGGCACAAGGCTTTTCAGAACGGTATTTTTTATGCCTAATCTTATAGGCGGTATTGTGCTTGGCTATATCTGGCAGCTTATAATTAACGGTGTGCTGTTCAGGTTTAATTACTCAATAACAAGCGATGCGCAGTTCGGCTTTTGGGGACTTGTAATCCTTATGAATTGGCAGATGATTGGCTATATGATGATAATTTATATAGCGGGGCTTAGCAATGTTTCGACCGATGTTTTAGAGGCGGCTAAGGTTGACGGTGCAGGCGCATTAACTACGCTTTTTAAGGTTACTATTCCCTCAGTTATGCCGTCAATTACGATTTGTCTGTTTTTAACCATTACAAATGCCTTTAAGCTTTTCGACCAGAATTTAGCCTTAACGGCAGGCGCACCCGGTGGCAGAACGCGTATGATGGCACTCGATATTTACGAAACGTTTTACGGTAGCACGGGCGCTGAGGGTATAGGACAGGCGAAGTCGGTTATATTTTTCTTACTTGTGGCGGCGGTTTCGCTAACACAGTTAATGCTTACCCGCAGAAAAGAGGTTGAAAGCTAATGGCAAGGTTAAGGGATACGGCATTTTTTATTTTGCTTTTATTGCTTTCGCTTATTTTCATAGCCCCTATACTGATTGTAATTATAAACTCGTTTAAGCTTAAATTTTCTATTGCCACCGAGCCCTTTATATTGCCCACAGCCCAAACCTTTACAGGCGTTTCAAATTATATTGAGGGACTTAATAAAACCTCTTTTTTAAGCGCGTTTGGTTGGTCGCTTTTTATAACTGTTTTTTCGGTTCTGGCAATAGTGGTTTTCACATCAATGACAGCGTGGTATATTGTAAGGGTGAAAACGGTTTTTACAAGCATTCTTTACTACGCGTTGGTATTTTCTATGATAGTACCTTTTCAGATGGTTATGTTTACAATGTCAAAAACCGCAAATGTATTAGGTCTTGACAATCCTTTTGGGATAATTCTTATTTATCTCGGCTTCGGGGCAGGGCTTGCTACCTTTATGTTTACAGGCTTTGTAAAATCTGTGCCGCTCGGTATAGAGGAAGCGGCTACAATTGACGGCTGTAATCCCTTGCAGACCTATTTTAAAATAGTTTTTCCAATTTTAAAGCCTACAACAATAACGGTTGCAATTCTTAATGCTATGTGGATTTGGAATGATTATCTGCTGCCTTATCTCGTAATAGGTAACGATTATAAAACTATACCCATTGCTATTCAGTATTTAAAGGGCGGTTATGGCTCTGTCGATATGGGCGCAATGATGGCTATGCTTGTACTGTCAATTATACCCGTGGTAGTATTTTATTTGTTTTGCCAAAAATATATAATAAAAGGCGTAGCCGCAGGCGCAGTAAAAGGATAACAAGCGCAATTTTAATTGCGCAATGAAATAAATCTCTTGCGAGATTTATGAAGTATCTTTGATGTGAAGTATTGCTTCGCAATATGAAGTACGCTTCGCGTATGAAGATTTATTTCACTTCATATCAGCTTTAGCTGATACTTCATAATATCTTTGATATTACTTCATATTTTTCGTTAGAAAAATACTTCATTATACTATTTTACGCAAAATTAAAAGGGAGCCGAGACGGCTTCCCTTTAACTTTATTTATGATATGTGCTGCCTTCGTTAATCTTAAAGGCGCGGTAGATTTGTTCTAAAAGCATTGTGCGGAATAGCTGGTGGGGAAAGGTCATTTGCGAGAACGAAAGCTTTAGCTTGCTCATAGCTTTTACGCTTTCGCAAAGTCCGTAAGAGCTTCCGATTATAAAGGTAATATTTTTACCCATATTTTGTGATGCAGATATATTCTCGGCAAATTTCTCGCTTGAAAGCGGCTTGCCCTCAACACAAAGGGTGTAAACGTCGCTGTTTTGGGGTATTTTTTTAACAATAATCTGTGCTTCTTTCTGTAGCGCAGTTTTTACCTCTGCGTCCGACGGTTTTTCGGGCAAACGCACAGGCTCTATTTCAATTATATCTAAACTGCAGTAGCGTGTAAGTCGCTTTTTATATTCGTTGCAAGCCTCAAGTAAATACTTTTCTTTAAGTCTGCCAAGGGCAATAACGGTAATTTTAATCATATAACTGTCACCCCGTTACTGCAAGGCTTGGCAACACTCAATAGATAATCCTTGCCGTTTTTAGCACTTAAGTCCATAAGTGCGGCTTCGGCACAGCTTTTAGCCAGCAAGGGTGTGTTGTTGTGACGGCTTAAATGTCCTAAAATAAACCGCTTTGTACCGTTTTGCAAAAGATTTTTAAGCTCGTTTGCGCAAACAATATTAGAAATATGCCCTTTATCAGACAAAATTCTAACCTTTAGTGCGGGTGGGTAGGGACCACGTTTGAGCATTTCAATATCGTGGTTAGATTCAAGCAAAACCAAATCACTGCCTGTAATGGCTTGACGCACAGTATTGGTTATAATGCCAAGGTCGGTACAAATAGCAACCCTTTTACCGTCGGGCAAGGCAAAGGTGTAACCGCTTGAGCCGTCACAGTCGTGACTGGTTTCAAAACGGTTTATCGATATCCCGCCGATTTGAACAGGACTGCTGTCAATGGTTAAAATTTTTGTTTTAGCAGGAATACAGCCGTTTTCAATCAGTTTATTTGCAGTTTTTTCACTTGCAATAACAAAGGCTCCGGTTTTATTTAAAAAGGTTTTTAGCCCTTTTATATGGTCGGAATGCTCATGTGTTACAGCAACCGCCAAAATCTCCTGCGGTGTAGCGTCGGCAAGCATTAAACTTTCGGTAATACCTTTAAAGGAGGCACCTGCATCTATAAGAATACTGCCTTCTTTAGTACCGATATATGTACTGTTGCCTGTAGAGCCGCTGTAAAGCGGACAAATTTTTGACATTTTATTACTTCCTTTTAAAAAACAGGTCAACTTAAGTTGACCTGTTAAGTTACGCTTGTTTTAAAATTTCGGCATTATCGGGTGTGTAGACACGCTTTATGCTTGCACCAAGGGCGGTAAGCTTTTCTACAACATCCTCATAACCGCGGTCAATACGCTCAATCTCTTCAATCTCGGTAATACCGTCGGTCGCAAGCCCTGCAATAAGCATTGCCGCGCCTGCGCGAAGGTCAACCGCTTTAACGGGAGCAGGGGTTAATGAATCAACACCTGTAATAACCGCCATTTTGCCGTCTACCTGAATATCTGCGCCCATAAGAGTAAGCTGTTCAACATACCTGAAACGGCTGTCCCACACACTCTCGGTTACAATGCTTGTCCCCTCTGCCAAAGCCAGAACAGTTGTTATTTGTGGCTGCATATCAGTAGGGAAGCCGGGGTGCGGCATAGTTTTAACATTGCACTTTTTAGGGCGGTGGTTTATAGTAACCCTTACCGCTTCGTCATACTCGGTAATCTCGGCACCCATTTCCTTAAGCTTTGCTATAATAGATTCAAGGTGTTTGGGTGTTACGTTATCAATTAAAACATCACCCTTAGTCGCAACGGCTGCCGCCATATAGGTGCCGGCTTCAATCTGGTCGGGGATAATGCTGTAGGTAGTACCCCTAAGCGAACCTACACCGCGGATTTTAATTATATTAGTGCCTGCACCCATAATATCCGCGCCCATAGAGTTAAGGAAATTGGCAAGGTCAACAATATGCGGCTCTCTCGCGGCGTTTTCAATAACGGTAAGCCCTTTTGCCTTGACAGCGGCGAGCATAATATTTATTGTAGCGCCTACTGATACTACATCAAGATAGACCGAAGCACCTACAAGCTCATTAGCAGTAGCTTCTACAAGCCCGTTCTCAAGGGTGATTTTAGCACCTAATGCCTCAAAGCCCTTTATATGCTGGTCGATAGGTCTTACACCAAAATTACAGCCGCCGGGTGGCGCTACACGGGCTTTGTTCATTCTGCCGAGCAGTGCGCCTAAGAAATAGCTCGAAGCACGCATCCCCTCTGCCATTTGTTTTGAAACCACAAAGGAATTTACGTGTCTGGGGTCTATTTCAACGGTGGATTTATTTATGTTTTTTATATTAGCACCCAAAGCTTCCATCGCTATAAGTATGTTAGTCACGTCAGAAATGTTGGGGATATTTTCAATTATACAAGGACTGTCAGCAAGTAAAACTGCGGGAAGAATTGCAACAGCGGCATTTTTTGCACCGCTTATACGAACTGTACCTTTTAAGGACGTACCGCCAGAGATTACAAATTTTTCCAATATAGTCCCTCCAGTCGTAATTTTATAATATTATACCCAATCATCAAGATAATATCTATTAACAGAATTATTATATACTATATATAGGTCAAATGTCAATTATTAAAGAAAGAAAAAATAACGGTCAGAAAAGACCGTTATTTTTGATTAGTTAATTTTTCCGTAAAGCGGAATGTCGCTGTCCTTTTTAGGCTCTCTTGTGGGAGCGGACTGAACATTGTTATTATTGCGAGGACGGCGGTTGCGGCCACCGCGGTTGTCGCGGCGGTTACGGTTTTGACGTAACGGCTTAAGCTCAGTACCCTCTATACCGATTACAACTCTGCGTTCACTGCCTTCTCCGAATGAAGCAGAGGTAACGCCGTCAAAGTTTTGAACGGCAGTGTGAATAATTCTGCGCTCATAAGGATTCATTGGTTCTAAGGTACGGCATTTGCCTGTGTTTAAAACCTGCTCGCAGATACGTCCTGCAAGGTTTACAAGAGTTTCTTCTCTTCTTTGACGGTAGTCGCCTATATTAAGAGAAACCTTGTAATAACCGCTGCCTGTATTAGCTGCAAGACCTGCAAGATACTGTAAAGCGTCAAGCGTTTCGCCTCTGTGGCCGATTATAACACCTAAGCCTTCACCCTCAAGCTCAATAAGAGCGGAGTTTTCCTTTTCGGCTACCTTAATAGAAATATTTGTACAGCCTAAGCTTTCAAGAATGGGCTTTAAATAAGCAATAGCTCTGCCTGCACGTGAATCCTTATCAATATTCTCTTCGCTTACAAAAGCGGTTTCGGTGGCTGCTTCCTGTTTTATAGGTTCTTTGACCTCTTTTACAGCCTCTTTTTTAGGCTGTTTTGGAGCATTTGCAGCTTCTTTCTTCTGCTTTTGGGGTTTTGCTTTTTTCTTCTGGTCGGGAATTTCAACAAAGGCTTTTACCTCTGCCTTACTTCCGCCGAAAAGACCTAAAACCTTTTTCTTAGGACAAGCGATTACGTCAAACTGTATATCAGCATCGTCCTTTGCATTTAATTTTAAAACGGCATCTTCTTTGGCTTCTTCAATAGTAGCGCCATAGCCGATTGCTTCTTTAATCAAGAGATTTGCCTCCTTAAATTAGTTATCGTTGCTTAATTTTTTAATCTGTCCTGCCTCAAAGTCGCATTGCTTGCAAAGCTCCTTGCTGCGTTCCTTTGCAAGAAGTCTGTGCGGACCGTAGAACTGTTGAACGGCTATCTGTATAAAGCCGCCTATTAAAGATGAACAAGCCCAGTAGAAAGTAACACCGCCGGGGAGCGAGAAGCCGATAAACAGCGAAATCAAAGGCATTGTAAGCATCATACCTGTCATACTGGGAGCATCGGGGTTGGTCTTTTTCTGCATTCTGATAGAGAAAAGACTTGAAACTATCTGTGCGGCAAATGCCAAAATGGGCATAATCCAGATAATCTGGAAATCACCGAAAATGTTGAAAGAAAATTTCGGAGTTTCGGTAAGGTTAATGCCGAAAAAGTCAAAGTTAATGCCCTTACAAGCCTCTAAAATTTCGGGCACATTGATTTTATCCGCTAAAACTGCGCCGATAATCTGAAGCTCGCTTCTGCCTTGAACGATTTTTACGCCTGTTGCTTCTAACGCTTTTGTAGCCTCTGAAATAACATTTGCGTCAACCTTCATTAAGTAGGTAATCGGGCTCATAATGAGGTAGTAAATACTCATCATTATAACAAGACGGAAAATCATAGGAAGACATCCGCCCGACATTGAAACATTTTCCTGTTGGTAGAGCTCACTCATAGCCTGTGAATACTTCTGCTTATCGTCGCCGTACTTTTTCTTTAATTCGTCAAGCTTGGGCTTAATGCGCATCTGCTGTACCGAAGATTTCTGGCTTTTTATGGTAAGCGGAATAAAAGCAATATTTATAAGCAGAGTGAATACAAATACCGCAGCGGCAAAGTTACCGCCGAAAAGGCCCGAAATAAATTCAAGCACCCAACCGAGCGGTATGTTTATAATACTAAATAATTTATCCATTTATACACCCATCCATTCAAACAAAATGGTAATTTTCAAATCAATGTTTTTTCTCTGGCACAGGGTCGTAACCGCCCTTACAAAAGGGGTTACAGCGTAGAATCCGCCAAAAAGCCAACAAACTGCCTTTAAATGCGCCGTGAACGGTTATAGCCTCAATCGCGTATTGCGAACAGCTTGGCTCAAAACGGCAACAGGCAATAGTCCTGTGCGGAGAAATAGCGGTCTGATAAAACCTTATACATTTAATTAACAGTTTCTTCATCTTGACAAGCTTTTAGTACACCGACGGAATTTAAAATTTTAAGAAGATGAGAAGTAACCTCGGTGCTTTTCACATTCAAAATTCGTGTTCTTGCAACAATTACAAAATCATACCCCGCTTGTATTTGGGGGTAAACTGTACTGAACGCTGCTGTGATAACGCGCTTTGCACGGTTGCGCTTTACAGCAGAACCAATCTTTTTACCGACAGTAATGCCGAGTCTTACACTGTCCCAACGTGTCTTATTCACATAAACCACAAAAAATGGGTTCACAAAAGATTTACCTTTATTATATACTCGGCGGAAATCGCGGTTTTCTTTTAATTTAACGATTTTCATAATAAAAGTAAAAGCCACATGGAAGTGGCTTTTAATATGACAATTTCTTTCTTCCTTTTGCTCTGCGGCGTGCAAGTACCTTGCGGCCGTTAGCAGTAGCCATTCTCTTTAAGAAACCGTGCTCTTTCTTACGGTGAAGCTTTTTAGGTTGATATGTTCTCTTCAACTTCTGTACCCTCCTTAATTTTGACTTTGCGGTTATAAATAACGGGCGGACAAATCCGCACATAACCTTTCAATTGTAGATTATACCCTAAAACACACCCTTATGTCAACAAAAAATTTTAAAAATATAAGCTAAAGATAATAACCTTGACTTTTAATGAGTTTTGTATAATAATACGAAGTAGATAGATACTTCTGTGAAGGATGGGTGTGTTATGTCGGAAAATAAACCTTTTATTATCTTAAGAGATGACGGTTTTACTCAGTTTTTTTATGATAAGCCTTCTGACTTTACGGTGGAAAAATTTTTGCGTGAAAATGTTGATTTTCTTGCGGATTACCCTGATGTAAAGGTAAAGGAATTTGGTTTGGGACCGGGAAGTGTCTTTACCTATAACACCAAGGTGGGAGAAGTGTTCTTAGATAATGCCCCGGAATATGCATACAAAATGTGCCGTGAGGGTGATTTAAACGTTTACGGTAATGTGAAAAAGCTTATAGAGTCGGGAAAAGACGGCTTGCAGCTTGTAACCGAAAGATGTCATGAGCTTGGCAAAAAAGTTTGGGCAAGGCTCGAAATGAATCATGAATATGGTCCGCCAACAGAGGAAAATTTTGCGTGGGTGGCTTTTGTGGGCTCTCTGAATAAGCAACATCCTGAATATAGAATTTGTAATAATAATCCAGCAAGACCTGAGCCGTATCATTCGGTTAAGTTGGATTTTAAGTATAAAGAGGTAAGGGATTTTAAGCTAAAAATTTTGAAAGAGGCAGTAGAGCACGGTGTTGACGGCGTCTCTTTGGATTTTTGTGTGTACCCTCCGTTTCTTTCTGATCCGCAGCGTGATTATGATTGTATTACGCAGTTAGTCCGCGATGTGCGAAAAATGTTGGATGAAGAAGGCAGAAAAAACGGTAAATATCTAGAGTTGATTGTACGGCTTGAGTATGATTCAAAAGAAAGAGAAGGCCTTTATTGGGATCAGTGGATAAAAGAAGGCTTGATTGACTGGATTATCCCGAGTGTTATTTGGATAAACGATTGTTTTGATGTACCTAATGAGGAATTTGTAAAGGCGTGTGGAGGTACTAAATGTAAGGTGGCAACCTGTATCAGACCCCACGTCGGTATGGCAGATACTGATACTAAGCCGGATGATGAGCGTTCCGGTATTGTACGTACAGAAAAACCGTGTCTTCCAAGAACGCAATATGCAAAAGCATTTCAGGGTCTAATAGGTGGTTCAGTTGCTATTCAAGCTGCTTTAGGTAGCGGCGGCATTATGGGCGAAGGGCAGGATGAGTGGAAGCCACATTATGGTAATTTAGCAAATATTGAATTCTTGAAAGAACAGGAAAAAGAATATTGCTTTAATAATTTAGATATTTTACCTGCACCTCTGACTCCTGATGAAAACAGGTTAAAACTTTCTCTTCGAATAGGAGATGAACCCACACAAAAACAAAGTGCTACGTTGTCTTTTCTTGCCAGAGGTCTTAATTATTTCGAAACTATAATTCTTTATGTAAACGGTCATCCGATTACTCTTACTGAAAAGGATTTGCATTGGTCTCCTGATGATATACCGCTTATGCCTGAACGTGGACATCATGGTCTAATGTCTATACATTCGTTCATTCTCTTCCGTATTGATAAGTGGTGGGATATTTGTAGGAATAATATTGAAATACCTATGGAATATTTAAAAAAAGGTACAAATGAGTTTGAATTTGTATACAACCTCAATAGTGAAAACAAGCAATTTCTACCGCTTGAAATTGGAGATATTAGTTTAATTGTTTCATAAGTTCAAGGAGCGTGAATGAGAGATGAATTTGGAACAATATATGGGAGAGCGGATACCCGAAGTATTAACTACTGCAGAAGAAAAAGAAATCTATCAGGTAAACTGGGAGCAGCTGCATATAAATTACGGGGATAATGTAGAGTGGCAACGACTTAAAAAACAAATATTATTATGCGATGTTACTAGGGATTATCTTTATAAAGAACCTCACTTTGTGAAGTATCGAAAAGGCACACGTCCTTGGTTGGAACAGGCGGTAGAAACGGTTATAAAAAATTGCACAACCGAGCGGGAAAAGGTTCTGGCTATATTAATATATTGTAGGGATTTGTATAAAACTCACGATGAACAGTTGTTTTACGGCGGTACCGAAGAAGAACTTATAAAAAAAGGCGAAAATCTTTGTGAATGTATGGGAAGATTAATGGTTTCTTTGTGTGAAATTTGTGGTTTACCAGGTAGGATTGTGATGCATGTGGTTGGGGGACATATTGTTTGTGAAATTTTTTTAGAAGGCAGTTGGTCTTATTTTGATCCAAGATGCGGTATGTTTTATCTTGACGAAAATGATAAGTTTCTTTCTATAGATGAGTTGGTGAAAAATCCAAAATATATTTTAGAACAAAAGGAATGGGTACGTCAATTTGTTTCTTCTAAATGGACATATAAACAGCGAATGTACAGGAATTATAACTTACTATTTTCTAAAAAAGAAATCCAATGTTTTTGCGATTATTCTTTGATGGACGCAAATGAATATAATTATGATTGGAAATCTTTGAAAAACGCAGAACGAGACGGATTGTTTGTTATAAATAAACGCTATGATGAGCTGGCCGAGTTGATATTTGGGGTTTAATCTTTTGTTTATAGCGTATACGATTGAATACAAATAAAAAAACACTTGCATTTTTAAAAAAAGTGTGATATTATTATTTGGCTAATGTGATAGAAAGGAGTGACAACGATGAAAGAAGGACTTCATCCTGAGTATGAAAAGGTAACAATTAAGTGCGCTTGTGGTGCTGAGTTCGAAACTCGTTCCACTAAAAAGGATATCCGCTTGGATATTTGCTCTAAATGTCATCCGTTCTTTACAGGTAAGCAAAAGTTGGTTGACACCGGCGGACGTGTTGATAGATTCAACAAGCGTTTCAATATTGGAAAATAATTACCTTAAAACCGCACGGCTTTTTAAAGCATGTGCGGTTTTTTAAAACAAAGGGGTGCATAGCTTGTATTCTACCGTTTTTTCGGAAACTAAAACTGAATATGTAGAAAAGCGCTCACGCTTTATAGCAACCCTTCGCCATTGTGAAACCGAAGAGGAGGCTAATGCCTTTCTTGAAGAAATGCGTTCTAAATACTGGGACGCGCGGCATAACTGCTTTGCCTATTCTGTGAACGAGGGCAAGCTATGCCGTTTTTCAGATGACGGTGAGCCTCACGGTACGGCTGGTAAGCCTATGCTTGATGTGATTACAGGCTCGGGCATTACAAATATTGCGGTGGTAGTAACAAGGTACTTCGGCGGTGTGCTTTTAGGCACGGGCGGGCTTGTGCGCGCTTATTCAAAATCGGTGCAGGACTGTCTGGCTTTAGCAGAGGTTTTCACAATGATACCAAGCAGTGTGCTTAGCATCACCTGTGAATATACCGACCACGGCAAGTTGGTTAATTTACTGTCAAGCTATGACTGTGAAATTGTGAATACCGATTTTACTCAAAACGTAACCGTTACTTTCAGTATAAAGGACGCGCGTTTGGAGGAATTTTCAAAAAAACTTACCGAAACCTTTAGCGCAAGACTAAATTTTACCGAAAAAGAGAAAAAATTGATGCCTTTTAAAGAAAAATAAAGGATTTTACAATTTTTTTGCTAATATATATAATGAAGGGGTGAATAAAATGTCAAGCATACGTGAAATGACCGAAAATAATGAAAAACTTATTCTTTGTGAAAACGCTACCCTTTGTGTTAACTCTAGGGGCAGAAAAAGGGAAGAAGAAAAGTGTGCGCTTAGGACCGATTTTCAACGTGACCGTGACCGCATTATTCACTCAAAGGCTTTCAGACGCCTAAAGCATAAAACACAGGTGTTCCTATCGCCTGAGTCGGACCATTACCGTACACGCCTTACCCATACGCTTGAAGTAGCACAGATAGCGCGCACCCTCGCGCGTGCGTTAAGGCTTAATGAGGATTTGACCGAGGCAATAGCCTTAGGCCACGATTTAGGGCATACACCCTTTGGTCACGCGGGCGAACGTGCTTTGGCAGAGCTTTTACCCTTTGAATTCACCCATTATGAGCAGAGTGTACGTGTTTGCGAAAAGCTTGAAAAGGACGGCAAGGGGCTTAATCTTACATACGAGGTTTTGAACGGTATTGACCGTCATACCAAAGGCGCTTTCGCCGACACCTTAGAGGGCAGGGTTGTCCGCTTTGCAGACCGCATTGCTTATATAAATCACGATATTGATGATGCTATACGCGCAGGGGTTATTTCGGGTGAGCAAATCCCTAAAGAGATTGTAGAGCATTTAGGCAATAATAAAAGTGCACGAATAAGCACACTTGTTAATTCAATTGTAAAAAACAGCGGTGCAGATATCGCTATGGATAAAGAAACCGAAAAATATTATGATATGCTTCACGAATTTTTGTTTGATGCGGTTTATAAAAACCCTGTTGCAAAATCGGAAGAAACCAAGGTTTTCGGTATAATTGAGGGGCTGTTCAATTATTATATAAAGAACCCCGACAAATTGGGCAGGGAATATTTGCAGATTGTAGAGGCTGAGGGCGAAAAACGCGCCATTGCTGATTATATTGCAGGTATGACCGACCATTACGCTATAACTGTTTATTCGGATATTTATATTCCTAAGGCTTGGACAATATAGCTTGTAATTTTTTTAAAAGGCAGGTGGAACTATGGCAATACCGCATGAGGTTATTGAAGAAATTAAATATAGAAATGAAATTGAATCGGCTATTTCACAGTATGTGAATTTAAAGAGAAGAGGCAAAAATCTTGTGGGACTTTGCCCGTTCCACAGTGAAAAAACGCCTTCGTTTACGGTCTATCCCGAAAACGGCTCGTTTTACTGCTTTGGCTGTGGGGTAGGCGGTGACGTTATCACCTTTACAGGTCTTATTGAAAATCTTGATTATATTGAGTCGGTAAAGCTGTTAGCCGAAAAAAGCGGGGTAACGCTCCCACAGGACGGCTATGATGATTCAATGCAAAGGCTTAAAAACAGGATTTATGATATAAACCGCGAAACCGCAAAGTTTTTCCATACACAGCTTATGAGTGATGGCGGAAAATGGGCACTTTCGTATCTGTTGGGCAGAGGTCTTACCCTTAAAACTATAAAGCAGTTTGGCTTGGGTGCCGCGCCTGACAGCTGGGACAGCCTTATAAACCACTTAAAAGAAAAGGGCTTTACTATAAACGAAATGCTGACGGCGAATGTTATCGGTAAAAGTCAGCGCGGTAGCTTCTATGACCGCTTTAGAAAAAGGGTAATGTTCCCTATAATTAATATCCGCGGTAATGTGGTAGGCTTCAGCGGCAGAGCAATGCCCGGTGACGACAAAGCGGGCGGTAAATATGTAAATACCTCGGACACGCCTGTTTACAAAAAGAGTGAAAACCTTTTTGGTATAAATTATGCTAAAAACAACTGCGCCGAGCAGATGATTTTAGTAGAGGGTAATATGGATGTTATATCCTTGCATCAGGCAGGCTTTTCTAATGCGGTAGCCCCCTTGGGTACGGCATTCACACCCGAACAGGTAAACCTTATTGCAAGGTACACTAAAGAAATTGTACTTATGCTTGATGCCGATGCCGCAGGTCAAAAGGCTATACGCCGCGCGTCGCAGCTGCTTGAAAATTCGGGGCTGAATGTAAAGGTAGTAGTCATCCCCGACGGCAAGGACCCTGATGAATTTATTAAAAATAACGGTGCGGACAGGTTTAAAGCATTGCTGCAGGGTGCAGTAAGTGATATTGAGTATAAGCTGCTTATGGCGGCTGACGGTTTGCTTCTTGATACTGATGACGGCAGACTCAAATACCTTAATAATGCCGCACAGATAATATCCTCTACAGATGATGTTATGACAAGGGACATATATATTGGCAGACTTTGTGAAAAATACGGGGTTTCGCGTACGGCACTTACCGCTAAGGTGGACGAGTACCGCAAGCAGAACAAGCGCTTTAAGCAAAAGCAAGAAATTAACGATATACTTCGTCCTAAGTATACTAAGGATGATATTAACCCTGAAAGGCGAAAATCCACTCGCGGTGTTGCCGCAGAGGAAACGCTCTTGGCGGTGCTTTTGCAGCATCCCGATTTTGTGGAGTATGCAAAGGAAAATCTGCCGAGCGATAAAATGATAACCGATTTAAATCGCAGAGCATATAAAACATTGCTTGAAGCCGCACAAGAGGGACTTTCTGTTGATATTTCGGTTTTCGCGCAGAGCTTTTCTGCGGGTGAGGTTGGTTACTTAGTGTCGCTTCAGAACGGTGATAAAGCGTCGAATAATGCAAAAATTGTATTAAAAGACTGCATAAAGGTAATATTAGAAGAGAATATGCTTTTAAATTCTTCGGCAGATGAGGCTGAGGGAATTGAAGATTGGGCTTCTAAGCTACAAGAAATAATAAATAAGAAAGCAAAAGGGAATGAAAACAATGGAAGATAAAAAGATTAAAGAAAAGAATACAGAAAAAGAGTTTGAATTGGAGGAAATGGAAAGTAAAGCTCAAAGCATTGACGATATTGAAAATGCCCCTGAGGATTTGGAGGAGCTTTTTTCCGAGCCGCCTATACTTGATATTGATTTTGATGAAGAGCCTACAGAGGACGACCTTAAGGATGTAGATGTAGAGCAGATAACTGATGATGTATCTCTTGAAAATCTTTCACTTGACGACCCGGTTAAAGTGTATCTTCGTGAAATCGGCAGAGTGCCCCTTTTATCAAGCGAAGAGGAAATTGAGCTTGCTATAAAGATTGCTGAGGGCAACCAATACGCAAAACAGCGCCTTACCGAAGCCAATTTACGTCTTGTTGTAAGTATTGCTAAGAAGTATGTTGGCCGCGGTATGTATTTCCTTGACCTTATTCAAGAGGGCAACGTTGGTCTTATAAAGGCAGTGGACAAGTTTGACCACACTAAAGGCTTTAAGTTTTCAACCTATGCTACTTGGTGGATAAGACAGGCTATTACCCGTGCTATTGCCGACCAAGCGCGTACAATCCGTATACCTGTTCATATGGTAGAAACCATTAACCGCCTTAAGAAGATTCAAAGTCAGCTTTTACACGAAAACGGCTTTGAGCCGAGTGAGGAGCTTATTGCAGAAAAGATGGAGCTTCCTGTTGAGCGTGTAAGAGAGATTATGCGTGTAGCCCAAGAGCCTGTTTCTATGGAAACACCCATAGGCCCTGAGGAAGATTCTCGCCTTATGGACTTTATACGCGACGAGGATGCTTTAGCACCTGATGAGGCAGCACTCAAAACCATCACCAACGAGGATATTGACGGCGTTTTAAAAACCCTTTCTCCCCGTGAGGAAGCGGTTATCCGTCTGCGTTTTGGCCTTATGGACGGCAGATGCCACACTCTTGAAGAGGTTGGTATGGAATTTGACGTAACACGTGAGCGTATAAGACAGATTGAGGCTAAGGCACTCAGAAAGCTTCGTCACCCTGTACGCAGTAATAAATTTAAGGATAGATAGGAATATTAACAATGCAGTTTTCATATAAAACTAATGGAGTATGCTCAAGAAGCATTTTAATTGATGTGGAAGACGGAATTGTAAATAGCGTCCGTTTTGAAGGTGGCTGTAACGGTAATACAAAGGGCATATCCGCTTTGGTTGAGGGTATGAGGGTAGAGGATGTTATTAAAAGGCTTGAAAATATCAAGTGCGGCTTTAAAGGAACATCCTGTCCTGACCAGTTAGCACAGGCACTTAAAAGTATGGAGTGAGTAATTTGGTTTTCAATGATAATGACATTAAAATTGCATCAGACAAGCCGTCAAGGGATATAAAGAAACCCCAAAGCAAACCAGAGGATAGTGTTTTTCAAAAATCGGAGCACTATGAAAGGGCAAAGCAATGGGGCAGTGAGATTGCGCTCGAATTTATAAATGACGCTAAGCTTAACCCCCTTAATGACGAATGCGATTTTGAAATGACTGTTCAGCGAAGACTGCTTTTGTCCTTTACGGCTACAATTGGTTTTGAAAAGTACGCCGAGGACGATTCTGCTTGCGGTATTGCACAGAAAAGCTTTTTGGATACGCTCAAAAATAGTGATAGCCGACTTTTTGAAACCGCACAGGATACAGGCGCTTTTTCGTTTTATTATCTGGCATTCCGCCGCGGCGGTGATACGGTGCGCCGTATAGGACAAACCTTTGCAATGCTTTGCTCTCACGACGGCGACCCCATTTATCAGGAGCTGGGCGAAGCACTCTACTGTTGGTTTTTATCCGTAACTAAGGAAAAATATTAAATATAAACATAAGCCATCCTTTCTTTTCATATTTTTGAAGTGAAAGGATGGTTTTATTATGCCTACAATATATTTAAGCCCCTCTACACAGGAATTTAACCCCTATAACGGCGGCGGTAATGAGGAATATTATATGAACCTTATTGCCGATGCGATGGAGCCGTACTTGGCGGCAAGCGGTATACAGTTTGTTCGCAATACCCCCGATATGACCGCCGCGTCCTCTATCGCAGCATCAAACAGCGGTGTTTTTGATTTGCATTTAGCGCTTCACTCTAACGCTACCGCCGCGGGTAACGGCGCGGTGAGAGGCAGTGAGGTTTATTATTACCCGTCAAGTGTGAGCGGTAAACGCTTTGCCGATATACTTGCTAAGAATTTAAAGCTGATTTACCCCTTGCCCGATAGGGTAAGAACGGTGCCTACAACTTCTCTTGGCGAGGTTTCGCGCACCCGAGCACCCGGAGTGCTTATAGAGATTGCTTATCACGATAACGCCGAGGACGCGCAGTGGATACGGGATAATATAGAGCTTATTGCCGCCAATATAGTGCTTTCTCTTACCGAGTATTTCGGCATACCGTTTAATCTGCCGCAGCCTATTACGGTGGCTAATGTCGCTACAAACGGCGGAAACCTTAATGTAAGAACAAAGCCCTCGACCGATGCTTTTATTGTTGGCAGAATACCAAATGGCAGTGAGGTTACGGTATATGCCCGTGTACCCGATTGGGCGCTTGTGGGTTATAACGGCATTGTGGGGTATGTAAGGGATATTTATGTAAATTTTTAGGTTGACAGGTAAAAATAAATATTGTAACATTAAATATGTGTAAAAAAAGGGAAGTATAATTGTATGAATAAATATAAAACCTTAGTTTCAAATACGGCTTTAATAAGTCTTGGTACCTTTGGCTCAAAGCTGTTGGTATTTTTAATGGTGCGTTTTTATACGGGCTATTTAACCACAGCGCAGTACGGTACGGCTGACCTTATTACCCAAACTGCAAACCTTTTGTTGCCTGTAATTTCGCTTGGAATAACAGACGGCGTTTTTCGTTTTTCAATGGACAGTAGGCTTGATAAAAGAAGCGTTTTCTCGGCGGGGCTTTATACTATAACGCTCGGCGGTCTTGCTTTTCTTATAATCGCACCGTTACTTAGTATTACAAATCAGTTTGACGGTTATATCTGGCTTATTATAATTTATACAATGGCTTCGTGCTACCATTCGCTTTGCTCAAAGTATATAAGAGCGCTCGGCAGTACCGCATTTTTCGCCATACAGGGCATAGTTAATACCTCGCTTGTAATAGTGCTTAATATTTTATTCCTCGCGGTTTTCAATATGGGCATTACGGGGTATGTTTTATCGGTTGTTTTGGCAGATGCAATATCGGCGTTACTTATTTTTATAAGAGAAAAGCTATGGCGCGATATTATCCTAAAGCCTGACAAAAGCATTTTTAAGGATATTATAAGATACAGTATACCTATGATTCCCGCAACGATTTTTTGGTGGGTAACAAGTGTTTCTAACAGGTATCTTGTAAACGGCTTTATAGGTCCCGAGGCTAACGGTATCTATGCGGTTTCGTATAAGTTGCCGACATTGTTAACCCTTATCTCTACTGTGTTTTTACAGGCATGGCAGTTTTCTGCTGTTACCGAGTCCGAAAAGGATAAAAAAGAACATATCGACTTTTTCTCGGCGGTGTGGGGCTCTTTCCAGAGTGTAATGTTTTTAGTGGGAGCGGGCGTTGTAGCCTTTAGTATTCCGCTTATAAAAATTCTTACAACCGAAAGCTTTTATTCCGCTTGGAAGTATGTTCCAATGCTCGCGGCGGCAATGGTGTTCAGCGCTTTTGCTAACTTTATGGGCTCGGTTTATATTGTTGAAAAACGCAGTAAAAACTCGTTTATAACTACAATGTTCGGCGCGGTGCTTAATATTATTTTAAATCTTATTTTAATTCCGTCACCCTTAGGTGTTCAGGGTGCGGCAATCGCTACCTTTGTCAGCTATTTTGTGATTTTTGTTATAAGAGCAGTTAATGTGTTAAAATATATACCCTTTAAGATGTATTCGAGAAGTGTTATTATAAATACGCTCATTCTTTTGGTGCAAACGGTATTTATGGTTTGCAGTCTGCCCTGTAACATTTTGATACAGGTTATAGCTATACTCGCTATGGCGGCGGTTAATTTTAGATTTATTAAAATATTTATATTAAAGCTGTTGTCTTTCGTTAAGGAGAAATAAAATGAACTTTTTGTGGAAAACCTTTTTAGGTCAGATTATAATGACATTTTTAATCTCAATGGTGCCTATTATTGAGCTTCGCGGTGCGTTGCCTGTAGCAACGGGGGCTGGGCTTCAGTGGTATATAGCGCTTCCCGTTGCCATAATCGGTAATATAGTGCCCGTTCCTTTTATTATAATTTTCATAAAAGCGATTTTTGCTTGGATGCGCAGTGCCAATGGCTTTTTTGGAAAAATAGTAGATAGGCTTGAAAAAAAGGCGTTTTCTAAAAGAGCTACTATTGATAAATACGGTCCGTGGGGACTTTGGTTATTTGTGGCAATTCCGCTTCCGGGTACGGGTGCTTGGACAGGCGCACTTATAGCGGCGCTTTTAGACATACCGCTTAAAAAATCTTTCCCCGCAATTGCGGTAGGTGTACTCACTGCAGGAATAATAATGGCGTTTGTAAGCTATGGCGCCGCGGCGTTGATATTTTAGTCGCCAGCGACTAAAAAATGAAATAAATTCCTTTCGGAATTTATGAAGTATCTTACGATATGAAGTATTGCCTTGCAATATGAAGTACGCCAAGGCGTATTAAATGAATTTATTTCACTTCATATTTTGTTTTTAAACAATAAATGACCATCTTTTGAGATGGTCATTACTTTTTTGAACATATTTTTAATTTTATTATATTATATATTCATATCCAATTTAATAAGCGCTCTTAACATAAGGATTTTTTCTTCTTCGGTTGCTATTTGATAGGCTTCTGAATTTTCAAGAGCTAACACTTTTTCTTGCCAGACTTTTTGTTCATTGATAATGATTTGATTTATTTCTTTTGGCGTTCGCAATACGGGATTAAGTATGTTTGGATTAAGCAAATTATCATATTCTATGTTCGCTTTTTCAAGTTGTGCTTTTATGTCAAAAAATCCTCCAAACGCATCATAAATTTCCCAATCCCACGAAACATCAGAAAGGTACTTTTTAGCATTAAACAATTCATAAAATCTATCAGCTTCATCGGGATAAAAGTGTTTTTCTAAGGATTGCACTTGTTCTTTGCTTGGAGATTTGAAATTTTGTGAAAATAAGTGAAACTTATAACACCAACCTTGTGTTTCAATGTAACCTTTGTTGTTTGCATATTGTAAGTATTTAGGAAGAAAGCCACATTTTTTAAGAATATCAATGGTTGGCTTTTTATCGCTAATGTAATCGTAAAAAGCGTAAACGCTATATTCATCAAAAACAGCATCAACGTATTGTGAATGAAGTGTCTTTTCAGTGCCTATACAAAGAATAGCAATGTATTTATTGTGGGCATCGTAAGGGGGATTGAGTGTTTGGCAAATCTTGTCTGAAATTTTTTGAGAATAAATAAAAGGATATATGCATTCTTCGATATTCCAAATCCAATTTTTAGGGTCATTTTCTTTTGAGCCAGTGTGAACAATGATAATATCGCCTGCTTTGTGTTTGGGTTTTGCTATTTTGGGTTTAGGGATTTTTATTTCGGGTTGTGGTGATTTTAATTGATTGAGTAATTTTTCCATTACCGCCAACCTTTTTTTAATGTCAGAGCCAACCCATTCATCAATGCCGGTCTGTGCTTCGAGCAAGGCAATGACTTTATCCTTTATTTCATCGGTTAAAATGCCGTGTTTCCATTGCCAGTCGGCAAGTGCAAACCAAAAATCCGCATAGTCGTTATCGATAATATCACTATTTACGATATTGGTATATTCTTTAAAAATTATTTCAGTAGCTTCTTCAATGCTTACTAATGGATATACCTCGTTACAGGTATCACGAACATCACAAGATGTGTCATTGGAATATAACGCAGTTCCCCAAGAACCCATATTACAGCACCTCTTTTTGATTTATTTCAAAAATCCGTTTACAATTTGTTCTTCGGCTTGTTGTTCGGTAAGGCCTAAGGTCATAAGCTTTATTAGCTGTTCGCCTGCGATTTTACCAATTGCCGCTTCGTGAATGAGAGAAGCGTCTATATGGTTTGCGGTAATCTTCGGTACAGCAGAAACGTGAGCGTCATCCATAATAATCGCGTCACATTCGGTATGACCGCTACAGATATTGTTGCCGTTTATAGTAGATAGGAACAACTGGCTTGAATTATCCTTTGCAACCGAGCGTGAAACCACATTAGCGCTCGAATTTTCGCCGTCTAAATCTACCTCAAAATCGGTTTCGGCGTACTGCTTTTTGTGTGTCATTAGCTTTTCGTGAACAATAAGGGTTGCATCCTTCTGAAGACGTGCCTTGGTTACGCGCTTTGTGTTGTCAATGCCTTTAATCTGGGTGGTTTCCATTTCCATATAACCGCCCTCGGCAATATTTACAACAGTGGTGGGGTTCATATTGCGTTCGCCCTTGCCGTCACCCTCGCCAAGATGCTTTTCAACATATTTAACCTTTGCGTTTTTACCTACAAAAAAGGTGTGTATACCGTCGTGACGGGATTCCTCACTTCCGCAGTTGTGTATTCCACAGCCTGCTACAATAGTTACGTCACAATTGTCGCCAATTATAAAATCGTTATAAACAGTTTCACGAAGACCGCTTTCGCTTATAATTACGGGGATATGGATTTTCTCACCCTTAGTATTTGGCTTTATAAGTATTTCAATACCGGGGGCGCCGTCCTTTTCCTTTATATTAACATTTTCGGTAATGCTTCTTGAAGCAAGGGTACCGTTTGCGCGAATATTGTAAGCGCCCGCGGGGGTGCCGTCAATATCGGCTATCATTTTTAAAAGCTCTAATTCCTTTATTTCCATATATTATTCCTCACAGTTGGCAGTAAGCACCTTGCAGGCAATATCTGCCTTTCCTAAAAGGGACGGCAGTATATCGTCCTTTTTGCCCTGCTCCTTAATTTCACCGTTTGCCACAACAATCACCTTATCGGCAATGTTTAAAATACGCTCTTGGTGAGAGATTATGATAATCGAGCCGCCGAGTGTGTCGTGCATTTTTTCAAACACCTTAATAAGATTGTTAAAGCTCCATAGGTCTATGCCTGCTTCGGGCTCGTCAAAGAGTGAAACACTTGTACCTCTGGCTAATACTGTGGCAATCTCAATTCGTTTAAGTTCACCGCCCGAAAGGGAGGTGTTTACTTCGCGGTTTATATAATCGCGTGCGCAAAGACCTACCTGTGATAAATAAGCGCAAGCGTCACCTACGCTTATATCCTGTCCTGCGGCAAGGCTAATTAAATCGTGTACGGTAATGCCTTTAAAGCGCACAGGCTGTTGGAAAGCAAAGCTTATTCCTTTTTTTGCGCGCTCGGTAATAGTAAGGTTAGTTATATCCTCACCGTTGAGCAAAATCTGTCCCTCGTCAGGGGTGATGATGCCTGCAATAACTTTCGCAAGGGTGGACTTACCGCCGCCGTTGGGACCTGTTATTACTACGAAGCCCTCATCTATTTTGAGGCTTACGTTTTTTAGTATTTGTTTTTTGCCGTTTTCGCTTTCGGCTGAAAACGAAATGTTTTTAAGTTCTAACATATATTCTCCTTTATTTCCCAATAGTATTTGCGTTTACATTCGGGAAAATCATTCATAACTCCATGCTCGGGGTCGAAAAATACGCCGTTAAAGTAAAGCGACCAGTGCCAACATCGTGGTGTTTCAAGACTTAAAACCGCAATCTTGGGTAACCCCTCTTTATTCTTTACTTCTTTTCTTTCTTTAACATATTTAATATCGTAAAAATCAAGCGTGTAAAGCATTTCCTTTAAGGTGGTTTCACGCTCGTTTTCGAGAAGTGATATTATTTCTTCCACGCTAACCCCTGTAAGCATTGCGAGAACTGCCTGTCCGCACTGTAGTGGTGTGGGCTCTTTTATATATTCTGGTTTTTTCATATTTTCTACCTTAATAATGTTTCGGCTAAGGTTATTACAACAGGCATACTTGCTATTGATAATAATGTAGTAAGCGAAACCATTGTTACCGAAAGGGAGGTATCACTTTCAAATTTAGCGGCAAACATAGTAACATAAGCGGCGGTAGGTGCGCTTGCACAAATAGAAAGTGCTAACGGAAGTGTACCGCGAAGTCCAAACACCCAGAACAATAAAAATGCAATTATGGGTAAAACAAAAAGTCTTAAAACACAAGACCAAAGCAGCTTAATATCCTTAATGCCCTTTAAAACATTACTGTTTGCCAAATGATATCCTATTATCAGCATAGGTAACGGTGTGTTAAGCGAAGCGATATACGAAACAGGCTCTAATATCACTTTGGGGAGCGGAATACCTATACAAAATACTGCAAGGGCTAGGGCAAAGCCTATAACGCCCGGGTTTACAAATATTTTTTTAACGGTAATAGCTTCTTTGCCGCCCATAAGATATATTCCATAGCTCCAGACAACCGCCTGAAAAGCCGCTATATAACACGAGCCGTAAAAAACACCGTCTGCTCCGAGTAGCGCTTGCAAAAGCGGGATAGCCATAAAGCCGCAGTTTGAAAATATTACGCCGTACTGTAAAACATTTTGCCTTTTAATGTTTTTACTGCGAAGCAATAATTTTGAAAGCAAGATGAAACACAGGTGTACTAAAAATGTAAGTGCGAAGCTGAGTAATAGATTTTTTAAAAGTGAAAAACTAAAATCCCTCGCAAAAGATTTAATCATAACGCAGGGTGTTACGAAATATAACACCAGTTCGGTCATACACTTAATACCCTTGTCGGTAAAAACATTTATTTTAGTAAGTGTAAATCCTAAAAATATAAGGATGAAAAGTATTATTACCTGAGTTAAAACAGTGGTGAACATTATTTTACTTCCTCTATAAAGCCTAAAAAGTCATCGGTATTTTTAAACACACCTGCGTGTGATAATACCTTTGAGAAGACTATGCCTATTTCGTTCTCTATTATTTTGTCAATATTATCCTTATTTATATCGGAATATTTTGCTTTTATTTCATCTGCCCAGTCAGCGTGCTTTTCTAAAACCTCGTCGGCTTTCAAATCGCGGCTTTCAAGCATGGCAGTTTTGAGCAGTGCCATCTCGGTTTTAAGGCGGGCGGGTAATACTGCCAATCCCATAACCTCAATAAGACCAATGTTTTCTTTCTTTATGTGGTGAAGCTCGGCATGGGGGTGATAAACTCCCATTGGGTGCTCTTCGGTGGTGATGTTGTTGCGAAGCACCAAATCAAGCTCAAAATTCTCACCGTTTTTACGGGCAATAGGTGTTATTGTATTGTGGGGCACACCGTCGGTTTCGGCAAAGATGAATGCCTTCTCGTCGGTATAACCGCGCCAAGCGGTTAAAATTTTATCTGCCAAAGCAATAAGGCGGTCACTGTCAGGGCTCGAAAGTCTTATAACCGACATTGGCCATTTTACAATACCTGCAGTTATATCCTCAAAGCCTTTAAAGGTAACGGCGGTTTCTATTGGCGCCTTAGCCATAGCAAAGGTATAATTACCGCCTTGGAAGTGGTCGTGGCTTAAAATTGAGCCGCCAACAATTGGCAGGTCTGCATTAGAGCCTACAAAATAGTGGGGGAACTGCTTTACAAAATCAAGCAGTTTTTTAAAGGTTGCGGTATTTATTGCCATGGGTGTGTGCTTGGCATTAAAAACAATACAATGCTCGTTATAGTAAACATAAGGTGAATATTGCATACACCAGTCAGTATCGTTAATGGTAACGGGAATAACGCGGTGGTTTTGGCGTGCGGGGAAGTCGAGGCGTCCTGCGTAGCCCTCACACTCACGGCAAAGCATACATTTCGGGTATCCTGATTGCTTTGCGTTTTTAGCAGCGGCAATAGCCTTAGGGTCCTTTTCTGGTTTGGAAAGATTTATTGTAATATCAAGGTCTCCGTATTCGGTCGCAGTTACCCATTTTACATCCTTTGCTATACGGTAGCGGCGTATGTAGTCACTGTCGCAGCTGAATTTATAGTACCAGTCGGTAGCGGCTTTTGGTGATTCGCTGTAAAGCGAATAAAACTTTTCGGTAACCTCACTCGGACGGGGGAGTAAAGCCGACATTAACTTAGTGTCAAATAAATCACGTTCGGTTATGTTATCCCCTATAAGCCCTTTTTCTACTGCAAAATCCAGCAATTCCTTTAAGGTTTCTTCAAGGCTTATATCGTTAAAGCTTTCTTCACACTCAAACTCATCAAGGTTTAATATTTCTAAAATACGGTTGGTCACAAAAATTTCGTCGCGTTTTGTAAAAAGACCGCACTCCAAACCGTAGGATATTAATTTTTTAATGCTTTTATTTATCATTTTCTCCACTCCAAACATACCTAAAAGAATTATACTATATAATTAATATATATGTCAATCCGAAAGAAGAGAAAAAACTTAATTTTTTTGCTTGACAAAGCCATTTTCTTGTGATAGAATAGGTAAGCCGCATATTGTGGGCTTTTTAAGTTGCGCCAATTTTGGTGCACGCCTATTGTAGCGAGACTGAAAATAAGCAGGTGAAAAAATGTACGCAATTATTGAAACAGGCGGTAAGCAGTACCGTGTTCAAAACGGTGATGTTATCTACATCGAAAAGCTTAACGCAGAAGTTGATGAGGAAGTTACCTTCGACAAGGTTGTTGCTGTAAACAACAGAACTTTAAAGGTTGGTAAGCCCTATGTAAAGGATGCTTTTGTAAAAGGCACCGTTTTAAAGAACGGCAAGGGCAAGAAGATTACTGTCTTCACTTACAAGCCAAAGAAAGGCTCTGCTCGTAAAATGGGCCACAGACAACCCTACACTAAAGTACAGATTACCGAAATCGGTTAATTAGTATGACAAGTGTAAAATTCTTGGCTGAGGAAAATCTTTACGGGTTTGAAATCAGCGGTCACAGCTCAAGGGATTGTGACGACCAGACAGGCAAAATAGTTTGTGCAGCAGTTTCAAGCGCGGCATATATGGCGGCAAACACGGTTACCGATATTATCGGCGATAAGGCAGATGTTTCGGTGGACGAAGCCAAGATGGTTTTTGTTTGTAAAAAACCGAGTGATGCTACTGTAAAGGTGCTTGAGGGTTTAAGATTGCATTTAACTGCTTTGTCCGAAGATTATAGCAACAATATTAAGATTTCTGGAGGTGCAAAAAATGTTAAAGATTAACATTCAGTTATTCGCTCATAAAAAGGGTGTTGGTTCTACCAAGAACGGCCGTGACAGTGAGTCTAAGCGTCTTGGTGTTAAGCGTGCTGACGGTCAGTTCGTTTTAGCCGGCAATATCCTCGTTCGTCAAAGAGGTACCCATATTCACGCTGGCAATAACGTAGGCCGCGGTTCTGATGACACTTTATTTGCCCTTATCGACGGTAAGGTTAAATTTGAAAGAGTTGGCAGAGACCGTAAACAAGTTAGCATTTACGCTGTAGAACAGTAAAAAAGCGCCCGAATGCCTACGCATTCGGGCTTATTTTTTTAATATTTACTAAAGGGGCTTTTATTATGAAAAACTGTCACGTTTGTAATCAGCTTTGCGAAGATAGTGCAGAGCTTTGTCCAATCTGCGGTGCGCAGCTTTTGGACGTAGCAGAAGAAACAGTTTCTAAGGGTGAAGAAAAAATTGAGCCGGTGATTTTAGCCACCTTTGAGGACTTGGTTTCATCCGAAATTTTTAAGGATATACTCACCGATAATAAAATTCCTTACTCCGATTCTGAGGATGACGTTATGAAGGTTGTCTTCGGCGGCGGTTTTGCTTCGGAGGAGATTTATGTTGACAAAACCGATTATGACAAAGCGCTTGAGCTTTATAATGAATTTATGGAAAGTCAGCCCGAGTTTTCGGATGAGGATTTTTTCGTAGAATCTGAATTAGAGGAAGATTAAATGTTTGTAGATATTGCAAAAATACATTTAAAAGCAGGAAAGGGCGGCGACGGCGCCGTATCCTTTCATAGAGAAAAGTATGTAGCGGCAGGCGGTCCTGACGGCGGTGATGGCGGCAAGGGCGGCGATATTGTTTTTAAGGCGGACAGCAATTTGTCTACTTTGGCAGATTTCCGTTATAAGCGTAAATATACAGCTGAGCCGGGTGATAACGGCGGAACCTCGCGCCGCACAGGAAAAAGTGCGCAAAATTTGGTTATAAGCGTTCCTATAGGCACTCTTGTAAAGGATGCCGAAACAGGCAGAATTATTGCCGATATTTCTGACGAAGAAGAGGTTGTTATCGCAAAAGGCGGTAACGGCGGCTGGGGTAATCAGCATTTTGCAACTTCGACAAGGCAGATTCCGCGCTTTGCAAAAAGCGGTGAATTGGGCGAAGAGCTTGATGTAACGCTTGAATTAAAGCTTTTGGCAGACGTCGGTCTTATAGGCTTCCCGAATGTTGGCAAATCCACCTTGGTTTCGGTTGTGTCACAGGCTAAGCCTAAAATTGCTAATTACCATTTTACTACTCTTACACCTGTTTTAGGTGTTGTAAGTATGGGTGAGGGAAGCTCCTTTGTTATGGCTGATATTCCCGGTCTTATTGAAGGCGCGGGCGAGGGCGTAGGCTTAGGGCACGAATTTTTACGCCATGTTGAGCGTTGCCGCTTGCTTTTGCACGTTTTGGATATTTCTGGCAGCGAGGGCAGAGACCCGATAGATGATTTTGAGAAAATAAATAACGAGCTTGCGGTATTCTCAAGTGAACTTACTGACCGCCCGCAGATAGTAGTGGGTAATAAGTGTGACCTTACTACCGATGAAGAAATTGAACGTATTTCAAAGTATTTTAGCGAAAAAGGCTACAAATTCTTTCCAATTATGGCGGCTATTGCCGAGGGCACCGAGGCGCTTATAAATCATATCGCGGCTGAGCTTGCAAAGCTTCCGCCCATAAAGAAATTTGAAGCCGAGCCTAAACCTGAATTAGAAAAACCGAAAAATCTTCGCACCTTTACAATACGCGAGGAGAATGAGATTTACTATGTCGAGAATTGCGATTGGCTTATGGAAGTTATGAACAATGTTGACCCTGATGATTATGAGTCGCTGCAGTATTTTGAGCGTGTAATCCGCGAATGCGGTATTATTGATGCACTTGAAAAGGCAGGCATAAACGAAGGCGACACAGTTAACATTCTTGATATTGAATTTGACTTCGTCAACTAAAAGTTTGAGTAAAATTGTCCACAGCACCGTTTTTGCTTGGGGCAGTACTAATGTGTACGGCACCACTCGCTTCAAAACGGCACTGTGAACAATTTTCTTTCAAACTTGATTTTTTTAATGAAATTGGTTGGGAGATGTAAAGTATAATATGGATAATCCTAATCTATTAAGTCCATCGGTTTTGGCTTTTGTGGGGGATGCGGTTTACGGACTTTTAGTACGCACGTATTTGGCAGAGGTTAACCGTCCTTCAGGTGAGCTTCATAAGCTGTCGGTAAAATTAGTCAATGCAACCGCTCAGGCAAATGCCTTTAAGCTTATTGAGTCTTGTCTTACCGAAAAGGAAGTCTCGGTCTTTAAAAGGGGACGTAATTTTCATACAGGCAACACTCCAAAAAATTCCACAGGCGGTGAATACCATACCGCGACAGGTCTTGAAACACTTTTTGGGTTTCTTTATCTTTCGGGTGAACGCGAAAGAGCAAACCAACTTTTTGATATAATATGGAATAACACATTGGGCACACTAAGTACATAGTGTGCTCAATATTTTTTTAGGTGATTATTTTGAAAATGAAGGTTTTTTTGCTTGACTTCGCATCATTTTTGATTGGAAGTATTATATATTCGGTAGCTGTGCTTACCTTTCTCTCTCCAAACGAGATTTCACCGGGCGGAGTAACAGGTATTGCGACGGTGCTTAATTATCTTTTTTCGCTTCCCATAGGTGCGGTGGTGTTTATTATAAATATACCCTTGCTTGCATTCGGTTATTTTAAGTTCGGCAAGGGTTTTATATTCAAAACCGCTTTTGCCACCCTTTGCGTATCCTTGGTGCTTGATATAAGCGAGGCTTTTTTGCCAAAGCTTCATATAGATTTAATTTTGGCTTCGGTTTTCGGCGGAAGTCTTATGGGGCTTGGAATAAGTATAATAATGCTTCGCGGCAGTACAACCGGCGGTGTGGATATTATAGCAAAGCTTATAAACCGCAAGTATCCGCACCTTAGTGTAGGTAGACTTATGCTTTGTGTAGATGCGGTAGTGGTTACAGCGGCATCCTTTGTTTATAAAAACACACAAAGTGCGCTTTATTCTGTCATAGCGCTCTATGCATCATCAAAAATAATGGACTTAATGCTTTATGGCTCTGACAAGGGAAAGATAGTTTATATAATAAGCAGCAAAACACAAGATATTGTGTCTGATATTCTGACGGTTATAGGCCGCGGAGTGACAATTATTGATGTTATAGGCGGCTTTATGGGGGATAAAAGGCAGATGATAATGTGCACTGTCCGACGTAATGAAGTACACGCTGTATTTAAGAGTGCGCGGAAGCACGATAACGGTGCATTTATCGTGGTTGCAGAGGCTGGCGAAATATTTGGCGAGGGCTTTAAAAAATAAATTTTAATATTTTTTAAAAAAGGTATTGATATTTCTATTATTTGTGGTATAATAATCTTTGCCACTACAATATATTGTGTTTTAAAAGATATGAATTTTATTGAAAATGACTAAATTTGTGAGGTAGGATTATGAAAATTATCAAGAGAAGCGGCGCAGAAGTAACATTTGACCCGCAAAAAATCATCGTTGCAGTAACAAAGGCTAATGAAAGTGTTGTTCCCAGCCAGAGAATGAGCGAAATTCAGATTAAAAGAATCGCAGAAGATGTAGAGAGTGCAGCGGCTAATATTAACCGTTCCTTAAGCGTGGAAGAAATACAAGATATGGTAGAAGACCAAATTATGAATCAACGCGCTTTTGACGTGGCAAGACGTTATATTACATACCGATATAACCGTGCGCTTGTAAGAAAATCAAATACTACAGATGAGCAGATTTTAAGCCTTATTGAATGTAATAATGAAGAGGTTAAACAAGAAAACAGTAATAAAAATCCTACCGTAAACAGCGTTCAGCGTGACTATATGGCAGGTGAAGTTAGTAAGGATATAACCAAGCGTATATTGCTCTCTCCGGAGATTGTTGACGCTCACGAAAGAGGTCTTATTCACTTCCACGATGCTGACTATTTTGCTCAGCATATGCATAACTGCGACCTTGTAAACCTTGAGGATATGCTTCAGAACGGTACTGTTATAAGCGGCACCTTGATTGAAACTCCTCACAGCTTTTCTACTGCTTGTAATATTGCTACCCAGATTATTGCACAGGTGGCTTCCTGTCAGTATGGCGGACAAAGTATAAGCCTTACACACTTGGCTCCCTTTGTTAACGTAAGCCGTGAGAAAATTTACAAGGAAGTTGTAAAAGAAACTACCGATGCGGGTATTAATCTGCCCGAAGAAAAGCTTCGCCAGATTACCGAAAAACGCTTGCTTGATGAAATTAAGCGCGGTGTTCAGATGATACAGTATCAGGTTGTAACCCTTATGACTACTAACGGTCAGGCTCCCTTTGTTACTGTGTTTATGTATCTTAATGAGGCTAAGAATGAGCAGGAGAAGAACGACTTAGCCCTCATTATTGAAGAGGTTTTAAGACAGCGTTATCAAGGCGTTAAGAACGAAAAGGGCGTTTGGGTTACCCCTGCATTCCCAAAGCTTATCTATGTTTTGGAAGAGGATAACATCCGCGAAGACAGTAAGTATTGGTATTTAACCAAGCTTGCTGCTAAATGTACTGCAAAGCGTATGGTGCCCGACTATATTTCTGAAAAGGTTATGCTCGAAAATAAAATTGATAAAAACGGTGAGGGCCACTGCTATACCTGTATGGGTTGCCGCAGCTTCTTAACACCTTTTGTTGACGAAAACGGCAAGCCTAAGTATTACGGCCGCTTTAATCAGGGTGTTGTTACCGTAAACCTTGTAGATATCGGACTTTCTGCTAATAAGAATATAGAAAAATTCTGGCAGATTTTTGATGAAAGAATGGAACTTTGTCACAGAGCGCTTCAAGCCCGTCACGAAAGACTTACAGGCACTGTGTCTGACGCTGCTCCTATTCTTTGGCAGTACGGTGCACTCTTACGTCTTAAAAAGGGTGAAACTATTGATAAATATCTCCACGGCGGTTATTCAACCTTGTCACTCGGTTATGCTGGCCTTTGGGAATGCGTTTACAGTATGACAGGCAAAAAGCTTACCGAAAAAGCAGGCGAAGAGTTTGGACTACAGGTTATGCGCAAGCTTAATGAGTACACTGCAAAGTGGAAGGCTGCTGAGAATATAGACTATTCACTTTACGGCACACCGCTTGAAAGCACAACCTATAAGTTTGCAAAGTGCTTGCAAAAACGCTTCGGTACAGTTCAGGGTGTTACCGATAAAAACTATATTACAAACAGCTATCACGTTCATGTAACAGAGGATATTGATGCATTTGATAAGCTCGCTTTAGAGGCTAAGTTCCAGGCTCTGTCACCCGGAGGAGCTATCTCTTACGTAGAGGTTCCTAATATGCAGAATAATATTGATGCAGTGCTTTCGGTTATGAAGTTTATCTATGATAACATTATGTATGCAGAGCTTAACACCAAGAGTGACTTCTGTCATGAATGTGGCTTCGACGGTGAGATTGTTGTAGAAGAGGACGAGCACGGCAAATTGGTTTGGAAATGCCCCTCTTGCGGTAATACTGACCAGGATAAGCTCAACGTAGCAAGACGTACCTGCGGTTATATCGGTACACAGTTCTGGAATCAGGGCAGAACACAGGAAATTAAGGAAAGAGTACTTCATTTGTAATTCGGAATGCGTAATGCGTAATTCGGAATTAAGGAGTTTGATTTTAATTATGAATTACGCTACCATTAAAAAATTTGACATTGCTAATGGTCCGGGGGTAAGGGTTTCACTTTTTGTGAGCGGCTGCCGCCATAAATGTAAAAATTGCTTTAACAGCGAGGCTTGGGATTTTAATTACGGTAATGAATTTACCGATAAAACCTTAAATGAGCTGTTAGAAGCTGTAGGGAAAGATTATATCGAAGGGTTCTCGCTTTTGGGCGGCGAACCCTTCGAGCCTGAAAATCAGTCTGGCGTTTTAAAAATACTAAAGTCCATAAAGCAAAAATTTCCACAAAAAACGGTATGGTGTTATACAGGCTTTTTATATGACAGCCAGCTTCTTGCGGGCAAGGTAGGGAATATTGATACCGTAAAGGCGATACTTGAAAATATAGATGTTCTTGTAGATGGCAAGTTTGTGGAAGAGCTTAAAAGTCTTGATTTATTATTCCGTGGCTCATCTAATCAACGTATTATAGATGTTGCCCGTTCACTTGAAAAAGGTGAGACTTTGTGGCTTGACGGTGTTTGGCAAAGAAAAATGGGCTCTGGGAATATTTATGAATAGGGGAATGGAAATGAAAGTTAATTTTAAAAAATTAAGTGCGAATGCAATCGTGCCGACTTATGGCTCGGAGTTTGCCGCAGGCGCTGACCTTTATGCTTGTACAAACGGGGAAACCGTCAGCTTTGAGCCTGGAGAAACCAAGCTTATAAAAACAGGTATTGCTATGGAAATTCCCGAGGGCTATGCCGGTCTTATCTATGCCAGAAGCGGTATTGCCAATAAGCGCGGTCTTGCACCCTCCAACAAGGTTGGTGTGGTAGACAGTGACTACCGCGGAGAAATTATGGTATCTTTACATAACCATTCCAACCAAGTGCAGTCAATTACTGATGGCGAGCGTATTGCCCAAATGGTAATAGCACCCTTTTTAAAGGTTGAGTATACTGAGGTGGAGGAGCTTTCCGATACCGTTCGCGGTGCAGGCGGTTTTGGATCTACGGGTAAAAAGTAAGAGGATATAGTATGTTTTTTAAAAAAGAACTTTGTATCACCCGTGATATGAAATATTATGGAGAATTAATCGAGCGTCTTACTCAAAACGGAATAAAATATTCATTTAAGCTAAATTCACCTTTTCATACGGGCAGGTATCACGGCGTACCGCTTATCAAAAGTGACGTGGTTTATGAATATAAGATTATGGTTGCGCGTAAGGATTACGATTTAGCAAAAACTCTTTTATAAAGTAGAAACTGACAACTTTGGTTGTCAGTTTTTTGTTGCATTATGTAAAGTTTAGTGGTATAATAAGAATTCAAAATCTTTTTTTGGAGGGTTATTATGAGCGAGTTAAAAGCAAAAGCGTTAGAAGCGCTTAAAAATTTTGAAATTGAGGGTAGCGTAAAATCTTGTGAGCCCTACGGTAACGGACATATTAACGATACATTTCTCGTTATTTGCGATACCCAAAAGGGTGAGCATTGGTATATTCTGCAGTCTATAAATACTAAAATCTTTGTTCCGACCGAAGTTATGAGTAACATAGAAAAGGTTTGTGACCATTTAAAAACTAAGACCGATAATCCGCGTGAGATTTTGGTGCTTGTTAAAACTACCGATAAAAAGGCATATTTTATTGATGGTGACAATAGATGCTGGCGCGTTTATGAGTTTGTTACCGATTCTCTTTGCCTTGAATTGCCTGAAAGTGTTGAAGATTTTAAAGAGTGTGCAAAGGCTTTCGGTAAATTCCAAAAGAATTTAGCAGATTTCCCTGCCGAGACACTTTATGAAACCATAAAGGATTTCCATAACACCCCTAAAAGATATAAAGACTTTTTAAAAGCGGTTGAAGAGGACGTTGTAGGCAGAGCCGCAGACGTAAAAGAGGAAATTGAGTTTGTAAAGCAAAGAGAGGCTTTTTATAGCGTACTTCTTGACGCTAACAAAGCTGGTGAATTACCGCTTCGTGTTAGCCATAATGATACAAAGTCTAATAATGTTATGCTTGATAAAGCTACACGTACAGCGCTTTGCGTTATCGATTTGGATACTATTATGCCCGGCTTCTCGGTTACCGACTTTGGTGATTCTATCCGCTTTGGTGCATCTACTGCTGCTGAAGACGAAAAGGATTTAAGCCGTGTTTCACTTGATATAGAGCTATTTAAAGCATATGTTGACGGCTTTTTAGAGAATCTTAAAGATGATTTCGGCTCAAGCGAAATTATGCTCTTGCCCGAGGGCGCTAAGATGATGACGGTTGAATGCGGTATGCGTTTCCTTACAGATTATCTTTCGGGGGATACATATTTTAAAACAAAGTATCCCGAGCATAACCTTGACCGTTGCCGTACCCAGTTTAAGCTTGTAAAGGAAATGGAAGACAACTGGGATACATTAAAGGAAATAGTTAAACAATATTGCTAAAATAAAAAAGAAGGTTGAATTTTCAACCTTCTTTTTGCATTAAAACTTAAAATATTCTTTAGCGTTGTAGTAGCAAATACCCTCGATTATGCTCTTAAGTGCTTCATAATCCTTGGGGTAAAGACCTTTTTCAACCCAACCGCCTATCATATTGCAGAGTATTCGTCTGAAATATTCGTGTCTTGTGTAGGAAACAAAGCTGCGTGAATCGGTTAACATACCCACAAACTTGCCAAGGACACCGAGGTTTGCCAAAGCATCCATCTGTGCTTCCATACCGCTTGCGTTATCGTTAAACCACCAGCCAGAGCCAAACTGAATTTTAGAAGCTACAGGTCCTTTTTGGAAATTACCGAGCATAGTTCCTAAAACATAGTTATCCTTTGGATTGAGGGTATAAAGAATGGTTTTAGGTAAAACGTCGTCGGTATCAAGATAATTCATAAATGCAGAAAGCTTTTCTGCGATACAAAGGTCATTGATAGAGTCAAAGCCGGTATCAGCGCCTAGCTTATTAAACATACGTGTGTTATTGTTGCGAAGCGCACCAATGTGTAACTGCATTGCCCAACCAAGCTTTGTATATTCAACCGCACAAACGCGGAGCATTGCAGTTTTAAAGGTATCAATTTCTTCTGAAGTAAGCTCTTCACCCTTTAATTTTTTATTGAATACCGCCTTAGCGTCGCCTATTGCAAAGGGAACATATTCTAAAGCGTGGTCAGAAAGCTTACATCCGTTCTGGTCGAAGTATGCAATACGCTCTACAATCCAACTGCAAGCCTTTTCAAAGGTGTCAATACCGTTAGCCTCTAAGTATGGTAAAAATTCACCCTTTTCAATGTTGACAAGCTTGTCTGGGCGGAATGTCGGCAAAACCTTGGTTGAAAAGCCTTGTTCGCGCAACTGTATGTGATATTTTAAATCATCTGCAGGGTCGTCGGTAGTGCATATAACCTCAACATTTGAATTCTTTATAAGGTTTTGCGCCGAAAAATCGGGACGCTTTAAGTATTCGTTACACTTTTCCCAAACCTCTTTAGCATTTTTCTCGCTAAGCGGCTCGTCAATATCAAAATAACGCTTTAGTTCCAAAGCGGTCCAGTGATAAATTGGGTTGCCTATAAGGTAGGGCATAACACGGCAGAAACCAACCCATTTTTCATAGCGGTCCTTGTCGCCTGTGATAAATTCTTCATCAATACCAAAGGAACGCATCTGGCGCCATTTATAGTGGTCGCCACCCAAAAATAAATCGTAAGCATCCTCAAAACGATAGTCTTCTGCTATCATTTTGGGCACTAAATGGCAATGATAGTCAATAATCGGTAAGCTTTCTGCATAATCGTGGTAAAGCTTTTTGGCGGTTTCGTTAGTAAGGAAAAAATCTTTATTAATAATACCCATACTAAAACTCCTCTTTAATACTTTTAAATAAGGAATCATACGAAAGGTATGATTCCTTAGGTTTGGCGGAGACGGCGAGATTCGAACTCGCGGGGGATTGCTCCCTAACTGATTTCGAGTCAGCCCCGTTATGACCACTTCGATACGTCTCCATATATGTTAAACCCCATAAGGAGTATAACGCAATATTCTGTTTTTACCGAACGGGGCGCCCCGTTATGATTTGAACAGGTCCCTGTTTTGATACGTTTATGTGTATGTTAAATGCCTATATATTATAAGTAATTTAACGCAAATTGTCAAGGGTAAAATGCTTTGAAATGTTGACAAACAAAATTACTTTAAGTATAATAAGTTAAAATTGGTTTATATGGGGTGGTTTGTGTGTTTGAAAGGACAAAAAAGCTGTGTGATGCATTTGTAAAAACGGGTGTGCCGGGTATAGACCTTGCGGTTTATAAGGATGGCGAATGCGTTTTGCGATATATGACAGGGTATTCGGATGTAGAGAATAAAATTCCCCTTAAAGGCAATGAGCGTTATAATATATACTCCTGCTCAAAACCGATAACCTGTGTTGCGGCGTTACAGCTTTGGGAGAAGGGCTTATTTTCTCTTGAAGATAAATTAAGCGACTATATGCCTGAGTTTGAAAATATGACCGTTAAAACCGAAGACGGCGTTAAACCCGCACAAAATCCCATATTGATTAAGCATTTATTTACAATGAGTGCAGGATTTGATTATTATCTTACCACTGAAAATATTTTACAGTGTAAGGAAGATACTTCCGGTAGATGCCCTACACGCGAGCTTATGAAATATTTGGCAAAGGACCCGCTCGAATTTGAGCCGGGAAGCTTTTGGCGTTATGGTTTGAGTCACGACGTTTTAGCAGCATTGGTTGAGGTTATTACAGGTCAGCGGTATGAAGAATACGTAAAAGAAAACATATTCAAACCACTTGGAATGGATAATACTTCATTCCTCCTAACACCCGATGAAATTGAAACGGTATCTTGCCAGTACCGTTATAATTGGCAGGAGAAAAAGCCACTTCCGTGCGGCAAGGATGTACAGACCTTTAAGCTTGGTACTGAATACGCAAGCGGCGGTGCCGGCTGTATTTCTACTGTTGACGATTACATAAAATTCTTGGAAGCCATACGTGTTGGCGGTAAAATAATCAAAAAAGAAACGGTTGAGATGATGGCAACCGATATGCTGACCGACGCACAGCGCGAGGTTTATTGGAAAAACGAAAATCACGGATATGGCTTGGGTGTCCGCACACCGAAAAAGGATAGCATATATACAGACTTCGGTTGGGACGGCGCGGCAGGTGCTTTTATGGCGGTAGATGTCCCTCATGGTGTTTCTATTTATTCAGCACAGCACGTGCTTTCGGGCTCTAATGATGCTGTTCGTGGTTGGATTTATGCTTATGTAATGTCAGATCTTTTCGGTGATGAAAGATATACCGAGCTTATAAATACAAGCGAACTCCTTAAAAGTCACAATTTAATTTTTTAAATATAAAAGCTGAGTGAATTTTCACTCAGCTTTTGTGCTTTTAGGTGTCATTATTGTTTTGCTTTCGCATATTTTGAAGATACTTGTTAGGTGAAATTCCGCAATATTTTTTAAAGCTTTTGCTAAAATGGTAAATATCTGAAAAATGAAGCTCTAAGGCGATTTCTTCAATTGAAAATGTATCAAGCAAAAGCATTTGTTTGGCCTTTTCAATGCGGCGCTTCTGACGGAAATCAATGGGGTTATCACCGCTGTATTCACGAAAAAGTCTCCTGAAATACCCTTCGCTTACACCACACACTTTTGCAATTTCTTCAATCGTTTTGTTGGAATTGTTTTCAAGCAAATCTATTCCTGCGCGAATATAAGAGTATTTATTATTTACAATTGTACTGCGACGATTTTTACATATATGGGCGAAAATTCGGTAAATAACAGAGGTGATTTCGGGTACGCAAACGAGATTTTTTTTAAACTCTTCCGACGCCATATCAATAGCTAACCCTAAAGACATATCAACGTCTTTTATACAAATTTTAGGAGAAGCGGCAGGGCAGATATCGTCACCCTTTGTGTCGGTTAATTGAAAGTGAAAAACAATACTGTCAACCTGGTTTGGCTCGGTTTCAAAAAATTCGACAATATATTCAAGCCCTTTCACCATATACGCAAGCTGATTTTTTTTGATAAATAAGGTTTTACCGCTTTTATCAATTATTTTACCGCTGCAATTTTTAAACCATAATAGCGTATGTGACGGCTTTGGCTTGCCTAAACAGGAGTATATATTTTTGCGTTCGTACCAGTTTTGCGGCTTTGCTAAAGGCTCACTTATAGTAAAATCGGTATAATATAAATCTTCAAAAGGAACAAGCTTCATACAGCACCTCCAACCTTGTTGATTATATTATAACATAACTTTTCTAAAATTGAAACGTTTTTTACAAAAAATGTTTCAATTATAACATTTATTATTTTTGGGACGGTTGATATAATTTTTATGTAAATATGATAGAAAGAAGTATAGTATGTTTGATTATAAAGTAAAAATTGGTCTTGTAGCTATGCGTAGAAATACGACTGACAGACCACGCGGCACATTTCTTACATGGTATTCGGCTGAACAGCGCGGTAAAAAGTTTGTAGATTACATAGAGGAAAACTTTACAACCGATAAGGTAAGCTTTGTTGATAACAAAGGAATAGGTATAGAAAACCTTGTATTTGATGATGCTTCAGCTAAAGAGGTTGTTGAACGCTTTAAAAATGAAAAAGTTGACGCGGTTATGATTATCAACTGTAACTTCGGTAACGAAGAAGCTGCCGCTGACATTGCTGAGGCTCTCGGTAAACCCGTTCTTTTGTGGGCTCCTTTGGATGATGAATATTATGTAGATGGTATGCGACCTACCGATTCGCAATGTGGCCTTTTTGGTGTGTCACGCCAAATGCAACGCTACCACATTCCTTTCTCACATTTGCCTTGTTGCAGGGTAGAAAGCGATGAATTCAAAGAAGGCTTTGAAAGTTTTGTAAGAGTTGCTTGTATGGTTAAAAACTTTAAGGGTATGCGTATCGGTCAGGTTGGTGCCCGTCCCGCACCGTTTTTCTCGGTTATCTGGAATGAGGGCGAGTTAATGGAAAAGTTTGGCATTCGTATTATTCCTATTAACTTTGCGATTATACAACAAAGAATGAAAACTGCCGAAACCGATTATGCGGATGAAATTGCTGAGTACGAGCAATATTTCTTAACCAATTACGAGCTTGACGATTTAACACCTAAATACATAAAGCCTATGGCTACAATGGTAGCTATGTATAAGCACTTGTTTGAGGAATTCAACCTTGATGTTATTTCTGCCGAGTGCTGGACAGCAACTCCTGTTATGTTTGACGGCCTGGCACCCTGTGCGCTTTACGGTTTGCTTAATGAAATGGGTTATATGATTGCTTGTGAAAGCGATATGCACTGCGCTATGACTATGGCACTTCTTAAATGTGCAACACTCGGCGAGGGAAGACCGCTTTTTGGTGAGTTTACAGTCCGCCATCCTGAAAATAGAAATGCAGAGCTTTTATGGCACTGCGGGCCTTTCTCTGTAAGCGAAAAGGCAGAGGGAACAAAGGCACGTCTTGTGAATCAACGTGCATGGCTTCGTGCTAAGGACGGAACATATACAGTAGCCCGTATAGACCAAGAGAGTGGTAACTATATGATATTGCCTTTAGTTTGTAAAACAACCGAAGGGCCCGAGACTCACGGCACATATATCTGGGGTGAGTTTGAAAACCTACAAGCTGTTGAAGACAGACTTATAGACGGACCGTATATTCACCACTTTGTTGAGATGCAAGGTGATTACACAAAAGAAATCAAAGAGTTTTGCAAATACTTTCCAAACCTTAAAGTTGACGAAAGTGTTAAATAATAAATAATTTTAAAGGAGATATAAAAATGCAGTATCAAATGAATGAATTTTTGTTTGCAATGATTTTGACCGAGCTTGAAGATGCAGTCGGTAAAGAAAATTGCTCCACAAGAGCAATTGACAAGGTGACACACAGTGTTGACTATTATTGGTTATCACGTATGTGGGCTGACCGCGGCTGCCGTATGCCTGAGGCAGACTTTGTTGTTTGCCCCGAAAATGCAACCGAGGTTTCAAAGGTTGTAAAGATTGCTAATTACTATAAACTCCCTGTAACCACTTGGGGTGCAGGCGGCGGTACACAGGGCGGTGCTATCCCTGTTTGCGGCGGTATCATTCTCGACACCAAGAGAATGAACAAGATTTACGAGGTTAATACTGACGGTATGTACATAGAATGCGGCACCGGTGCTATATATAAGCACATTGAATGGGCTGCAAACGAGGTTGGTAAGGCAACAATGCATTATCCGTCTTCGCTTACTTGCTCAACCGTTGGCGGCTTCTTGGCTCACCGCGGTATCGGTGTTGTTTCTACAAAATACGGTAAAATCGACGATATGGTACTTAAGATGGAGGTTGTACTTCCTAACGGTGATATTATTGAAACCTGCTCTGCTCCTAAGCACGCTGCAGGTCCTGACCTTAACCAGATTTTTATCGGCTCTGAGGGCACTCTTGGTATTATCACAAAGGCACAGATTCGTATTTTTGACCAGCCTGAAGAAAGACGTTTCCGCGGCTTCTTGTTCCAAGATATGAGCGGTGCTTTTAAGGCTTCCCGCGAGCTTTTACAGAAATTCAAGCCCTCTGTTATGCGTCTGTATGACGAAGCTGAAACCGCTTCTCTTATTAAGAAAATCGTAGGTGTTGAGCGTAAGGGTGCGTTTATGAACGTAGCTTACGAAGGCGTTAAAGAAATGGTTGAAGTAGAAGAAAAGATTCTTCTTGAAACTTTTGCTAAATATGGCGCTGAAGACTTAGGTAGTGAATACGGCGAAAAATGGTGGAAGGAAAAGATTACATTCTTCTATCCCGGTCATATGATGGATATTCCGCAGATGTTCGGTACAATGGATACAATTGCTCCTTACGGCAAGATTGAAGAAATCTACTGGGCTATGAAAGAGGCTATTGAAACCAACTTCCCACAGGCTAAGTTTATTGCTCACTTCTCACACTGGTATGAGTGGGGCGCAATGGTTTATGACCGCTTTATTGTTGACGGTAAGGATGTACCGCAAGACCCTGTTGAAGCACTCCGTCTCCATCAGGCTATCTGGACCTGCGGTGTAAGAACTGCTCTCGCTCACGGCGGTGTTGTTAATGACCACCACGGTGTTGGCATTAAGCTTGGTAGACTTATGAAAGAACAGTATGGCCCTGCAATGCAGGTATTTGAAGGACTTAAAAAGACACTTGACCCCAACGGTATTATGAATCCGTTCAAGTTGGGACTTTAATAGGGAGGTAAGTTAATATGATTATGTCAGAAAAATGTAAACAGCATGTTGATTCCTGCCGTTTCTGCTGGATGTGCCATCACATTTGCCCTATAGGTAATGCAACAGGTCAGGAAAGAAATACAGCAAGAGCAAGAGCACTTGGTATCTCTCTTGTAAACCGTGAGGCTATTGACCTTAGTGAAATTATGGATAACATTTACGAGTGCTGCACCTGTGGTGCTTGTGTTCACGACTGTGTAACAGGCTGGGACCCTGTAATGTTTACTAAGGAAACCCGTCTTCAAGCAGCCCTTGAAGGTAAGCTTCCCGAATATATTATGACACTTGTTTCTAACTGTATTGAAACAGGTAATGCTTATGGCAAAACCGCTACCTGTGACTGCTTGACTGAGGCTATTAAGGCTCACGCTGATAAAAAGGATACACTTCTTTTCTTAGGTGTAGATGCTAAATTTATGGCATGCGAGCAGGCTTTAAAGGCTATTAAGGTTTTAGACAAAGCAGGCGTAGATTTCTCTGTAATGGAAAACGAACTCCCCAGCGGTGTTCAGCTTGACTTCCTTATCGGTGCCGCTAATGAAACTAAGGCTCAGATGGAGGCTTGCGCTAAGGCTTTGGGTGAATACAAGACAGTTGTAGTATACGACCCCAACGATGCTAAGGCTATTAAGCAGCTTTATAAAGAATACGGTATTGAAGTTAAGGCTAACGTTGTTACATATACAAGCTTTGTTGCAGGTCTTATCAAAGACGGCAAGTTAGAGGCTAAAAACACAGGCAAGGCTGTTGTATTCCAAGACCCATATCAGTTATCACGCGATTTAGAAGAAACCGAAGAGGCAAGAGAAATTGTTATGTCTTATGCAGTTCTTGGTGAAATGCTTCTCAACCGCGCTGAAACCGTTTGGGCTGGTAACATTCTTATGGCTCAGTATATGCCCGAAATTATTAAAAAGGTAGCAGAGCGTAGAATATTCAACGCTACAAGCATTGGTGCTAATACAATTGTTACTGCTTGTGTTTCCGAATATGTTTCACTCAAGGCAGTAGCAAAGGATGTAGAAATTTTATCTTTAGAAGATTTGATTTTAGGTGAATAATTATGCTAGTTAATTTAAAACAAATTATTGGTATGGCAGAAAAAGGCGGATACTGTATCCCTGCTTTTAATGTATATAACATTGAAACTGTTATGGGTGTTATCAAGGCTGCCGAAGAAGCTAAAGCTCCTGTTATTATTCAGGTTTATCCCCGTCTTGTAAATGAAGAGGTTGGTTATTATTTAGCTCCCGTTATTTTAGCGGCTGCTAAAAAGGCAACCGTTCCCGTATGTTTCCACCTTGACCACGGTCCTTCTGAATTAGAAGCTCAGAAGATTCTTTATTGGGGTGCTACAGGTATTATGTATGACGGTTCAGTTCATCCTTATGAAGAAAACGTTGCTAATACAAAACACATCGTTGATATCTGCTCCGCTATTGATGTAGGTGTTGAGGGTGAACTCGGTCATATTGGTAGTGTTAATGATGATTCTATGGAAGAGTATACTGACCCCCAAGAAGCTGCTGATTTCGTAAAGAAAACAGGCGTTTGCTGTCTTGCAGTTCTTATCGGTAACGCTCACGGTCATTATAAGAAAACTCCTAAACTTGACATCGAAAGAGTTAAGGCTATCAGAGAAGCCACAGGCGGTATTCCGCTTGTTCTTCACGGCGGTTCAGGTATTCCTGATGACCAGGTTAAAGCCGCTATTAAGGCAGGTATCCGTAAAATGAACATCGGTACTGATGTTTGCTGTGCGTTTGCAGAGGGTACTCTTGAAACACTTAATGACCCTAACAGAAGCCTCGCCATTGACCTATTTATGAAGAAGCCGATTGATACGGTTAAGGCATTGGCACTTGAGAAAATCAAGTTAGTCGGTGCAGACGGAAAGGCATAAATTATGGCTAAGATAGTAGGTATAGGTGCAAACGTATTTGACACCCTTTATAATATCCCTACATACCCAACCGAAGATACTAAAATGAGAGCGACCGCCAGTAAAGTAGCTGGCGGTGGCCCCGTTGCTACAGGTCTTGTTGCGGCAAGTAAATTGGGCGAAGATACCGCGTATATTGGTGTTTTATCGGATGATAACGGCGGTAAGTTTTTAAAGGAAGATTTTATAAAATACGGTGTTAATACTGACTTTATAGAAATTAAATCTGGCTATCGTTCATTTGCATCGGTTTTATGGCTCTGTGCCGATACTGCAACACGTACTTGTGTTTTTGATAAGGGTGATTTACCGCCTTTGGTGCTTGATGATGCACAAAAACAAGCCATTCGTGATGCACAATTACTTATGGTTGACGGTAATGAGATGGATGCGGCAGTAGAAGCAGCAAAAATCGCCCGTGAAAATGGAGTAAAAGTGCTTTACGATTGCGGCGGACTTTATGAGGGTGTTGAAAAGCTTTTAGCACTTACTGATATTATGATTCCGTCGGAGGAATTTTCGCTCGGTCACACAGGCTGTAAAACTGCCCAAGAGGCGGCTAAAAAGCTTTATGAAACCTATAGCCCCGAGGTTGTAGTTATCACACAGGGAAAAAAAGGTGGACTTCTTTATGACGGTAATGGTATAATAAATTATCCCATTTATCCTGCAAAGGTTGTTGACTCAAACGGCTCAGGTGATGTATTCCACGGTGCATTTGCGGCGGCAGTAGCAAAGGGCTATGATTTCCTTAAATGCTGTCATTTCAGTAGTGCGGTATCGGGACTTAAATGTATGGGTGTGGGTGCAAGAGAAAGTGTACCCGATTTTGAAACCACAAAGAATTACTTAAAGGAGAATGGTTATGAACTTTAAGAAATCATATAAATCACAAAACGGCTATACACCTATTTGCAAAATTGGTGAGTGTTCTTTGAAGAAGCTTGAGTTTGGTATAATTGAGCTTGAAGCAGGTCAAAAGCTTCCTTTCAATACCGAGGATAAGGAAATTGCTTTCATTATGCTCGAAGGTCACTGCAACGTAGAAGTAAACGGTGAAAAATGGGAGAATATCGGTAACAGAATGACTGTTTTCGAAAACCGCAAGGCAGAAAGCTTTTATATGGGACGCGAGCAGGATTTAGTTATCGAGGCTATCGACCATATTAAGATTGCGGTTTGCGGTACTCCTGTAACTGAAAAGACCGAGCCACAGGTACTCAGAGAGGACCATGTTGTATTAAAGCTTTTGGGTGAACCTCCATTTGAGAGAGAAACAAGCTTTATTATTGACGGTAACTCTAATGCTAAAATTCTTACTATCGGTGAGGCTTATTGCACCGAGGGTAACTGGGCAGGCTTCCCGCCCCACAAGCACGATGAGGATAATATGCCTACAGAATGTATCGCAGAAGAAATATACTACTTCTTGTTTGACCCCAAGCAAGGCTTTGCCGTGCAGTGCCTTTATACTGCCGACGGTGAGCTTGATGAGGCTTACAGAGTAAAATATGACGAATTGGTAGAATTCCCTTACGGATATCATACCACCGTTGCAACCCCAGGCTATCAGACCTATTTCTTATGGCTTATGGCAGGGGATTATCAGGGCTTTAATAGAAGTAATGACCCCGAACACGATTGGATTGTAAATAGATAAGTTATTTTAGCAGAGATATGCTTTTCTGGGCATATCTCTGTTGTCAAAAGGTGTCTAAAATGCAGGTTTTCTCAGCAACCCTTAACCAGATGTTTGTGTTGTTTACATTTATGGCTTTGGGTTATTTTTTAAATTACAAAAGCATACTTCCGCTTAACACTTCAATTGCGGTATCGCGCCTTGAAACTAATGTTTTGGTGCCTTGCCTTGTGTTTAATACCTTTTATAAGTATTGCACGGTTAAAAATATGAGCGAAAAGTGGCTTTATATTGTTTACGGGTTGGCAATAACCGTAGTATCAATTATAATAGGTGTGCTATTATCCAAGCTTTTTGCAAAGGACAGTTATTTGCAAAAAATTTACACCTATTCGTTTGCTGTTGCCAATTTCAGCTTTATGGGTAATGCGGTAGTATTGGGCATTTTCGGCGAGGATATATTGTTTGATTATATGATTTTCACCTTGCCTCTTTGCCTTTATGTGTATTCGTTTGGCACAGCTTCGCTTATACCTAAAAAAGAAAATCAAAAAAATAAATTTTCTCTTAAGGTGTTTTTAAACCCTATTTGTATTTCAATGCTTCTCGGCGGGGTAGCAGGTATAACAGGCTTGCCTATACCAAAATTTTTAATAACTGCAGTTTCCTCTGCGGGAGCGTGTATGTCGCCTTTAGCGATGATTCTTACAGGCTTTATTGTGGCAAATTTCAGCCTGAAAAAGCTTTTAAGGGTAAAGAGGATATACTTAGCCTCGATTTTACGTCTTATAATACTGCCTCTAATATTTGTGCTCGTTTTAAAGCTTATAGGTACGGATGACAGTATTGTTATGCTTACCCTTTGCGCCACTGCAATGCCGTTGGGACTTAATACAGTTGTTTTTCCTGCGGCTTATGAAGGTGATACCACACCGGGAGCTAGTATGGCGCTTATTTCACACGTGATGTCTATCATTACAATTCCTGTAATGTTTGCAATATTTATATAAAAGGAGATATAGCTTATGAAATATCTTTTAGGTATAGATTTCGGCGGCGGTGCTTCTAAGGCTACGCTTATTGACGAGGGCGGAAAAATTATTGCCGATAATACTGTTGAATATCCTACTCTTTACCCCGAAAACGGCGCTTGCGAGCAAAATCCGCAGGATTGGATTAATGCTCTTTGCGAAAACAGTAAGGCTTTGCTTTCAAAAAGCGGTATTGATAGCGGGGATATTTTGGCAGTGGCAATTGACTCTGCAACACATACTTCTCTTGTGTGTGACGGTGATTTTAAACCGCTTAGAAACGCTATTCACTGGACTGATACCCGTTCAAGAAAGCAAGCAGATAAATTGCGTGAAGAATTGGGCGAAGAAATATTCAAAAAGACTTTCCATAAGCCCGATACTATATGGACTCTACCTCAACTTAATTGGCTTAAAGAAACCGAGCCCCAAATTTTTGAGAAAATCAAATATATTTTCTTCGAAAAGGACTATGTGAGATATTACCTAACAGGTGTTTTTTGTACCGATTATATTGAGGCAGAGGGCAGTATGCTCTTTGACTGCAATAAATTGGAGTGGGACAAAGAGCTTTGTAAATTGGCAGGCATAACTACCGATATGTTACCTCCAATCGTTAAACCTACCGATATTATCGGTAAGGTGACCGAAGAAGCATCAAAAACCACAGGGTTAAAAGAGAGTACACCTGTTATTTGCGGTACTACTGATACGGTTATGGAGGTATTTGCCTCGGGCGCAGTAAGTAAGGGTGATGTTACAGTTAAGCTTGCAACTGCAGGCAGAATTTGTGTTATAACCGACAAGCCTTATCCTGACAGACATTTGGTTAACTATTCGCATATTGCTGACGGTCTTTGGTATCCCGGCACTGCTACAAAATCCTGTGCCGCTTCGTACCGTTGGTATAGGGATACCTTTGGCGGTGAATACAAAGAACTTGATAGCGGTGCGGCTGAGATTTCTATCGGCTGTGACGGTATGATTTTCCATCCCTATCTTAACGGCGAACTCACACCCTACGCTGACCCAATGCTCTGTGGTAGCTTTACAGGTGTTCGCGCTACTCATACCAAGGCGCATTTTACCCGTGCAGTGCTTGAGGGTGTGGCTTATTCCTTGCTTGATAGTAAATTATATTTAGATAGCCTTAACATTCCGTACAATACGGTTGCTACTGCAATCGGCGGTGGCACAAAGGGTAAGCTTTGGCGCCAGATGATTGCCGATGCTTTAGGTATTGCTCTTAAAACTACCGAAAGCTCGGATTCATCCTTTGGCTCTGCTATGCTTGCGGGTATTGCTGTAGGTGTATTTAAGGATGCTAAGGATGCGGTAGAAAAGTGTGTTAAGGAAGTAGATATTACATATCCAAACAGTGATAACACCCCCAAATACCAAAAGGTATTTGAAAGCTATAAAAAAATTCACGATGCATTAGCACCGATTTATAATGAGAGATAATATGAAAATATTAGTTTGTATCCGTCAGGGGCTTGACGGTGAAATAAACCCATTCGATGCCTGTGCTTATGAAGAGGCATTAAAGGTAAAAAATGCAGAAGTTATACTTTTAAGTATGGGACCTCAATCGGCTAAGGACTTCCTTTTAAGACTTACACGTCTTGGAGCTAAAAAGGCAATTTTATTGTCCGATAAGGTATTTGCCGGTGCTGATACCTTGGCTACTGCTTACACCTTGTCACTTGCGGTTAAAAAAATAAACCCCGACCTTGTTTTTTGCGGAAGACAAACCCTCGTTGGCGATACTGCTCAGACAGGGCCTATGCTTTCGGTTTTGGCTCAAACACAGCTTATTACTAATGTTATGAGTATTGACGAAATAGGGGAAACAGTAACCTGTACTACCCGTGACAATGGTATTCAAACGGTGACTTTGCCCGCACTTCTTACAATTGAGCGTATTAACAATTTAAGACTGCCTAGCATAATGTCAAAATTAGGCGAGGTTGAAGTTTGGTCGGCGGAGGATATTGGTGCCGACAAAGAAAAATGCGGTCTTGCAGGTTCGCCTACAAGGGTTGTAAAAACCTTCCAGAATGAGTCGGGCAAGAGAAAGTGTAAATTTATTACTGATAATGAACTACCGCAAGTTATATCCGAAGCCTTGAAAAAGCAAAATGAAGATATAGTTAAAACCCAACTGAGTTCACAAAAGCTCAGTAAGGTATTTATTGTGGGTGAGGGACCTCGTCCTTTTGCCGAAACAGTAAGTGATGACATTACTATTTTGCCCCTTACTAATGCCGAAGATTTGGCACAAAAAATAACCGAATTAAAGCCTAATGCTGTGCTTTGGGGTAGTGATTCGCTTTCTAAAAAGGTATCGGCTCAGGTTGGCGCAATGTTAGGTCTTGGTCTTTGTGCTGATTGTACCTTGCTTGAAACCGACGGCGAAGAACTTTATATGTACCGCCCTGCACTTTCGGGCAGTGTTATTGCAAAAATCGTAAGCTGCACTAAACCCGCAATGGCAACAGTTCGAACTACCCAAAACGCTTCTGACGTAGTAGTGGCGGCAGGCTACGGCGCAAGGGATTTCCTTGATTTAGTAAAGGCATTTGCAGATAAAATCGGTGCAGATATGGCGACAACCCGAAAGGCTGTAGATAATGATATCTTACCTTATAATATGCAGGTAGGCTTAACGGGTAAAACCGTAAGTCCGCCTGTGTATATAGCTGTCGGTGTTTCGGGTGCAGTGCATCATATTGCAGGTATGCAAAGAGCGGGTACCGTTATTGCAATAAATCCTGACAAAGACGCTCCAATTTTCGATTATGCCGATTACGGAATTTTGGGTGACGCAAGGGAAGTGCTTAAATGATGGTGGAAAGATTAAATCCGCAATGTATTACTTGTCTTTTGAATAAGCATTTAAAAAATGTTCCCGAAAGGCTTTCAAAGGCTGAGGTTTTGGATTATATGCAGGGAATTTTGAAGATTGTCGGTAATGCGGACATTAGTAAGAGTGCGCCCGAAATAGTAGAACAGATTAACAAATTCAAGGCAAGCTTTGGTGAAACGGTTGATTTTTCGGAAATCAAACGCTATTTTAACGCTCTTTTGCTCTCTTTGGAAGAGGAAATTGAGGCTGTGATAGAGCGCTCTGAAAATCCTTTGAAGACTGCCGTAAAATATGCTATGGCGGGGAATTTTATAGATTTTGGCGCAATGGAAAATGTTTCTGAAAGCGAACTCAAAGAAAAGCTAAAAAATGCTAACGATATAAAGGTTAGTGAGTCGGAATTTGAAAGCTTTAAAAATGAGATTTTATCTTCAGGGAAACTGGTTTATCTTACCGACAACTGCGGTGAAATTGTGCTTGATAAACTGCTTATAAAGCAGATATTAAAGCTTAATGAAAATATATGTATAAATGTTATAGTGCGCGGAAAGCCTGTACTTAATGATTGCACACTGGATGATGCTAAACAAACAGGCTTAGATAAATTAGTTTCGGTTTTAGGTAACGGTACTGCGGTAGCAGGCACCTGTCTTGAAAAAATTTCTGATAATGCTAAAGAATTGATTGACAATGCTGACATAATAATATCTAAAGGTCAGGGTAATTTTGAAACGCTTCACCACTGCGGTAAAAATATATATTATCTATTTTTATGCAAATGTAAAATGTTTGCGGAGCGTTTTGGTGTAGATGCATTCACAGGAATGTTTATAAATGATATGCGGTTATAAAAAGAGAGAAGTGTTTGCTTCTCTCTTTTTTTATGTTAGTTTTGAAGCTTCGGTTTTTAAATTTAATTGCTTAGTTTCGCCGACTAAAACTGCAATTAGGGCAATACAGTTACAAAACAGGACAATTGAGTGCATAGAAATTAAAGAAAAATATGTATATAATAGAATTAACATAATTTTTCGAAAGGAAGCGGTTTAATGTCAAAATTAGCATTATTCGGAGGAGAAAAGGCTATAAAAACAAATAATCCTGATATGTTTAAATGGCCGATTATTACTTCTGAGGACGAAGAAGCTGTACTCCAGGTATTGAGAGACGGTAAAATGAGTAACTACGATATCAGCATGAAGTTTGAAAAAGAATTTGCTGAATGGATTGGTGTAAAGTATGCGTTAACCTTTAATAACGGTACTTCTTCTTTACAGGCTGCTATGTACGGCGCAGGTGTTCGTCGTGGCGATGAGATTATCTGCCCTTCTATTACATATTGGGCTTCTTGTACACAGGCTTATTCATTGGGAGCTACTGTTGTATTCGCAAATGTTCTTGAGGATACCTTGTGTATCGACCCTGATGATATTGAGGCTAAGATTACACCCAGAACAAAGGCTATTGTTGTTGTTCACTATTTGGCTCATCCTTGCGATATGGACCGTATAATGGAAATCGCCCAGAAGCATAATATTAAGGTAATTGAGGACCTTTCACACGCACAGGGCGGTATGTATAAGGGTAGAAGACTTGGTACAATCGGCCACGTTTGCGGTATGTCTATGATGACAGGTAAATCCTTTGCTACAGGTGAAGGCGGTATGCTTATCACTAACGACAGAGAGATTTATGAGCACGCAATGGTATTAGGTCACTATGAAAGATATAAGAAAGAAAATATTGAATGTGAAGACTTAAAGCCTTTCGCAGGCTTACCATTCGGCGGTTATAAGTACAGAATGCATCAGTTAAGCTCTGCTGTAGGACGTGTTCAGTTAAAGTATTATGATGAAAGATGTGCTGAAATCCGTAAGGCTATGAACTACTTCTATGATTTACTTGAAGGTGTTCCCGGTATTAAGACCAACCGTGTTGACGAAAGCACGGGCTCAAATATGGCAGGCTTCTATGCTGCACGCGCTATTTATAAGCCTGAAGAGTTAGGCGGTTTGTCGGTTACACGCTTCTGCGAGGCTGTACGTGCAGAGGGCTTCCTTGATTGTACACCCGGCTGTAATGCTGCGTTGCATACACATTCACTCTTCCAGACCTGTGACGTTTATAATGACGGCAAGCCTACCAGAATTGCAAACTCTCCTGAGGATATCAGAAAGTTTGACGATAATCTTCAGCACGCTGAAACTATCGGCTCAAAGCACTTCCAGGTTCCGTGGTTTAAGAAGTTTATTCCCAGTGAGATTGAAGAATATGCAAATGCCTTTAAGAAGGTTGCAGAAAATTACAAAGAATTGTTAGAGGGTGACCCTGGTGACCCTGCAACCATCGGCGGTTGGCATTTCTTTAAGCATTCTGAAAAGAAAGATAAAAATTAAACAGTTTTAATTTGGTAATAAGTTTTTGTTTATATAAAATCTAAGAAATTTTATATAATCCCGTATATACTTTGTAAAAATTCCTGTTAAAATTGAATTGGCAAGTGCATAACTCTTTAATACAGAGGTGAAAAAAATGTCCGTTAATAAGGGCGATTCAGAAAGTGCAAAATTCAATATGAAAATCAGTGTAGGCCGATCCTCTGCTGTTGACAGTATAGAGGCGGGACGAAAAGCGCTTCACGAAAGTATTGAAATTAAATGTTTTTATGAGGGCACTACTACACTGCTTATAGGCTCGCAAATTGTTACGGCAAATGCAGGGGATGTGGTGGTGATAAACCCGTATGAGTTCCACGCCACTATTGATTGCGGCGACGGCGGCGGAAAATATCATCTTTTTATGGTACCGCTCGATTTCTTTGCTTCAAACGGTGTAGATTCCTTAAAACTGCGTATGTTACTGCTTGCAAATAACAAGTCGTTTAAAACGCTCTTTAAAAATGATTCGCGAATGCTTCGTGTTCTTATGCGTGTGGCTAAAGAATATGAGGAGAAAAAGACGGCGTATACAGTTGCGATAGTTGGTCTTATGATGGAGTTTTTTGCCATTCTTATGCGTAAGGGGCTTAAGGATGGCGAATCCACTGAGGTACAGCGTGATAATCTGCGTTCGTATCGGCTTATCGAGCCTGCACTTCGACACATTAGAGATAATTATGCCGAATGCTTTACAATTGATGATTTGGCAGTGCTTTGCAATTTGAGCAAGCATTATTTCTGTAGAGTATTTAAAACCGTTACAGGAACAACGGCTATGGAGTATTTAAGGGATTACCGAATGAAAATTTCAGATGCAATGTTAAATAATACCGATAAAAGCATCACGCAGATTTCTAATCTTTGCGGTTTTGAGAGTGTGAGCTATTTCTGTCGGTGTTATAAAAAGTGCTATGGCATTTCGCCGAGCAAGCGCAGGGGAAATAAATAGTAGTACGGTAATTAACGTTTGTATTGAAAAAGAAGCTTTATTATATGGGACTGTTTTTCTGGCGGCGTTTTTACGTATGCTGTGAAAAATAGTCCTATTTTTAAGTTTTTTAATGAATTGTACGGCTAAAAGGAGAAAAAATATGTCACAAAAAGTTTTGAATTTTGGTATACTCGGCTGCGGTGCTATAGCTGATTTTCACGCTAAAGCTATTGGCTCATTAAGTAATGCAAAGCTTGTAGGCGCGGCTGATAATTCACCGCTACGTGCAGAACAGTTTGCAGAAAAATATTCTGTAAAGAAATATGAAAGCTATGAAAAAATGCTCTCTGACGAGAGTGTTGATGCGGTTTGCATCTGCACTCCAAGCGGATTTCACGCACAAAACGCTATTGATGCTTTAAATGCGGGCAAGCACGTGGTGCTGGAAAAACCAATGGCACTTAATTCAGCGGATATTGAGCGTGTTATTACCGCTACTAAGGAAAATAACCGCTTGCTTACAGTTATATCACAGCTTCGTTTCTCAAAGGATATAAAGCGTGTTAAGGAACTGGTTGAGCAAAATGCTTTTGGAAAAATTGTCTTCTGCGACCTTTATATGAAATATTGGCGCAGTGTTGAGTATTACGCTTCAAGCGATTGGAAAGGCACCTTAAAATTCGACGGTGGCGGCGCGCTTATGAATCAAGGCATACACGGTGTAGACCTGCTTTTATATCTTGCAGGAGATGCAAAGGTTTTATGCTCTAAAAACAAGACCGCTTTCCACGATATTGAGGTGGAGGACGCCTCGGTTTCTATGCTTGAATTTAAAAACGGTGCTATGGGTGTAATTGAGGGCTCTACCTGTGCTTGCCCAGGCTTTGAAAGAAAAATTGAAATAATCGGTACAGAAGGCTCGGTTATTTTAAGGGAGAATAAAATTGAAAAGCTTGTAATTGCAGGTGAAACCTTAATAGACGGCATCACTGAGGAGCTGGCAGGTACTGCAAATGACCCAACCGCTATGAGCTATGAATTGCACGCTTTACAGCTTAACAATCTTATAGGTGCTGTAAACGGCGAGGAAGAGCTTTTGATTGATTGTGTTGAGGGAAGCCGTGCTGTAAAGCTTATTGAAGAAATTTACGGCAGATAAAATTTTTGGAGTGATACATATTATGAAAAAGATAATTAAGGATAAGCTTACTGTTGAAATTTATGAAACCCGTAAGGAAATGGGTAAAGCCGCAGGAATGATGGCGGCAGAGCGTATAAAAGAATGCCTTGCGCAAAAGTCGGAGGTAAATGTTATATTTGCCGCTGCGCCCTCACAAAACGAAATGCTTGAAACACTTCTTTCGGCTGACGGTATTGAGTGGGAGCGTGTAAACGCCTTCCATATGGATGAGTATATCGGCTTGCCGTCGGATGCACCGCAAGGCTTCGGCAATTTCCTTAAAGCGCATATTTTCGCGCATCTTCCCTTTAAATCGGTTAACTATATAAACTGTGCCGCTACTGATGCTGATGCTGAATGTGAAAGATATACAGCACTTTTGAAGAAGTATCCTACAGACATTGTTTTATTGGGAATTGGCGAAAACGGTCATATTGCGTTTAACGACCCCCACGTTGCCGAATTTAATGATGCAAAGACAGTAAAAGCGGTTAAACTCGACGATATTTGCCGTCAACAGCAGGTTAACGACGGTTGTTTTGAAAGTCTTGAACAGGTTCCGCAGTATGCACTTACTCTTACTATACCAACCCTTTGTGCCGCAAAGCATTTGGTTTGTACTGTTCCTGCCGCTACAAAGGCTTGGGCTGTACAGGAGACTGTAAACGGCGATATCAGCGAAAAATGCCCTGCAACTATTATGAGAATGCATGAAAGCGCAGTTATGTATTGCGACCGCGACAGCGGAGGTAAACTGCTTTGATTACCAAAATATCAAACGGACGTATCGTTACTGAAAATGAAGTATTAAATGGAAAAAGCATTTATATTGAAGATGGGGTTATAAC
>JAFXCZ010000001.1 GCA_017516445.1 Clostridia bacterium
GCCGTGTAAAAGAGCTTGCCGAAGGTGCCCGCGAGGGCGGCCTTAAGTTCTAATAAGGAGGAATACTTTTGGCTACAAATATTGACGCATCAACATTAGATTTAAAAGAGCGTGTAGTTGCTATTAACCGTGTATCTAAGACCGTTAAGGGCGGACGTATTATGAAATTCTCCGCTTTGGTTGTTGTAGGTGACGGTAACGGTATCGTAGGCTTCGGTCTTGGTAAAGCAGGCGAAGTTCCGGACGCTATCCGTAAGGGCATTGAAGACGCTAAGAAAAACTTGATTAAAGTTTCATTAAAGGGTACAACAATCCCCCACGAAGTTATCGGCGCATTTGGCGCAGGCCGCGTTCTTATGAAGCCCGCTGCTCCCGGTACCGGTGTTATCGCCGGCGGCGCAGTTCGTGCGGTTGTTGAAATGGTAGGTATTACCGATATCCGTACAAAAGCTTTACGTTCAAATAATCCTTGCAACGTAGTGCGTGCTACCATTCAGGGTCTTGCATCACTTCGCAGCGCTGAACAGGTCGCAAGTATCCGCGGCAAGTCAGTTAAGGAAATCGTAGGTTAAGGAGGAGCAGCGTTATGGCAACAAAGAAGGCTGCTAGCCTTAAAGTAAAGCTCGTTAAGAGCACAATCGGTTCTAAAAAGGACCAAATCGCTACTGTTGAAGCTTTAGGCTTGCGTAAGCTCGGTGACGAATCAATCCAACCCGACAACGCATCTACCAGAGGCAAAATCAACAAGGTTTCTCACTTAGTTGAAGCAACAGAAGTTAAGGCGTAAGTTCGCTATTATGTCACTTTTTGTGACAATGCGGTTTCAATCCGCGAATTAAGCAAGGAGGTGCGAACAATGAAAATGCATGAATTAGCTCCTGCGCTCGGCTCTACTAAAGAGTCTAAGCGTATAGGTAGAGGTCACGGTTCAGGTCAGGGCAAAACTGCAGGTAAGGGCCACAAAGGTCAAAAAGCACGTGCAGGCCGTGGAATAAGAGCCGGCTTTGAAGGCGGTCAGATGCCTTTACAAAGACGTGTTCCGAAGCGTGGCTTCAATAATATTTTTGCTGAAGAATGGATTGCTATCAACCTTTCCGCTCTTGAAAAGTTCGAGGACGGTAGTGTTGTAGACGCTAATGCTTTAGCACAAAAAGGAATAATCAAAAAAGCAAACCTTCCCGTTAAGGTTTTGGCTAACGGTAAGCTTACTAAAAAGCTCACAGTTAAGCTCAACGCTTATTCCGCATCTGCTGCCCAGAAAATCGAGGCTTTAGGCGGAAAGGCTGAGGTGATTTAATGTTACAGACATTAAAAAACGCTTGGGTAATCAAGGAAATCCGTAACAAGATTCTTTTCACCGTTATGATTCTTTTGATTTTCCGTGTAGGTTCGGTTATTCCCGTTCCTTTCGTTGATATCGCTGCTTTGAAGGCAGGCGGAAGTACTAATGACTTCTTTAGTTACCTCTCAATCCTCACAGGCGGCGGACTTGAGTACGGCGCAATCTTCGCATTGTCGGTTACCCCGTACATCAACTCTTCAATTATAGTTCAGCTTTTAACTGTTGTTTTCACAAAGCTTCAGGAATGGTCCAAGGAAGGCGAAGAGGGACAGAAAAAGCTGGCACAGCTTACCCGTTGGGTAACAGTCGGTTTGGCTTTAATCCAGGGTATTGCATTCTATATTTATCTTAAGAACAGCAATTTCTTAACCGTAAATGGTACAGGTGCTTATTGGTTTGCAGGTGCAGTTATTGTACTCACCCTTACAGCAGGCTCGACTCTTGTCATGTGGCTCGGTGAAAGAATTGACGAAAAGGGTGTTGGCAACGGTATCTCTATGATACTCTTTGCAGGTATCCTTTCCCGCGGTCCTCAGGCATTTGCATCGCTTTATATTAATGCTGTTGAGTATAAAAGATGGCTTCCTGTTGTAGGTATCGTTTTAGTGTTCTTAGTAATTGTAATGTTCGTTGTATGGATGACTCATGCCGAGCGCAGAATTCCGATTCAGTACGCAAAGCGTGTTGTTGGTAACAAAATGTACGGCGGCCAGAACACCCATATTCCGATTAAGGTTAATATGTCAGGTGTTATGCCCATCATTTTTGCATCGTCTATCTTGATGCTCCCGACAATGATTCTTTCATTTATGAAGGATACAACATCTACAATGCACAAGGTACTTTCACTTTTCAGTGTTCAGGGTACTTTCTACGCAATAGTTTATTTCTTACTCATTATCGGTTTTGCATACTTCTATGCAACAATCCAGTTTAATCCTGTAGAAATGGCTAACAACTTGCGTAAAAACGGCGGCGCAGTTCCGGGTATCCGTCCGGGTCAGCCCACCTCAGATTTCATTTCTAAGATTTTATCAAGAATTACACTTTTAGGCGCATTGTTCTTAAGTGTTATCGCAATCCTCCCGATTATTATCGGTAATGTAGGAAGCATCAACATTTCTGTTGGCGGTACTTCATTGCTCATTATGGTTGGTGTTGCGCTTGATACAGTACGCAGCCTTGAATCTCAGATGATGATGCGTCATTATAAGGGATTCCTTGATTAAGGTGAATGAAATGAAACTCATCCTTTTAGGTGCCCCGGGTGCAGGCAAAGGCACCCAAGCGGAAATCATTTCCGAAAAATACAATATTCCAACCATTTCTACCGGCAACATTATCCGTGCTGCACTTAAAAACGGTACTGAAATGGGCTTGAAGGCAAAGTCCTTCATAGATGCAGGAAACTTGGTTCCCGATGATGTTGTAATCGGCATTATAAAGGAACGCTTAGCCGAGGATGACTGTAAAAACGGTTACATTCTCGACGGTTTCCCCCGCACTATTCCGCAGGCAGAGGCTTTAGACAATTTAGGCTTCGGTATCGATATGGCACTTTCTATTGAGGTTGCCGATAGCGAAATCGTTAAGCGTATGTTGGGCAGACGCGTTTGTGAAAAGTGCGGTGCGAGTTACCACACCGAATACAAGAAGCCAGCTAAGGACGGCGTATGTAATTTCTGCCAAGGCGCGCTTGTAATCCGTAAGGATGATGAGCCCGAGACTGTTCTTAACAGACTCAATGTCTACCACGAACAGACCGAGCCTTTAAAGGATTATTACAAAGCCTGCGGCAAGCTCTTGACGGTTGAAGGTCAGGATGAGGTTGAGGATACAACCCGTCTTGTACTCGAAGCATTGGAGAATAAACAATGATAGTGCTCAAGACAAGCCGAGAACTCGGCATAATGAAAGAGGCCTGCTCTATAGCGGCCGGAGCACTGCAGACAGTAGGCAATGCGGTTGAGGCAGGTATCACTACAGGCGAGCTTGACGCTCTGGCTGAAAAGTATATCCGTTCTCGCGGAGGAGAGCCTAATTTCAAAAATTATAACGGCTTTCCTGCTACCGCTTGTATATCTATTAACAACGAGGTTATTCACGGCATTCCGTCGAAATCGCGTAAAATTTGCGCCGGCGACATTGTCAGTGTCGATTTAGGTGCAAAATTTGGGGGATATCACGGTGATAATGCTGCCACTTTTGCTTGCGGTGAAGTTTCCGCCGAAGCAAAGCGGCTGATGGACGTGACACGCGATGCTTTATATGAAGGCATAAATGCGGCTCGCGCAGGCAGCAGAATTGGTGATATCGGAAATGCGGTACAGCGGACTGTTGAGGCGGCAGGGTTTTCGGTTGTGCGGCAGTATGTCGGACACGGAATAGGAACTCAGCTGCACGAAGCACCCGAAGTTCCAAACTTTGGAACCAAGGGACGTGGAATCCGCCTTTTGCCCGGAATGACATTAGCAATCGAGCCGATGGTAAATATCGGCAGCTATGATGTTAAGGTCTTATCGGACGGATGGACAGTTGAAACTAAGGACGGTTCATTATCGGCTCACTTTGAGCATACAGTTGTCATCACGCCAGACGGACCGAAAATTATGACAATAGTTTGAGGTTTGGGTATGATAGGAAAAATTGTATGTTCCAAAGCTGGACGGGATAAAGGCTACTTTATGGTGGTTGTAAAAAATGAAGATGATTTTGTTTTTGTTTGCGACGGCAAGGAGCGTCCGCTCGAACGTCCAAAGAAAAAGAACATAAAGCATCTGCAGTTTACAAATACCGTTCTGAGTGAAGACAGTTTTAAAACAAATAAACATTTAAAAAAGGCACTTGCAGTGTATAAAAGTACTGCAACATTTAAGGAGGAACCGTAATGTCTAAACAAGACATGATAGAGCTTGAAGGCACCGTTGTTGAAGCAATGCCTAACGCAATTTTTAAAGTAGAAATCCAAGGCGGACATCAGATTTTAGCCCACATTTCAGGCAAACTTCGTATGAACTTCATTAGAATTTTGCCCGGTGATAAGGTAACAGTTGAGATGTCCCCGTATGACCTGTCTAAAGGACGCATTACTTGGCGTTCAAAATAACAGTCGAAATTTGAAGGAGGTATAATCCAAATGAAAGTCAGACCTTCTGTTAAAAAGATTTGCGAAAAATGCAAAATTATTAAGCGCAAAGGCAAGATTATGGTAATTTGCGAAAACCCCAAGCACAAACAGCGTCAGGGTTAATTTTGCGTGAGAGATTAAATGGAGGTGCTTTGATAAATGGCACGTATTGCTGGTGTTGACCTTCCGAATAATAAGCGTGTTGAAATAGGACTCACTTATATTTTCGGTATCGGTCTTACTACATCTAAAAAAATCCTTGCTGACACAGGCATTGACCCTGATGTTAGATGTAAGGACTTAACTGAAGATGATATTTCAAAATTGCGTGAATATATCGACCACAACCTTCAAGTAGAAGGTGACCGTCGTCGTGCTATCGCATTTGATATCAAAAGACTTATCGAAATTGGTAGCTACCGTGGTTTGCGTCATCGCAAGGGCTTACCTGTAAGAGGTCAGCGCTCTAAGACTAACGCTCGTACACGTAAGGGTCCCAAGAAGACCATCGCTAACAAGAAGAAATAAGTAGGAGGAGAATTAAATGGCTACTGCTAAAAAGACGACCGCTACACGTCGTCGTCGCGAAAAGAAAAATATTGAACGTGGTGCCGCTCATATTCAGTCTACCTTCAACAATACAATCGTAACCATCACCGATACACAGGGCAACGCTCTTTCATGGGCTTCTGCTGGTGAATTAGGTTTCCGCGGTTCGAGAAAGTCTACTCCTTTCGCAGCACAGTCTGCTGCTGAAACTGCAGCTAAGGCTGCTATGGAGCACGGCCTTAAGACCGTTGAAGTATATGTTAAGGGTCCAGGTGCTGGACGTGAAGCTGCTATCCGCGCATTGCAGACAGCAGGTCTCGAGGTAAGTATGATTAAAGACGTTACCCCGATTCCACACAATGGTTGCCGTCCTCCCAAGAGAAGACGCGTTTAATCAAAAACTTTACGGCAGTTTTTACTGCAGAAATTATGGAGGTGTAATAGATGGCAAGATATACCGGTGCAGTTTGCAGACTTTGCCGCCGCGAAGGCAAGAAATTATTCTTAAAGGGCGAGCGCTGCTATTCTGAAAAATGTTCGGTTGGTATCAGAGCTTATGCTCCCGGTCAGCACGGACAAGGTAGAAAGAAGTCATCTGAATACGGCTTGCAGCTTCGCGCTAAGCAAACCGCAAGACGTTTTTATGGCGTTCAGGAAAATCAATTCCATCACTATTTCGAGATTGCTGAAAGAAAACAGGGTATCACAGGTGATAACCTTTTAAGAATTCTTGAAAGCCGTCTTGATAACGTAGTATACAGAGTAGGTTTCGCCTCATCCCGTGCAGAAGCTAGACAGCTTGTTGGCCACGGTCACTTTGAAGTTAACGGAAGCCGTGTTGACATTGCTTCTTATCTTCTTAAGGCTGGCGACGTTGTAACAGTTTGCGAAAAGAGCCGCGGCAGCGAAAAGTTCAAGGCTATCATTGAAGCAAACGGTGCAAGACCTGTTCCGCAGTGGATTGATGTTAACCGTGACCAACTCAGTGCAAAGGTTGTGGCTCTCCCCAATAGAGACCAAATTGATGCACCTGTTGAGGAACAACTCATTGTCGAATTCTATTCAAAATAATAATTAGAATTCTCATAACGCTTTCCGTACAAAGCGATGTGAAACTAAAAATTACTGTACGGAGAAACGGAGCTTTTAAATGATAGAAATTGAAAAGCCCAGAATTGATATCGTTGAATTGACTTCTGACGGAAAATACGGTAAATTCGTTATGGAACCGTTAGAGCGCGGTTATGCTACAACCCTCGGTAACAGTATGAGAAGAGTTCTCCTCTCAATCCTTCCGGGTGTTGCTGTAACAGGCGTTAAGATTGACGGTGTTGTGCATGAATTTTCTACAATCCCCGGTGTTAAAGAGGATGTTACTGAAATCATCCTTAACATTAAGGGTCTTATTGCAAAGCTTCATGCTGATACTGCTAAGAAGATTTATATTGAAGCTCAGGGTCCCTGTGTGGTTACCGCTGCTTCAATCAAGGCTGATTCAGAGGTAGAAATTCTAAATCCAGATATGCATATTGCGACACTTGGCGAAGACGCTAAGCTCAATATGGAAATGACTCTTGACAGAGGCAGAGGCTATGTTTCGGCTGACCAGAATAAGAGCAACCAGAATGTAGTTGATATGATTCCCGTTGACTCTATTTATACACCTGTGCTTAAGGCAAACTTCGGTGTTGATAATACCCGTGTTGGTAATGTTACCGATAAGGGCAAGCTCACTTTAGAGGTTTGGACCGACGGCTCGCTTCGCGCTGATGAAGCTGTTTCTATGTCTGCTAAGGTTTTAATGGAGCATCTTGAGTTGTTCTTAGACCTCGCAGAAGGCGTAAGCGAAACTGAAAGCATTATGGCTGATAAGAAGGTTAACGAGAAGGAAAAAGTTCTTGATTTAACTATCGATGAGCTTGATTTATCTGTTCGTAGCTTCAACTGCTTGAAGCGCGCAGGTATTAATACGGTTGAAGACCTTATCTACAAGACCGAAGAGGAAATGATGAAGGTAAGAAACTTGGGCCGTAAGTCCTTGGAAGAAGTTATCGCTAAATTGAATTCATTTGGCTTTACACTTAAAAAGGAAGAAGATTAATAATAACTGTCAAAAATAGTTTGTTTTGACAAATCCACTTTTAAGGAGTGAATAGAAATGCCAGGTACCCGTAAACTCGGAAGAACCAGCGACCATAGAACTGCTATGCTTCGCGCAATGGTAACCTTTTTGTTTGAAAACGGCAAAATTGAAACTACCGTAACTCGCGCTAAGGAAGTAAGAGCTATGGCAGAGAAATATATTACACTCGCTAAAGAAGATACACTTCACAACAAGCGTCAGGCTTTTGCATTCATTACTAAGGAAGACGTTGTTCGCAAATTGTTCAACGAAATCGCTCCTAAGTATAAGGATGTTAACGGCGGTTACTGCAGAATCGTTAAGACTGCTCCCCGTCGCGGCGACGCTGCTGAAATGGCGATTATTGAGTTAATCTAATTTCTCTGATTTTAGTGCTCACATTGTCAATGACAGGCAGAAGACCTGTCAAGGCGCCGATGATGTGTGTACTAAAACACAACAAATTAAGACCACCGATTTTTCGGTGGTCTTTTTTGATGTAAAGATAAGAGAAAATAAAAAGATAGATAATAAATAATAGATAAGAGATAATAAGGGTCGATGGCGCAAGACATAGCTATCGACGTTGAATAGTTGGGTAAAAGGCGAAAGGGGATATCTATCTATTTTGAATAGTTGAGCCCTTGACCCAACTGTTTAATATGGATTGATATAAAGTATATGGAGAAATTGTTGACCTCTTTAGTTTTTTGTATTCTTATAGTTTTTATAGCAAAAATCAAAAATTTCCTTTTTAACTGAGCCGAAGGTTTTGTTTTTGTGGAAAATCAGATATGAATTTCGGGTGAATTCATAGTCAGTTACAGTTATTTTACGAAGTCCGCCGTTATTCAACTGTCGGGTGAGAAGTGCTTCGGGCATAATGGTAACACCAAGATTTTGCACCGCGGCAGAAATTAATGCCTGGTTACTTATTGATTCCATAATAGGTGTTACAATAAGGTTTTCAAGTGCGAAAATATGGTCTAAAAATTCGCGTGACACACTTTCATCCTCACGTAGCAGCAAATCATATTTGCAAAGCTCTCTAAGCGTTACGTTATCGGGCATAGGGTACTTTTTGCCGCAAACAGCAATAAGTGTGTTGCAGTCTACCAGCTTTGATTTTATGTTCGGGTCAGAGGGTCTTCCCTGTATAAATGCAAAGTCAAGCGTGCCGCCTAAAATTTTACTTTCAATTACGCTTGTCTGGTTAATGGAAATCTGAAAATCGATATCGTCAAAATTTTCTTTTAATTTTCTAAGTAACCAAGGCAGCTTTTGCTTACCTATAGTAAGCGAAGAACCTATTTTCAAAAGCGGCTTTTTTGAAGAATTGTTTGCTTGTTCCTCAAATTCGTCAAAAGACGAAACCACCTCTTGCGCTTTTATAAGTAGATTTTTGCCCTCTTCAGTTAAGAATAGCCGTTTATTTATGCGGTCGAACAATTTTACATTATAGTTTTTCTCAATTTCGGAAATAGTATTACTAACAGCGGGTTGAGCAATAAATAGCTCTTCGGCGGCTTTGGTCATATTACCGTGCTTACAAACACATATAAAAACCTTTAAATGTCGTATCGTCATAGTTACCTCTTATAATGATTTGGTTATGATTATGATAATATTATACTATTTTACTTATGTACTGTCAATGGGTATAATGTGTATGTAAATTAAAAAAGGAGAAAAAAGGAAATGGGTATAACAGAAATTTTAGGACTGCTCGGCGGTCTGGCATTGTTCCTCTATGGAATGCAAATGATGAGTGACGGTCTTGAGGATGCCGCAGGAAACAAGATGAAAAGGATATTAGAAAAGCTGACTTCCAGCCGCTTTTTAGGTGTTTTAGTCGGCGCGGGAATTACCGCGGTAATTCAATCTTCTTCGGCAACAACCGTAATGACGGTCGGCTTTGTAAATTCGGGTATGATGACGCTTTCGCAAGCAGTCTGGATTATAATGGGTGCCAATATTGGTACTACAATCACAGGTCAGTTAATTGCGCTCGACATTGGCGCGCTCGCTCCGCTTATTGCCTTTATCGGCGTAGCGATGATAGTTTTCCTAAAGGCACCAAAGGTGCATCACATAGGAAAAATTTTAGCAGGCTTGGGTGTTTTGTTTATAGGTATGGATATTATGAGCAGCTCAATGGCTCCTCTTCGCGAGTCGGAAGCCTTTATCTCGCTTATGACTAAATTCTCAAATCCCGTTTTAGGTATACTTGCAGGTATGGTATTCACCGCAGTTATTCAGTCGTCGTCGGCGTCTGTTGGTATTTTGCAGGCGTTGGCTTTGGCAGGGGTTATCGGCTTTGACTCGGCGGTGTTCGTACTATTCGGTCAGAATATAGGTACTTGTATTACTGCAGTGCTCGCTTCAATCGGCACAAACCGTGCGGCAAAGAGAACAACAGTTATACACCTTATGTTCAATCTTATCGGTACAGCAATTTTTACAACCGCTTGCCTTTTGATTCCCATTACCGATTGGGTTGCAGGCTTCACAGGCGGAAATGTTTCACAGCAAATCGCAAATATGCACACCATATTCAATATTACAACAACCGTTATTTTACTTCCCTTCGGCACATATCTGGCAAAGCTTGCTGAGAAGATTTTACCCGACCGCAAGGAAGAAGCGGTTACCACACTCACAAGTCTTACGGAAGAATTCCGTCGCGGCAGTATAAGCCTTGGTTTAACGGCAGTTCATACTGATTTGCTTAAACAGGAAATTGGCAGAATGTTATCGCTCGCAACCGAAAATCTTAATAAATCGTACAAGGCAGTGCTTGAAAGTGATGCATCATCACTTGAGGGTATAACCGAAACTGAGGGAACTGTGGATAGGCTTAACAAGGAAATCTCACAGTATATTTCAAAAATACTGGTGCACAACAACAGCGGACAAAACGTTGCCGATATTGAGCAGTATTTTCTTATCACAGGCAATACCGAGCGTATCGGTGACCACGCTGTAAATATTGCGGGCTATACACAGGTTATAAAGGAAAAGAATATAGAGTTTTCCTTAGGAGCGCGTGAAGAAATTGCCAAGATGCAGCAAATTACCGCGCAAGCACTCGACAAAGCGCTTAATATTGAAGATGACAAAGCCGCTTGGATGCAGAGCGTGGTAGAGCTTGAAGAAGAGATAGATGATATGACCGACACCTACCGTGAAAAGCATCTTGAGCGTATGCGAAATGGTGAATGCTCAGAAGAAGCGTGCATCCTCTATTCAGAGCTTCTTACCGACTTTGAACGTATCGGTGACCATATTCTCAACATTGCACAAGCTTTTGCTAAAATAAACAGCATGGCATAGAAAAAAGCAACCGAAGCTTCGGTTGCTTTTTAAATAATAAAATAGGTGTTTGTTATTTTATAAATTCTGTAATATCACTTGTGCATTGTTCAAAGTTTACACCGTAAACAGAGTGGTCAGGCTCAGCTAAGGTTACGGCTATACAGTGCTTTGTGTAATCGCAAGCAAAGCTTACTGCTTCGGGTAAGGTTTTGCCGTTCATAAGACCGCCGTAAACAGCCGAAGAATAAATATCGCCTGTGCCGTGGAAATCCTTGGGCTCGCGCTTAGTATAATATTCATAAACCTCACTGCCGCCGAGCAAACAGAATACACCTACTTGTGTTTCGGTTTTTCTGACACCCGTTAAAACAACATCGCGCGCGCCGTTATTATGTAACTGCTTGCAAAGATTAAGCAGATAATCGTAATCATACTCTTCCTTGTAGTCCTCTTCAAGCATAAAGGCAGCCTCGGTAATGTTCGGTGTAATTACGTCGGCTAAGGCGCAGAGAGTCTTTGTAGCCTTTACATATTCGGTATCAAAGCCTGTATAAAGCTTTCCATTATCGCCCATAGCGGGGTCTATCATAACTATACCGTCTTTTTTAACAAAGCCTTTGATTATATCCTTAACGCTTTCTATCAGGTCCACACCGCCTAAGTAGCCTGTGCAGATGCCGTCAAAGGTGATGCTTTCATTTTTCCACGCAGTAGTGATAGGATTAATCTGTTCGCAAAGGTTGGCAAAGGTCCAATGCTTAAACTGCGTATGCGTTGAAAGCAAAGCAGTGGGTAAAGCGCAGGTTTCTATTCCAAAAGCGGAAATTATTGGGATGGCAACCGTAAGCGAGCATTTACCGACACACGAAAAGTCCTGAATTGTTAGTATCTTTTTCATAAAATCACCTTTACTCAAAATCTTTATAAATAATAATATCACAATCATTTTCAAAAGGCAATATAAATTTGTTGCCTTAAATTTGCATTTGTGGTATAGTAAAATTTAAGGGGAGATATTATGAAGATAAAAACGCGCAAGCTGTCCTATAGCGAAGTTTTGAAATTAAAACCCAAAAGCCACAAAAAACCCTTAAAGCCATTTTTCCTTTTGGCTTTGGTTATAAGAGTACTCTCTTTTTTCGAGCTTTTAAAGGTTGGCTTTTCCTATGAGAAAATCGGTATGGAGCGTCTTTCAAAGAAAGAGCCGTGCCTTATTTTAATGAATCATTCAAGCTTTATTGACCTTAAAATTGCATCAGCGTTACTATTTCCCAGAAAATATAATATAGTTATGACTTCGGACGGCTTTGTGGGTAAAAATTTACTTATGCGTCTTATTGGTTGTGTACCTACTCAGAAGTTTATAAGCGATAGCCTTTTAGTTAAGGATATTTTCCATTGTGTAAAAAAGCAAAAATCTTCAATTTTAATGTACCCTGAAGCAAGCTATAGCTTTGATGGCACCGCCACACCCTTACCCGAAAGTCTAGGCAAGCTTATCAAAAAGCTCGGCATACCCGTTGTTATGATTCGCACCTATGGTGCCTTTGCGTATGACCCGCTTTATAACAACTTGCAAACGCGCAGGGTTAAAATTTCGGCAAAAATGGAATATCTGCTTTCACCCCGAGAAATAAAGGAAAAGACCTTTGAAGAAATCAATAATATTCTTAAAAGTCAGTTTTCTTTCGATAATTTCCGTTGGCAGCAGCAAAATGGCATTAAAATAACCGAAAAATTCCGCGCAGACTGTCTTAATCGCGTTTTGTATAAGTGCCCCAACTGTCTTGCAGAGGGTAAAACCAAGGGCGAGGGCACAACACTTACCTGTAAAAATTGTGGTAAAACCTATGAATTAACTCAAGACGGTTTTATGAAAGCCGAGAGCGGCGAAACCGAGTTTCCTCATATCCCCGATTGGTACGCGTGGCAGCGCGATTGCGTAAGGGATGAGATTATAAAGGATAAGTATAAAATAGAGCGTGAAGTAGATATTTATATGATGATTGACACTAAATGCATCTACAAAGTGGGTGACGGTGTTTTAACCCATACCAAAAACGGATTCACTCTCAAGGGCTGTGACGGCAAGCTTAATTATACCCATTCGCCCGAGCTTTCGTATAGCCTTTATTCCGATTTTTATTGGTATGAAATCGGCGACGTGATTTCTATTGGAACCTCCAAGGTGTTGTATTATTGCATACCAAAATCCAAAGAGGATATCGTCGCAAAGGCAAGAATCGGTGCAGAAGAAATATATAAATTAATGCGCAATGCGTAATTAGTAAATAACCCCGATGAGAAAATTCTCATCGGGGTTATTATATTCTTATAATCCAAGAACTGCGGCGCCGATGATACCTGCATCGTTGCCAAGCTCGGCAATTTTGATTTGTGAGAAGTTTGTTTGGGTTGCGGCACCGTATTCGCATCTTCGGATGGTCTGTATAAGGGGCTTTAAGAGGTAATCACCCTCACCGCAGACACCGCCGCCTATGCAAAGCACTTGCGGCTGGAAGATATTAACCATATTTGTAAGGCCGCATGCCAAGTATTTGATATACAAATCAACAACCTCTTTGGCGGCTTTATCACCTTTCTTAGAAGCGTCAAATGCGGTACGTCCGCTTACGTTGTTAAGGTTGTTATCCACAAGCTCCCACATAAGCGAGTCTGCATATTCAATCATTTTTTCCTTGGTCATATTTATAAGGCCTGTAGCAGAGCTATACGCTTCAAAGCAGCCGAGTCTTCCGCAGGTACAGGGTCTTCCGCCAAATTCAATAACGGTGTGTCCCAATTCTGCACCGCAATAGTTAAAGCCCGAATAAAGCTTACCGCCGATAACAATACCGCCGCCAACGCCTGTGCCGAGGGTAATCATTACAAGGTCGGAATAGCCTTTGCCTGCGCCTGCTTTTGCTTCTGCTAAAGCGGCGGCGTTGGCATCATTTTCGAGTAAAACCTTTTTAAGCGGTGTGCGTTTTTTAAGCTCGTCAGCAATGGGGTAATTTTCCATTTTAATGTTGTTGGCATAACGCACATAGCCTGTTTCGGGGTCAACCGAGCCGGGGGTAGCAATACCTGCATATTCTACATCGTCAAAGGTAATTCCCGCACGCTCTACAATAGATTTGCAGAGAGCTGCCATATCGTCCATAATATCACTTGTGGGACGGCTGGCGCCTGTGGGAACCTTATCCTTTAATACGATTTTAAAATTTTCATCAACAAGACCTATAGCGATGTTTGTTCCGCCAAGGTCTACACCTAAATAATACATAAAATCACCTACAACAATTATTTGCTTTTATTTTAACAAAATTTCTGCCAAATGTAAAGAAAATACTTTAAATTTATCTGTGTATATGTTATAATGCAAATGAAAGTTTACAAGGAGGGTTAAAAATGAAGTATATTGTAAACGGAAGTATAATTTTACCAGACGCAATATTAGAAAATTGCGCAATTGGATTTGACGAGAAGATATGCGGAATAACTTCTGCAGAGCAAATCCCTGCTGATGCTGAGATTATAGACGCTAAGGGCGGTTATGTAGCACCTGGGCTTGTGGATATTCATATTCACGGATATTTGGGTGAGGACACCTCTGACGGCAAGGCAGAGGGCATTGAAAAAATGGCTAACGGAATAATGAAAAACGGCGTTACCTCTTGGTGCCCTACTACTATGACTGTAAGTATGGATGAGATTAACACCGCTCTTAATACGGTCCGTTCGCTCAAAGAAAAAAGCAAGGCTTGGGACGGTGCCGAAATTTTGGGTGTAAATCTTGAGGGTCCCTTTATTAATCCTAAGAAAAAGGGCGCTCAGGCAGAAACACACATAAAAGCACCTGATGCTAAGTTTATAATAGACAATGCGGATATTATTTCGGTTGCGACAATGGCGCCCGAAATGGACGGCGGATGCGAGGCTATTGCAGAAATACGCGAAAAGAGTAACGTAAAGGTGTCGGTAGGTCATACTGATGCTACTTTTGAAGAAGCACTTGCAGGTATTGATGCGGGTGCTACCCATATTACACACCTTTTCAACGCACAAACTCCACTTCACCACCGCAATCCCGGTGTTGTGGGAGCGGCTTTGCTCAGAGATGTTTATACCGAGCTTATTTGTGATACCTTCCACGTACATAAGGGCTTGTTTGAACTTATTGCAAAAATCAAGGGTGATAAATTAGTGCTCATAACCGACTGCACACGTGCGGGCGGTATGCCCGACGGTGAATACACCTTGGGCGGACAAAAAATTATTGTAAACGGAATTGAATGTCTTTTAGAGGACGGCACTATTGCAGGTAGCGTGTTAAAGCTTAACAATGCAGTTAAGAATGTCTATAACAATACCGATATGCCGTTGTGGACGGTTGTGGCAGCGGCAAGCTTAAACCCCGCAAAAGCAATAGGTGTGGATGACCGCAAGGGCTCGCTTGATGCAGGTAAGGATGCGGATATTATTATCACAGACCGTGATTTCAACATTATGAAAACAATTATAGGAGGAAATATAAAATATGAAGCCTAAATTTGAAGCAAAATTGGACAAAGGCTTTCAGCCGATGATTTTAGTTTTTAATGATTTTATTAAAAGAGCTAAAGAGGCTAACGGCGAAAGATTAGTAATTGGTATTGAGCGTAACAATGGGTTTGTTTCTGCCTTCCCTATGACCGTTTTTCCTGACGGCACAGGCCATGATGAAGAAAACCTCCGCGTAGTTGAGCGTATTGTTAAAACTCTTTTATGGGTTAAGGGCGGCTATAAGATTATTATTGCAGGCTCAAAGCTTATCTATGAAGGTATAGCTAAGGCATACGCACCCGACGGCGCACGTGCTTTTGATAACGATTTTATGGCAGGCGTTTATGAAAAGCCGTTCGAGTGTGTATGGAAGCCAATAGAAGAAGCACCTGTGACACAAGAATCTGCTACACCTGTAGGCCGTCATTTGGACGGTTGCCGTATCGGCTTTGATGCGGGCGGCTCTGACCGCAAGGTAAGCGCTGTTATCGACGGTGAAAGCGTTTATTCTGAAGAGGTTGTATGGTTCCCAAAAATCAATTCCGACCCACAGTATCAGTATGACGGAATCTTATCTGCAATGAAATCTGCAGCAGAGCATTTACCCCGTGTAGATGCTATCGGAGTATCCTCTGCAGGTGTTTATGTAGATAATCGTATAATGGTAGCATCTCTTTTCTTAAAGGTTTCTAAGGAAGACTTTGAAAAAAGAGTAAAGAATATGTATATCGATATAGCCAAGGAATTTGGCGAGGATGTTCCGCTTGAGGTTGCAAACGACGGTGACGTTACCGCACTTGCAGGCGCTATGGACTTGAATGACGATTCGGTTTTAGGCATAGCAATGGGCACAAGTGAAGCAGGCGGTTATGTTGACCCGTCGGGCAATATCACAGGTTGGCTTAACGAATTGGCTTTCGCACCGGTGGATTATTCAAAGGATGCTATGGTTGATGAATGGTCGGGCGATATAGGCTGCGGTGTTAAGTATTTCTCACAAGACGGTGTAATTAAACTTGCACCCGCTGCAGGAATTGAATTAGATGAAAGCTTATCTCCCGCTGAAAAGCTTAAGGTTGTACAGGGTCTTATGGAACAAAACGACCCTCGCGCTGCCGCTATTTATGATACTATTGGTGTGTACTTTGGCTATGCTATTGCTTATTACAGCCTTTTCTATGATATTAAGCACGTGCTTATTATGGGCCGTGTAACCTCTGGCGAGGGCGGTGTGATTATTCTTGAACGCGCAAACGAAGTTTTAAAGAATGAGTTCCCCGAGCTTGCAGAAAAATGTGAGCTTCATATTCCTGATGAAAAATCAAGAAGAGTAGGTCAGTCGGTAGCGGCTGCAAGCTTGCCTGAAATAAAGAAGTAAACAAAAAAAGAAGCTTTCAAACGAAAGCTTCTTTTTCTATAAATATGTATGTGATTGAAACTGAAAAAAGAATAAAGATTAATATTTTATTCGATTTCCGTTTTCACATTGATTTTATTGTCTTCAATGTAGAAAGTAATATCTCCGCTTTGGTCGGTGCGGTAAATTTCGGCATTGGCGTCTGTAAGCTTTTGGATAGTTTCGCCGTGCGGATGACCGTAAATATTATCCTCACCAACCGAAATAACTGCGTATTCGGGTGTGGTAGCATCTAAAAATGCTTTTGTAGACGAGGTATTGCTTCCGTGGTGAGAAACCTTTAGCACATCACAGTCAAGCTGGAGATTTTCGTCTAGCAATTTGTTTTCAGTCTTTGCTTCGGCGTCACCTGTAAACAAAAACTTTATTTCCCCGATTTTCGCCATAACAAATACCGAGCGGTTGTTTTCGTTTGATTTATCGGTAAAATCACTCAGCAGTGTGATTTCAAATTCGCCTATATTAAAATTCATACCCTGTTTTGCATTATAGTATGAAGCACCGCCCGCTCGGGCAATTTTTCTGCCGTTTTTAGCAGAAATAACGCTGTCCTTAAACACTTCGGGCATAATAAGGTTTTGCATTTTAAAATTTTCGGCTATTTCGGGTAGAGCGCCTACGTGGTCGGAATGAAGATGCGAAATCAAAACCGCATCAAGCGTGCTTATATTGCAGTCATACAAATCTTCACTTATATCGTTGGCGGTGTTAGGCATACCTACATCAATTACTGCGCTGTAGCCGTTGCTGTATATAAGCGCGCAGTCACCCTGACCTACATCTAAAAACTTCACAAAGTCCTGCGTGGTGTCAAAGCTGCTTGCAGGGTGGGTTATTTTATAGAATTTTAGGGGATGATATGCGGCATATAAGAGTACGGCGAAAATAACAACCGTTATTATCGCCGTAAGTACAATCCTATTTCGCCGTTTGGTGTCTTTATAGCTATTCATCAGAGGAAAGTTCCATTTCCATTAATTCGTCAGAGGTTATAAGCACCTTTCTCGGCTTAGATCCTTCGTAAGGGCCTACTACACCGCGCGCTTCCATTTCATCCACAATTCTTGCGGCACGCGCGTAGCCCAATTTTAGTTTGCGCTGTAAAAGTGAGGTGGAAGCCATTCCGTTTTCCACAACAACGCGTATAGCCTCTTTAATCATTGGGTCTTCGTCGGGACCGTCCTCCTCAACACCCGTGCGTTGTTTTTTCTCAATAGCTGCCTGACGCTCAATTTCAAACATAACCTCATCGTCATAGTTGGCGGTGCGGTCGCCCTTGATAAAGTCAACAACGTTTTTAATTTCTTCGTTGCTTACAAAGCAGCCCTGAACACGCTTAGGCTTGTTGGTGCCAACCGGACTAAAGAGCATATCGCCTCTGCCTAAAAGCTTTTCGGCGCCTGCAGAGTCTATAATAGTACGGCTGTCAATCTGTGAAGAGGTGGTAAGTGCAATTCTTGTGGGGATATTTGCCTTAATAACACCTGTAATAACGTCAACCGACGGACGCTGTGTGGCGAGCAACAGGTGAATACCTGCGGCTCTTGCCTTAGCGGCAATACGTGCAATAGAGTCTTCAACCTCTTTAGATGCGGTTTGCATAAGGTCGGCAAACTCGTCTATCATAATAACTATGTAGGGCATCTTTTCAACTTCGGGGTCTTCAAGCTTTTCAACAAAAGCGTTATATTCTTCAATATTACGTACCTTGCGGTCGGAAAGCATTTTATAACGCTTTTCCATTTCAGTAACAGCCCAACCCAAAGCGCCTGCGGCTTTTCTCGGGTCAGTAACAACGGGAACAAGCAGATGTGGAATTCCGTTATAAGGCTCAAATTCAACTGTTTTTGGATCAATAAGTAAAAGCTTTAACTCATCGGGTGAGTTTTTATACAAAAGGCTTATGATGATTGAGTTTGTGCAGACCGATTTACCGGAGCCCGTAGCACCCGCAATAAGTCCGTGCGGCATTTTTGAAATATCACCTGTTATGATATTGCCGCTTATATCCTTACCTAAAGCAACCGTGAGCTTGCTCTTGGCTGAAACAAATTCGGGTGCTTCAAGAATTTCACGTATATTAACCGAATTCTTTTCCTTATTTGGAACCTCAATACCTACTGCCGCTTTATTGGGAATAGGCGCTTCAATACGGACGTTACCTGCCGCAAGGTTTAGGGCAATATCATCTGCTAAAGCGGTAATACGGCTGATTTTAACACCTGCGCAGGGCTGCAGCTCATAACGGGTTACGGTAGGACCGCGGCTGATATCCACAATCCTTGTTTCTACGCCGAAGCTTTTAAGGGTTTGCACCAGATGCTCGGCGGTAAGGGTGGTATCCTGACCGAGAAGACTGCCTGTAGCAACAGGCTCATCAAGTAAGGTAATCGGCGGGAAAACATATCCGTCGTCGTTGCTTTGGTCAAGCTCTTCTATCTCTTCTGCAACCTCTTTAATTTCTTCTTTTATGTTGATAGCCTCCGCCTCTTGCTTGGCGTCATTTAGTGCATTGTCAAGTTCTTTCTTATCTTCACTGCCCTCGGGTGTTTCGGTTTCTTCCTCCTCGGGCGGCAGTTCTTTACCCTGATACGCATCTACAAGTCGGCGTTGCTTGGGTGTCATATGTGCGCGCGCTTTTTTGCGTTCTTCGGGACCGTCATCAACAGGAATATCAATATTAAACTGTTTGTTGTCTGCATTTTCAGAATATCTTGAATACGCATCCTCTGCGTGCTTTTTAACCGAAACCACGGGTGTTGCCACAGTCTTAAAAAGTGACATTAAGGTGGTAGAGGTGAGTATCATAAGCAGCACGAAAACCAGCAGAATAAGGGTTATTGCGGCACCTGTTTTGCCGAAAGCCAGATAAATCGGTTTTCCGATAAGTGCACCCAAAAAGCCGCCGTTTTTAAGCAAAATGCCGCTTTCATAAGCGCCCTTTAAATGCTCAAAAAAGGAAAGCGAAGTGTCCTTAGTAGTGAAAACATCAATAATCGAGCCTATTATAACTACTACAGAGGTGCCCTCAATAAGCTTGGCTCTTATAGAATTCCCCATTCTGTCGGTGGCGAACATAACCGCAATAAAGCCCAAAAGGAAAGGGTAAAAATAAGCGGTCACACCGAAAATTCCGAAAATAAAGTTATGTATAAAGGTCCAGATATTCTGACCTTTAATAAACACCACGCAAAGCAAAAAAATTGCCACAGCAAACCATATCACCGAGTGAAACTGACGGCTTCCCTCGCTTTTTGGTGTACTTCTTTGAGTTTGCCTTTTTGGTGTTTGTTTACTGCCTTTTTTCTTTGTTGCCATAACAACTCTCCTTGTTATTATATCCTTAAGATTTATTTTCTATTAAGTCATAAAGTCCGTCTAAAACGTCCGAAAGTGTGCCTATGCTGTCAATAAGACCTGTATTAACCGCCTTTTCGCCCGACAAAACCGAGCCCACGTCAGTAACCATTTCGCCCGTGTTCATCATAAGTGAGGTAAAGCTTTCCTTTGAAATATTGGAATTTCTAACCACAAAATCGGTTATGCGCTCCTGCATACGTGCAAAATGTCCCCACATTTGCGGAACGGCAATCACCAGCCCGTTAGTTCTCACAGGGTGTACCGTCATTGTAGCCGACGGCGCTATAAAGGATTTTTTTGCCGATACTGCAAGCGGTACGCCTATAGAATGGCCGCCGCCCAAAACAAATGAAACAGTAGGCTTTTTCATACCCGATATAAGCTCAGCAATGGCAAGTCCTGCCTCTACGTCACCGCCTACGGTGTTGAGAATAACCAGCAGTCCCTCAATCTCTTGCGATTCTTCAACCGCCACAAGCTGAGGTATAATATGCTCATACTTGGTGGTCTTGGTCTGCTCGGATAAGACGTTATGCCCCTCAATCTCACCGATTATTGTAAGGCAGTATATTTTGTGCTTGCCCGAAAATGCCGTAACAGAGCCAAATTCCTTTATTTCTTCGTTTTTATCACTTAGATTATTTTTTTCACTCATTAAATTCACCCAAAAATAGTATGGAAAGAATTGAAAAAAAAATACATATATAGTAATTATAACATAAATAAAATAATATAACAAGCAAATTAAAAAAACATTGTAAAATTGGCAAAAATGTGGTATCATAATATTACAAAAATCGACAAAGGGGAAGATTATGCGAGCAGACGGAAAAAGATTAAAAAATACCGACCCTATGTATAGGGTTGCGGCGCATATCATGGATAAGCGTGTGGATTCAATGAATATGATAACCATTGATATTCCTTACACGCCTATGCAGGAGTATGTCAACAAAAAGCGTAAGGAAGGCATTTCTGTAAGCCACATGGCGCTTATACTTGCGGCGTATTTGCGTACAATGGCAAAGTATCCTGAGCTTAACCGTTTTATTGTAAACAAAAAGGTTTACAAAAGGAATGAAATTGCTGTCGGAATGGTGGTTTTGCAGTCGCTTGAAAGCCACGAGGGTACAATGTCTAAAATGTACTTTGAAAAGACCGACACAGTGCTCGAAGTTAATAATAAAATCAATACATACGTTACCGAAAACCGCGAGGCACCCGAAAAAAACGGCACCGAAAAGATTATTAAAATCCTTTTAAGTATTCCCGGACTTCTTACAGTCGGTGTAAAGGTGTTCAAGATTATGGATAAATACGGCCTTTTGCCAAAGGCTATTATTGATATGTCCCCTTTCCATATGAGTCTTGGCATTACAAACCTTGCGTCTATCCGCACAAACCATATTTACCACCATTGTTATGAGTTTGGCACAACCAGTATATTTATGGCTATGGGTAATCTGCGTGAGGTGCCTAAGCGCAAGGGCGATGAGATTGTTTTTGAAAGAAGCTTGCCCATAGGCGTTACTATGGATGAGCGTGTTTGCTCGGGTAGTTATTTTGCAACCGCTTTTCGTTATATGAAAAAGCTTTTGAGCAATCCCGAGGTGCTTGAATTACCGCCTGAAGAGGTAATTGAAGATACTTGTAAATAATGGTTGATTTTACAGGTTAAATGGTATAGAATATTTATTGGTAAAAAATTTTTGGAGGAATAAAAATGTTAGTATCCGCAAAAGAAATGCTTCAAAAAGCAAAGGCAGGCAAATATGCCGTAGGTCAGTTCAACATCAACAACCTTGAATGGACAAAGGCTGTTCTGCAAACCGCGCAGGAGCTTAATTCTCCCGTAATCCTCGGTGTTTCTGAGGGCGCAGGCAAATATATGTGTGGCTATACCACAATCGTTGGTATGGTAAACGGTATGATTAATGAGCTTGGCATCACCGTTCCTGTTGCTTTGCATCTCGACCATGGTTCTTATGAGGGCGCAAAGAAGTGCATAGAAGCAGGCTTTTCTTCTGTAATGTTTGACGGCTCTCATTATCCGATTGAGGAAAACATTGCAAAGACTAAGGAACTGGTAGAAACCTGTGATAAATTAGGTCTTTCTTTGGAGGCAGAGGTTGGCTCTATCGGCGGCGAGGAAGACGGCGTTATCGGCGCAGGCGAGGTTGCAGATCCTAAGGAGTGCAAAATGATTGCTGATTTAGGCGTTACAATGTTGGCTGCAGGTATCGGCAATATTCACGGTAAGTACCCTGAAAATTGGGCAGGTCTTAGCTTTGATACTCTCGATGCAATTCAGCAGCTCACAGGCGATATGCCTTTAGTTCTTCACGGAGGAACAGGTATCCCTGCTGAAATGATTAAAAAGGCTATTTCTTTGGGCGTTTCTAAGATTAATGTTAATACAGAATGTCAGTTAGCTTTTGCAGATGCTACACGTAAGTATATCGAAGCAGGCAAAGACTTGCAGGGCAAGGGCTTTGACCCGAGAAAGCTTTTAGCAGACGGTACTCAGGCTATTAAAGACACTGTTAAAGAAAAGATGGAGCTTTTCGGCTCTGTTAATAAGGCTTAATTTTAAAAAACTCCGCATAAGCGGAGTTTTTTAAAACCCGATTGGTTAATAATTTAACAATTTGTTATTGAAATTTGTCAAATTATATTGTAGAATATATTTATAAATATTATGAAAGGGTGTTTTTTGTGAACAGATTTACTTTAAACGAAACTTCTTACCATGGCGCAGGCGCCATAAATGCAATCCCTGACGAGATTAACCGCAGAGGCTTCAAGAAAATTTTTGTAGCTACCGACCCCGGTCTTATCGAGTTTGGTGTTGTTAAAAAGGTTACCGATGTATTGGATAATGCAGGCATTGCTTACGGCATTTATTCTGATATTAAGGCTAACCCCACAATTGAAAATGTACAAAACGGCGTTGCCGCTTTCAAGGAAATGTCTGCTGACTGCATCGTAGCTATCGGCGGCGGCTCTGCTATGGATACCGCAAAGGCTATCGGTATTATAATTACTAACCCAGAGTTTAGCGATGTTCGTTCGCTTGAAGGCGTTGCAGATACTAAGAACAAGTGCGTTCCGATTATCGCAGTTCCCACAACTGCAGGTACCGCAGCAGAGGTTACTATTAACTACGTTATTACCGACGTTGAAAAGAAACGTAAGTTTGTTTGCGTTGATACTAATGATATCCCGATTGTAGCAGTTGTTGACCCTGATATGATGTCTTCAATGCCTGCTGCCCTTACTGCTGCTACAGGTATGGATGCTTTAACCCACGCTATTGAGGGTTATATCACCAAGGGCGCTTGGGAGCTTTCGGATATGTTCCACATTAAGGCTATCGAGGTTATCGGCCGTTCTTTACGCGCTGCTGTAAAGGGTGAGGCTGACGGCCGCGAGGGTATGGCTTTAGGTCAGTACATTGCAGGTATGGGCTTCTCTAACGTTGGCTTGGGTGTTGACCATTCTATGGCTCACACACTTTCGGCTTATTATGATATGCCTCACGGCAAGGCTTGCGCTACACTTCTTCCTGCTGTTATGGCTTATAATGCAGAGGCTACAGGTACTAAATACCGTGACATTGCTATCGCTATGGGTGTTAAGGGTGTTGAAAATATGACTCAGGACGAGTACCGTGCAGCTGCTGTTGAAGCTGTTCGTAAGCTTGCTGAGGATGTTGGTATTGTTACTTCACTTAAGGGTGTTGTTAAGGAAGAAGACCTTGATGCACTCTCAGCTGATGCTTTTGCAGATGCTTGCCGCCCAGGCAATCCCAAGGATGTAACTGTTGAAGATATCAAGGCACTTTATAAGAGTCTTATGTAATTAATATAAACTTAAACGGAGTAACTGCAAAACAGTTACTCCGTTTTTTTAGCGGTAATATCTAGGACAGGTTTGCTAGAATGCACTATTACAAAAATAAAATTATGGTGATTTATGAGATTGTAGAGATTTGCTCCTTAGTCGCTCGTGCCGCGACAGGCACGCCCTTTCTTGTGTAGGCTAATGATAAGGGCGGAAAGATTCGCCTAAGGGGGAATTTCGATTTCCCCCTTAGGTGACGGATGAAAAGTTTCATAAAAAAGCCTTTGAAAAGTGAGAACTGTGTTCTCAATTCAAAGGCAAGTGTTGATATATATTTAAGCCAAATCTCCGTCACCATAACCTCCTTAAACGACAAGGGCTGCGCCCTTGACCCGCTAAAAGCTATAGTTGCTACGTTAAATGTGGCTTTTGACACAAAAAGCGGTTATGAAATTATCCATTCATAACCGCTTCTAATAATATTCAATTGTATCTATCACTTAAATTCTCTTTTCGTGCATGCCGTAAAAACGGCGTTAATTTATTTTTTCTCGGGGCGTTCCCCCAGTCACTCTATATTGCATCAACTTGAAACTTTAAGCTTTATAAATTAAAATTGTACATTGGACTCACCCTAGCAGTTTATTTGATAAAACGTTTAATACCTTTCATTTTATCACCAACTTAGGTTATATATTAAATTTAAAGTTATATTTTTATATCTACGGATTTTTGGAAAGTTCTTTTTTTTAAGGTTATTACTTCATTGGAATCACGCCTTTCGTTTATTTAAGAAACCTTTCAGGTGGAGTTAACTCTTTCATTTTTTTAGCTCCTCCTTTCTTTTCTGTCTTCATTATAAGTTATTATACACAATTTGTCAAGTAAAAGTTAATAACTTTTGTATATTTTGTAAAAATGTATATTTGTTCACACTTTTTATTGTGCAATATGTTAAAATGGGAATAAGAGGAAGTGAGTAATAATGCGACCTATGAATCCGCCCCCTGCGGGTATGCGCGGACCTATGCATATAGGCGGGCCCAGAGGCTTTTTAACCGAAGCCGAAAAGCAGAACAGACCGAAAATGGATAAAAAGCTGCTTCTTAGAATTTTAGGATATTTAAAACCGTATAAATGGCAGTTTTTATTGGTGTTTGCCGCTCTCATAGTATCGGCGGTTTTGGGACTTTTTCCGTCAATTATAACGGGTAAAATTGTAGATTCTATTATAGCCGACGGTAATCTGCAAACCCTTATAAAGCTGTTGGTTTTAGCCTTTATTGTGCTGTCGCTTTCACAGATAATAAGCGTGCTTGAGCAGTACATAAACTCTTGGATATCGCAAAAAATAATTTTCGATATGCGCAATGAAATGTATGACCACCTACAGCGTATGCCTCACGCTTTTTTCACTAATGAAAAGCAGGGCGATATTATCACCCGAATGAATAGCGATATTAACGGCGTAAGCGCGGTTATATCGGTTATGCTTACTTCGGTTGTAAGCAATATACTAACTGTAGGCACCTGTGTATTTTATTTGTTCTATACCGATTGGCGTTTGGCAATCGTGGGACTTATAGTTATACCGCTGCTTATTTTCCCGACCAAAGCGGTGGGTAAAAAGCGTTGGATGCTTGCAAGCCAAGCGCAAGAGAAAAATGATGAGCTTAATACCCACATAAACGAAACCTTGTCGGTAAGCGGCTCAATGTTAGTAAAGCTTTTCACCAAAGAAAAGGCAGAATATGAGAAGTTTCGCGGTATAAATAACGAGGTTACTAAAACCACCATAAAAGAGCGTAGGGCTGGTAGCTGGTTTCACGTATTCCTTGGAATGTTTATTCAAATAGCACCCCTTTGTATTTATTTTGCAGGCGGTTTTCTTATTATGAGCAGGGCGGAAAGCGGTCTTACAGTGGGTGATATTACGGTTGTGGTAGCTCTTGTAAACCGTCTTTATCAGCCGGTGCGTTCACTTCTCGATTTACAGGTAGATTTTATTCGGTCGCTGGCATTGTTTACAAGAATTTTTGAATATTTGGACCGTCCGCACGAGATTGAAAATCCCCAAAACCCCGTAAAGCCTTTGTTGGAAGACTGCAGTGTAGAATTTTGCGATGTGCATTTTTCCTATGAAAAGGATAAAGAAATATTAAAGGGCGTAAGCTTTAAGGTGCCTAAAGGAAAAATGTATGCCATAGTAGGTACCTCGGGCGCAGGCAAGTCCACCATAATTGGTATGATACCAAGGCTTTATGATGCCGTTTCGGGCGAGGTTAAGATTGCAGGGGTTAATGTTAAGGATTACGATTTAGCCTATCTTCGCACAAATATCGGCATTGTAACACAGGATACCTACTTATTTAATGGCACAATTTTGGAAAATCTTTTGTACGCAAAGCCTGATGCTACAATGGATGAAATTGAAAATGCCTGTAAGGTTGCTAATATTTATGATTTTATAATGTCGCTGCCGCAAAAATTTGAGACAGTTGTGGGCAACCGCGGACTCAAGCTTTCGGGCGGTGAAAAGCAACGCGTTTCTATAGCACGTGTAGTGCTTAAAAATCCAAAAATACTTATTCTTGATGAGGCAACCTCCTCGCTTGATTCCATTTCGGAAAATCTTATAAGCGCGGCGCTTGATAATATTATGAAAGGCAGAACGAGCATTGTTATTGCCCACCGCCTTTCTACAGTTATTGCGGCGGATAAAATAATGGTTATTGAAAAGGGTATAATAACCGCAGAGGGCTCTCACACTGCTCTGATAGATAAAAGCGAAAAATATAGGGAGCTTTACGAAACCCAGTTCAGAAAGGTTTTAGAGCTTGAAAAAAAGAATATTGACTTAAAGCCGTAAAGATATTAAAATACATTTAAGGAGTGATAAAAATGGCAGAAAATAACAACGAATTCAATCCCGATATATTGACACTTGCCGATGATGACGGAAAGGAATATACCTTTGAGGTGCTTGACGCTATTGAAACCGATATGGGAAGATATTTAGCGCTTTTGCCCACCTTTGAGGACCCCAAGAAAATGCTTGAGGACAGCGGCGAGCTGGTAATTGTAAAGGTTGGCGAAGAAAACGGTGAAGAATATTACTATGAAATCGAAGACGACGATGAATATGAAACCGTTGCTGATGCTTTCGTAGACCGCCTTGAAGATATTTTTGAGATTGATAATCAGTAGTAAAAAAACTCCGCGAAAGCGGAGTTTTTTTTAGTTAAGAGTGAAAAGTTAAGAGTGAAGAGGTAAGGTGTGCTTCGCACAGATATAAAAAATATATCGTTGTCTTGTGTTCGAAGGGCACATAGCTTACGCGTTCCAGTATTTTCGGTCAAGGCTTCTGAAGGATATTGCCGAGAAAATATGGTTTTTATTAATAACCTCGCTGCCGTCAAGGTCGGCAATAGTGCGCGCAACCTTTAAAATACGGTCATAAGCACGTGCCGACATACCAAGCTTCTCGAACGAAAGCTCAAGATATTTTGAGGCGTCGTCGGTAAGCACGCAGAATTTTTTAATTAAATCGGGTGTAAGACGGGCGTTACAGGAAATATCGGTGCCGCGATACCGCTCTTGCTGAATTTTGCGCGCTTTGTTAACTCTTTCCTTGATTTCGGCTGTAGTTTCTTCTTCTGTATTAGAGCTTAAGGCGTTATAATCAACAGGAGGCACTTCAACGTGCAAATCAATGCGGTCAAGCATCGGTCCTGAAATCTTACCTAAGTACTTATGCACTGCGTTTTGTGAGCAGTTACAGCTTCTTGTGGGATGGCCGAAAAATCCGCAAGGGCAAGGATTCATAGCCGCTACAAGCATTATTGAGCTTGGGTATGTAAGCGTACCTGCCACGCGTGAGATGGTAACCTTGCCGTCCTCAATAGGTTGGCGTAAAGCCTCCATAACATCGCGGCGGAATTCGGGCAGCTCGTCCAAAAAGAGCACGCCATTATGCGCTAAAGAAATTTCACCCGGTTTTGGTACAGTGCCGCCGCCTGCAATACCCGCAACCGATACTGTATGGTGCGGAGAGCGGAAAGGTCTTGCCGAAACAAAGGGGTTTTCGCTGTCAAGAATACCCGCAATAGAGTGTATTTTTGTGGTTTCGATTGATTCCTCAAAGGTCATATCAGGTAAAATGCCGGGAAGCCTCTTTGCGAGCATACTTTTGCCCGCGCCGGGTGGGCCTACTAATATGATATTATGTCCCCCTGCCGCCGCTACTTCGAGCGCTTTTTTCGCGGCAAGCTGACCTTTAACGTCACAAAAGTCGGGTACCCGCAGCTTCGCCTTGGTGTCAATAGGTGTGGGTGGTTGTTTTTCTATAAGTGTTTCGCCTGTGAGGTGAGAAAAAAGCTGTTTTATATTTTCTACGGGATAAACGTTTATCCCCTCAACCACCGCCGCCTCGGTTGCGTTTTCCTTTGGCACGAAAATATTTTTAATTCCGTTTTCTTTGGCGGTTATAGTCATAGCCAATACCCCGCTTATACCGCGCAGAATACCGTCAAGGGCGACTTCACCTATAGTAACGCAGTCGCTAAGGTCGGCTTTAAGCTGTCCCGAAGCCTTGAGTATGGCAAGCAGTACGGGTAAATCGTATATAGAGCCCTCTTTTTTGCGGTCGGCAGGGGCTAAGTTTACAGTTATTCTCGATACAGGAAATTTAAAACCGCAGTTCTTTATAGCGGCGCGTACTCTGTCGCGCGACTCTTTAACTGCGGCATCGGGAAGACCGACAATATCAAACGCAGGAAGTCCGTTTGATATGTCAGCCTCAATTTCTATCATATATGTCTGGTAACCGAAAATACCTATGCTTTTAGTTCTTGAAAACATTATTATTTCTCCGTCTTAGGTTTTACCTTTCTCTTGGTGCCGTCAGGCTCCACAATATATGTGTTTTCCAACTGACCTATAAGGCTTTGCTTAAAGGAGTCAATATATTCGCGTCTGAGAGAATACTGCTCCTTTTTTTCTTGCTCGGTAAGTCCTTCGGATTTTTGCTTTCGGGCAAGCTCGTTTATACGGTTAATTTTTTCTTGTGTCATATTAAATCTCGTTTCTGCCCTCTAATGCGCGGGCAAGGGTGTATTCGTCAGCATATTCAAGGTCGCTTCCTACGGGAATGCCGTAGGCTAAGCGCGTAACCTTTATGCCCATTGGTTTTACAAGGCGCGAAATATAGCTTGCAGTAGCCTCACCCTCAACGGTGGGGTTGGTAGCCATAATAATTTCCTTAATATCCTCGTTTGAAAGCCTTGTCATAAGCTCTTTAATACGTAAGCTGTCGGGACCTATGCCATCCATTGGGGATATTACGCCGTGCAAAACGTGATAAAGCCCTGAAAATTCACGCGTGCGCTCAAACGCCATAACGTCCTTAGGCTCTGCCACAACGCAGATAACCGAGCGGTCACGCGTATTGTCTGAGCAAATAGCGCATTTTTCCATATCGGTAAAGCCTTGGCAGTCCTTACAAAAATGGATTTTTTTACGCGCGTTCACAAGTGCTTCTGCGAATTGCTGTGCTCTTTCGGGGGGCTGTTCTAAAATATTGTAAGCCAGTCGCTGAGCGGTCTTTTTGCCTATGCCTGGCAACCGCTCAAACTGGGCTATAAGCTCATTTAAAGGGATGATATTATAATTAGCCATAATTAAAACATACCGGGAAGATTAAGTCCGCCTGTTATAGCCGACATTTCTTCTTCGCTTGTCTTAATAGCGTTGCCAATAGCCTCGTTAACTGCAATAGTTATAAAATCCTCGAGCATTTCGGGGTCTTCGGGGTCAACAGCATCGGGATTGATTTTAATGCTTTTTATAAAATGCTTGCCGTCAACGGTAACCTCTACCATGCCGCCGCCCGAAGTGGCTGTAAATTCTCTCTGCTCTAAATCCTCTTGCAAATTTGCCATATCCTCTTGCATTTTTTGTGCTTGCTTGAGCATCTGGTTCATATTGCCGCCGCCCTGATTTGGAAGTCTAACTTTCATAATATATTCTCCTTACTGGTTAAAATCAAGATTTTTAAGTTTATCTGCTAAAGACAAAAGCGGGTCGCTTGCCTTGTTTTGCTTTTCTGCGTTATAAGGGCCTAATTTATAGGTTGTGCCCAAAACCTGTTCGGCTGCTTTGCGGATATGGTCCTTATACATTCCGTTAGCAGTTTTAATAAGTGTTCTAAACTGTGAATTTTTGGCATCTATTAAAAGATAGTCGCCCTTTATATATGCCTTAGAATCGCCTAAAACCCCCGCTATAAGCGGACAGGTGGTTTTTAAAATGTCTAAAATATCGCTCCATTCCTTAACCTGTGCTACACCGTCGGGATTGGGGGTATTGTCTACAGGTGTGGGTAGCGGTATATCCTCTTCTATAGGCGGTTCGGGTAAGGGGGGCTCGCTGTCGTCTATTTCTACGGGTGCAGGCTTATCTACCTTTGGCGGTGCTGTTTTTACGGGTGGGGGAGCCGTAACACCGTTTTCCAATGCCCTAATACGTCTTTCAAGCGCCTCTAAATCAACCGCAACAGATGGCTCACAAAGCTTTATTATTGCCATTTCCATCTCACACCGGCGGTTACCGTTTTGCATTAAGGCGGTTGAAGCCTGTAAGCAGTTAAGGGTATACATAATATCCTTAATATCATAATCTGCTGCTTGCTCCTCTAAAGCCTTAAGCCGTGAAGTAGAGCAAACTATCGGACGGTTGGCGTCGTTTACTGTTTTAATAATCATCAAATCGCGGTAGTGGGATATAAGCTCAGACAAAAGGCGGAGCATATCCACCGATGAATTGTGCAATTTATCAAGCATTAAAAGGGCGTCCTCGGTTTGCCTATGCTTTATAAAGTCAGCAAGCTCTAAAAGATAGTCATTACCCGCCATAGCGCAAACGCTTTCAACCGTGGCTTCGTCAATATTTTTACTGCTCGAAGCGCAAAGGTCAAGAATAGAAAGCGCGTCACGCATACCGCCATCTGCGGCAGAGGCGATAAGTGTTGCGGCTTCTGGGGTGAGTGTTAAGCCCTCGCTATCGGCTATAAACTGAAGGCGTTCGCAAATTTTCTGTGGGTCAATACGTCTGAAATCAAACCTCTGGCAACGTGACAGAATAGTTGCGGGTAATTTATGCACCTCAGTAGTGGCAAGAATAAAAATAACGTGGCTTGGCGGCTCTTCCAAGGTCTTGAGCAGAGCGTTAAAAGCGCCGATTGAGAGCATATGTACCTCGTCTATGATATAAACGCGGTATTTTGAAGATGCGGGCGCAAAATTAATACGCTCGCGCAGTTCTCTTATGCTGTCAACACCGTTGTTAGAGGCGGCATCTATTTCAACAATATCGGTATTTTCCCCATTTACTGAAGCTCTGCAGCTTTCACATTCCAAACAGGGATTGCCGTCCTTAGTATCGGTACAGTTAACGGCATTAGCCAAAATTTTTGCGCAAGAGGTCTTACCCGTACCGCGTGTGCCTGTAAAAAGGTATGCATGGACGGTAGTGCCTGTTGCTATTTCATTTTTCAGGGTTTCGGTAATATGCTCCTGACCGCACACATCCGAAAAGGTTTTCGGACGGTATTTTCGGTATAAAGCCTGATAAGCCATATTTTTACTCCCTTACAGTTTAAAAAATTTGCGTACCCGAATGCACGAATGAGCCGATTTACTGCGGCGCACAGAAAAATCTACTTAATGCTGCTCGGTTCCCCGCCTGACATGGTTCGTAGCATTCCGTCGCACAGGACCCGCCCATTCGCACATTCCGATACGCAATGCACTTTACGACTATAATTTTATCACAATTTTTTCTTTTTTACAATAGTAAACATAGAAAATGTTGAAAATTTTTTATTTAATTGATATAATATAAATATATGTTTATATATTATGGAGATTTTATAAAATTATGAAGACGGAAATTTGGGATGTTCTCGACTGCAACGGCGTTGCTACGGGCAAAACCGTTGCCAGAGGGAGATGCTTTTTAAAGCCGGGTGAGTATCATCTGGTGGTGCATATATGGATAGTATCTTCAGACGGCAGATTTTTGCTTCAGCGCAGAAGCGACCAAAAAAAGCTTATGCCCGGGGAATGGGCAGCAACGGGCGGTGCGGCAATTTCGGGCGAAAGCTCGTTTACGGCTGCTAAGCGTGAGCTTTTTGAGGAATTGGGAATTCGGTCGGACGAAAGCACACTTAAAAAAATATTAAGGCTTAAACGCCGTAATTCGCTGGTTGATGTCTGGATGATAACCAGTGATGTTTTGTCAGATGAGCTTACACTGCAGAAGTCCGAGGTGGCTGAGGCACGTTGGGTTACCGCAGAAGAGCTTAAGGCTATGATTAAGGACGGAGTTTTTCATAACTACGGCAAGGATTATTTTGAACAGGTGTTAAACGCAATAAACGCCTGTAAAGGAGCAACTGTATGAGTATACAAAATAAGGGGATTAGCTGTGCTTTATGTCACGCTTACCTTTTCGATGAGGATGATGTCGTTTACTGTCCTGAGTGCGGCGCCCCTCATCATAGAGAGTGTTATAACAGTATTGGCAAATGCGCTTTAGAAACCTTTCACGGCACCGAAAACCAGTATGATAAGGTAAAGCGTGCTATGGAAGAGCAGGAAAAAGCCGACAAGGAAAGCGAGCAAGAGAAAGCCGAGCCTAAGGCGGAGGAGAAATTTGAAACCCCGTTTGGTTTTGCTCCTGTGGATTTTCTCGGCGGTGTAAAACCCGACACTGTAATAGAGGACGGCGTTACCGCTAAAGAGGCGGCAAGGTTTGTAATGTCAAACACTATGCGCTATATACCAAAGTTTGCAAGGGGCAGAAAGGCTTCGTGGAATTTTCTTGCCTTTTTAACACCTTGCGGTTGGTTTTTATCCCGCAAAATGTATAAAATAGGAATAATTGCAGGTGTATTGCAGTTAATTTCAAGTCTGTTAACACTGCCTTATCAGAATGTCCTTATAAATTTGGGTATAACAGGCTCAATGTATTCTCCCGAGTTTGCACAGGCGATTGCGCAGAATATTGATAAATTTTCACCGCTTGTTATATTAGCCTTGCTAATAGGCGGTTTAATCAGCAGTGCGCTTAGTGTATTGTCGGGTATTTTCGGTGACTGGCTTTACAGAAAGCACGTGGTTGATACTGTTAGAGAGATTAAGCAAAACAGTGAGGATATCGAAGCCGATTTTCGCAAAAAAGGCGGAATAAATTTCTTTTTATTCTTTGTCGGATTATTTGGTTTACAATATATCCTTACGTTTATAGCAGCATTTATTTAATGAGGTGGTTTTATGAAAATTAAAAAAGCAATAATCCCTGCGGCAGGGCTTGGTACAAGGGTTTTGCCGGCATCAAAATCTATGCCTAAGGAAATGCTTCCTATAGTAGACAAGCCTGCTATTCAATACATAGTTGAAGAAGCAGTAAAGGCGGGAATTACTGATATTTTAATAATTACAAACCGCGGCAAAGGTGTTATAGAGGACCATTTTGACCATTCTATAGAATTGGAAAATATGCTTGAAAAACGTGGTAGGACCGATACTCTCAAAGAGCTAAACGACCTTGCTAATATGGCGAATATTTATTATCTTCGCCAAAAGGAAACAAGAGGTCTTGGTGATGCGGTACTTCGCGCGCGTGAGTTTGTAGGAGATGAGCCCTTTGCGGTGCTTTACGGCGATGACGTTATAATAGGGGAAACCCCTGCTATAGCAGAGCTTATTGAGGCTTATGAGGCCTTTGGCAAAAGCGTGGTTGGCATTAAAGAGGTGCCCGACCACTTGGTTGTTAAGTACTGCTCGTTGGCGGTTGAGAAAAACGGCGATAAAACCTACGCTGTCAGCGATATGATAGAGAAGCCCAAATTAGAAGAAAAGCTTTCTAATTTCTCAATTCTCGGCAGATGTGTTTTAGAGCCTGAAATTTTTGAGATTTTAGAGCGCACACCTTTGGGTGCGGGTAATGAATTACAGCTTACCGATGCTATGCGCGAGGTTGCAAAAACAAAGGGTATGACGGGTGTAGACTTTAGCGGTATACGTTACGATATGGGTAACAAGTTCGGTATATTAAAGGCTAATATTGAGGTTGGTCTTAATCACCCCGAAACCAAAGAAGAGCTTCGCGAATACATAAAGCAGTTAGCAAAAGAATTATAATAATATCCAACACTTGAAAGCGGTGGTAAAATGAAAAAGGAATTGGTTTTTAAGATACTTAAGATTTTTGTTTGCGCCCTTTTGAGTGTTGTTTTTATTTTTGGAGTTGTAGCGGTGCCTTTTTATTATTCTATAACCGCTCTTACAAAGCCCGAAACTGTTGCTATGGTTATTCAAGAGGTTGACTATAAAAAGGTAATACAAAAAAATCCCACCATAAAAAAGACGCTTGCGAAATACGGCGTTACGCCGGTTGAGGCAGATACCGTTATGAAGAGCAAGCAAACGGGCGAGCTTGTTGAGGTTTATGCAGATGAGGTTACACAGATTTTTCTGGATATTCCCGATAATAAGATGCTTGATGTTCCTTATATAAAAGAGATTGTTCACCAAAATACTGAAAAATTTATTGATATAGCCGAACAAAATACCTCTTGGAAGTTTAAAAAGAGTAAGGCAAAGGCAACGGTGGATGCTTTTTTTGAAAAGAACGAGGTCGCAATTGAAGAATCGGTAGAGGTTTTAGAAGAGGTAAGGGATGTTGTTAAGACAATTCATACCTCGCGCGTGGTAGAGAAAAAGCTATCACTCTGGATAGCGATAGCTTTCATAGCGGCGGCGTTTGTGATTATTGCGGTTATAATTGTGCTTATGCGCAGTAACGGTTTTTTCTGGGTGGCGGCTGATTTTGCGGCAATAGGCATAATCCTCTGCCTTGTTATAGCGTTCAGTAAAAGCGACCCTATAAGTCGATTGGCTTTGAAAATGTCCGACTTCGGCACACGGATTGTAGAGTCTGCTATTTCAATAAGCACTGAAAAAATGATAATTGCTGTTTTCGGCACCGTAATTATGACAGTATTGTTTATGGGCTTTTTTGCGGCGCTTAAATTTTTAAAGCAAAAATATCAAACAGGTGCATATATACCCTTACCTGTTGAAAATAAAGAAGAAACTTAAAAAAGGTTGCTGAAAGCAACCTTTTTTATATTGTACCTTTAAAAAACAAACCACGGGTATATTTAAAGTCGGCTTCCTTGCCGTTTTTATAAGCGTCTATAATTTGTGCAATCTGATTTTGTGTTTCGTCTGTGAAGTAAAGAATCTGAAAATCTATACCCTTTAAATGCTGTTGCTTGTCGGCAAGCCAAAGCGGTACCGAGTTTAAAAGCTCGCTGTAGCCTACACGGCATCTTACAGGGAATTTTGTGCCTAATCGGTCGGTAAGCTTTTGCGATTTATCGCAAGTAGCACAGTCTTTTCCGTTTTTTATAGGGCAGTTTTTAAAAAGCATAAGCGGTATATTGCCGTAGCTTACAACACCCTTTTTAATGGGTGAGTTAAGCTCTCTTATGCTGTCAAGCGTCAGTTCGTTGGATACTACAATGGCTTTAGCGCCCAAGTCACAAACCGTTTGGGCACTTTCGCTGTTGTGAATGTTAAGTCCTGTGTCTGCAATTATGCCAAATCCAAGATTTTTTGCAATTTCTACCGCCGAAAGATTACCGCAAAGACATAATTTAAAGCCCTTTTCTTTATATTTTATAAGTCGGTCGGTAATAAATTTTTCACTTATTATTCCGCGCGGAATATCAATAATATTTTCTACGCTGTCTAAAGGCTCAAAATCTTTTTCAAGGGGTACTATAACCGCCTTTATACCGCTTAAATCTTGCGGGAGCTGATTCGGGTTTTCTATCCTTATTATAAGCTCGGGCGTTTTGTTTTGGGTGTCATAGGCGGACTTTGGAGTATAGCTTACGGTCTTTTGTGCGCGGTTTATGGTGCTTCTCGCTTTGTCAAGCAGCTCGCACGCCTCTCGTCTTAGAGCATTAAGCTCGCTCGAAGGCACAAAAAGTCCGTCATCAAGCGCAACACCGCCTCCCTCGTCAAAATAGGGTGTATCGCCGAATTTGGTAAGGCTCTTAAGCGCATCATCGTAGGTAAGGGCACGGTTTTTTGCCTTTTGCGGTATATTGCCGTAGGCGGTTACCGTGTTTTTACCGTCCGAAAGGGTGAGTGTAATCGGCTCATTTTCCTTTATGACAGCTTTTACACCCACCGCTACCGACTTGTATTCTTTTCTATATAGTTCGTGCAGAACGGGGAAAGCCTTATTGGCAGAAACCACATCCTCTTTGGTGCGTATACCGAACATATCCCGCCCTAATTTGTTTTCAAGGTATCCTTGAGTAAAGCCTGAACGTGAAAAAATATTCTTAAGTGTTTCGCTAAGCTCTATGTCTACCGTTTCCTTTATAAGCGAATCCTTGCACGCCTTTGTTGCGGCGGCAACGTATTCGGGACGCTTCATTCTGCCCTCGATTTTAAAGGAACGCACACCAATTTTGTAAAGCGTGGGGATATATTCTATTAGGGATAAGTCCTTAAGGCTCAGGTCATAGCCTGTGCCGCCTTCGGCAGAAAAGGGAAGTCTGCAAGGACCGGCGCAAAGTCCGCGATTACCGCTGCGTGAGCCTAAAAAGGCTGATAATAAGCACTGCCCTGACATACTCATACAAAGTGCACCGTGAACAAATGCCTCTACGGTTATATTGTATTTTTGGGCTTCCTTGCAAAAGGCGGTTAATTCTTCAAGTGACATTTCGCGCGCTACTACCACCTGTGTAAAGCCTAATTCTTTTAATAAAGGCAAGCAGGCAGGGGTGTGAACGCTCATTTGTGTAGAGGCATGAAGCGGTAACTCGGGCAGTTCTTTATGTAAAACCTTAGCTAGCCCCAAATCCTGTATAATAATACCGTCAATGCCCGAATTGTAGGCTCTAAAGGCTAAATTAAGTGCTTGAGAAAATTCACTGTCTTTTATAAGAATATTAAGGGTTAAGTATACTTTTACGTTGCGTATGTGGCAATATTTTACAACTGTCTCTAGTTCGCCTATTTCAAAGTTATCAGCATTTCTTCTGGCAGAAAAGTCCTTCGCGCCTAAGTATACGGCATCAGCACCGCTTCTTACAGCGGCGTACAGCATTTCCCAGCTTCCCACTGGGGATAGAATCTCACCCTTAAAATTCTCGAGCATTGTTTTTCACCTCTAATAATATGATACATTAAATTAGAGAAAAAGAAAAGTCTTTTTTCTTTACAACCGAAATTATAACTGATATAATAGGTATAGCAAATTTTAAAAGGACTGATATTATGAAATATTTGGTTTTGTTATGTGACGGTATGGCTGATACGCCAAATGCGGCTTTGGGCGGCAAAACCCCTATGGAATTGGCAAACAAGCCTATTATGGATAAGCTGGCAAAAGCTTCGGTTGTAGGTATGTGCCGTACTGTAGGTGCAGGCTTAAAGCCAGGAAGTGATGTTGCAAATCTTTCGGTTATGGGGTATGACCCTTATGTATGTTACACAGGCCGTTCACCTTTGGAGGCGGCATCTATCGGCGTGCAGTTAAAGGAAACCGACGTAGCACTTCGCTGTAATATTGTAACCCTTTCCGATGAAGAAGACTATGGCCAAAAAACAATGGTTGATTACTGCGCAGGTGATATTTCTACTAAAGAAGCGCACGAGATTATAAAGACGGTTGATAAGGAATTAGGAAACGAAATTTATAAGTTTTACGGCGGTGTAAGCTACAGGCACTGTCTTGTGTGGGATAACGGCACTACCGAGCTTGGAAATATGACTCCTCCCCACGATATAAGCGGTAGGGTTATAGGGGAATATTTAAGTGACAGCCAAAATGCACAGCCGTTAATTGAGCTTATGAAAAAAAGCTATAATATTCTTAAAGATCACCCTGTAAATATTGAAAGACGTAAAAAAGGTCTTAATGAGGCAAATTCAATTTGGCTCTGGGGTGAGGGCAAGAAGCCTATGCTTGAGGATTTTTATAACAAAAACGGCGTTAAGGGAGCGGTTGTAAGCGCAGTTGACCTTTTAAAAGGTATCGGTATTTGCGCTAATATGGAAACTCCCGAGGTTGAGGGGGCTACAGGCTATCTCGATACTAATTTTGAGGGTAAGGCACAGGCGGCTGTGGAAGCTTTTAAGAACGGTAACGATTTAGTGTATGTACATATTGAAGCACCCGATGAATGCGGACACCGCGGCGAAGCCGAAAATAAGGTTAAGGCTATTGAGCTTATTGAAGAGCGCGCATTAAAACCTATTATGGAATATTTGGAAAGCTGCGGCGAAGCTTTCAGAATTTTAATTATGCCCGACCATCCTACTCCGCTTGATATCAAAACCCATTCGAGCGAGCCGGTGCCCTTCCTTATTTATGACAGTACAGCGGTAGAAAGCGGTGTAGATGTATTTACCGAAAAGACCGCGCAGTCTACAGGAATTTTCATTGAACACGGCCCTTCTGTGATGGATAAATTGCTTGGAAAATTAAGCTAAAAAAATGACTACAATTTTCAAGTTTTTGTAGTTATGTAAACCAAACCAACCTTAAAAGTTTTTCAACTTATCCACCAACATTTTAACAGTTTTAGGGCTTGTACCACTTAAAATTAGGGTTTTTTCTCCGATTTTGGTGGAAAACTATGTGGATAAGTTGGATAATTTGAGGTTTGTATATAATCACAACAAAAAAATTATGTAAAGCATTTCGATGTTTTTCGACAAAAAATTTTCTGCCCAAACGGAGAGGTTATGAAGCGCACAAAACTAAAAGACAGATTATTGCCCAACTATACTAAGGGCGAAGAAATTTTTAATATGGTGTCACACATTGCGGGCGGTGCAATTGGTATTGCGGTGGCAACACTTTGTATTATAAAAGCATTCCTAAATCATGATGCATATCAGATTGTAAGCGCTTTTATATACGGTTTTTCAATGATAATTCTTTATACAATGTCAAGCCTTTATCACGGACTGATTCACGTTACGGCTAAAAAGGTTTTTCAGATTATTGACCATTGCGCAATATTTTTGCTCATAGCAGGAACCTATACTCCTATAGCGCTTTGCTCTATAAGGGAGTATAATACCGCGCTGGGTTGGTGCCTTTTCGGTTTTGTGTGGGGTATGGCGGCATTGGGCGTTACGCTTAACGCTATCGACCTTAAAAAGTACAGCCTTTTTTCTAATATATGTTATATAGCTTTAGGCTGGTGTGTTATTTTTATTGTAAATCATACTATTAAGGCAATATCAATGACTGGTTTCTGGTGGCTGCTCGCGGGCGGTATTGCTTACACAATAGGCGCCGTGCTTTACGGTATTGCGGGTAAATGCGGATACAAATATGTTCATTCAATTTTCCATTTATTTGTAATTGCAGGCAGCGTTTTACAATTTTTTGCCATTATTTTTTACGTATTGATATAATAATTTGTATTAATCGAGGTCACATTTGTATAAAAACTGAATAAATTAAAAAAATATTAAAAAAAGGTTGCAATTTTGTAACCTTTTTGTTATAATAACACTTGTAAATGTTACAAATTGTAATTTTTTAGTAAGGATGTGACCGTTATTTTTAAGGATTTGATTGAAGAAACACTTTCAAAAGCTTCCAAATTCATAAATAATAATAAGGTTTTAGTTAGATTTGCAGGCTTCGCATTGGTGTCTGTGATTGCGTTGGTTATTAGCATAGTTTCCTGCGGTATTACCGTTGGCTTTAATGTTGAGTATGCGGGCAAGGATATCGCGGTTGTAAAAAAGGTATCGGTTTTTGAGGATGCCAAGGCTTCGGTTATTAAATGTGTAGGTACAGATGAATGTGATGCTCAGATAGCTAAACCGAGCTTCAGCTTGACTGTAACCACTAAGGATAGCCTTTTGTGCGAAAGCGATATGGCAGATGCTATAATCGAAAATACCGACGGCATTAGCTTTTCCTCCGCACTTACAGTAAACGGTAAGGTTTTAGCTTATGCTGACCGTGAGGAATTGGATAATCTCGTAAACACTGCACTTTGCAAGTATTATGTTAAGGATGCTAAAAACAATTCAACCTTCGTTGATGATGTTGAAGTTGTTGAGGGTTATTGCTTGAGTGAGGATATTAAGTCCTCTGAACAGGTTAAGGCATTAGTAAGCGAATTAAAGGTTAAGACTGTTTCTACTGTTACAAGTGAAACTGAGGTTAAGTATTCTACAAAAACCATTTATACAAGCAAGCAGGAACGCGGCTACCAAAAGGTTAAAACTAAGGGCGAAAAGGGACTTAAAACCGAAACTGCTGTAGTAGAAACCGTAAATGGTAAGGAAACCGCTAAAACTGTTCTTTCAAGAAAGGTTATTAAAGAGCCTGTTCAAAAGGTTGTTGTAAAGGGTACTGCTATTCCTATGGCTTCGGCTACTGCCAGAGCAAAGGCAAAATCTGCAGGCTTTATCTGCCCTATGAATAAGAGCAGTATCAAAATGGTTTCAGCATATTGGGGCGACGGCAGAGGTCATAAGGCTATTGACTTTGCAGGCGACGTAGGATCACCTATATTTGCGGCTAAAGCAGGTAAGGTAACCTTCTCCGGCTGGGACGGCAATTACGGCTATGCGGTTGTTATTGACCACGGCAACGGCTATCAGACAAGATACGCCCACGCGAGTGCACTTTGTGTTAAAAAGGGTGCTACGGTTTCCCAAGGTCAGCAGGTAGCAAAGCTTGGTAATACAGGCCGCTCTACAGGACCCCATCTTCATTTTGAAATTTTGAAAAACGGCAGTCAGGTAAACCCTGCTCCTTATATCGGATATTAAAAATTAATCACCCGTTCAAGCGAACGGGTGATTTTTTATTGTGCAAGTAATGCGCCTAAGTAAAGCGGCGTTTTGGTGAGGGATTTTAGTTTAACGGTATGTGCTCCTTGGGTTAGCCCTGCCTTAATCATAAATGCTTGGGTGTGTTTGTACTTTTCAAATCCCAAGCCTTCGTTATCAAGGTTGAAAGCTTCCCACTCGCCGTTGTCTATACTAAACTGTAGTTCGATATTGGTTTTGCTTTGTAATTCTACAAGTATACCCAAAACACCGCCCTTAAATACAGCGCTTGCAATTTCGCCCTGCTTTAAAATAAGGCAGGTGTCGGTTAAAGCGTGGTTGTAAGGTACTTCAGGATTTGTTCCGTAAAGCGTGACTGTTAAGGGCAATTCCTTAAGTTCAGTATTTTCGGGAGCGGTAATATTATTTGCTGTTATCATTTTGGGTGTGAAAATTTCACTTGAAAGGGGTAGCGGATGGCTTTGCAAACGGTTTATAAGTGTTGCTTCGCAAGCCAAGGCTTCAAGCTGCGGTGCCAGGGTTTTAATTATTTCATCAAAATAAACCTTATATCCCAATGCGCTCGGATGCAGATTGTCAACAGTGTATTTAAGTGTTTTTGTTGCTGCCGATTCGGCAAAAGCGCTCTGGCAGTCGGTAGACTTTAAATTCTGCAAAACTGCTCCTAAATCTATAAAGGTAAGTCCGTAATGCTCGGCTACCTCTCTATGTACTTGCTTGGTTTCGGAAATCGCAATATCCTTAACATTAGAGGCAAGTATCACAATATCAGCATAAGGATTAAGCTTGCGGATGTTTACCACTAACGATTCTACCTCTGCTTTGGTGATTTGCGCGGTGTGGTCGCCGTAAATCCAATCGTTTGAAGTGAATTCGATAAATACTAAATCGGGCATAGCGTGGCAGTCGTTATTCATAAGTGTCTTTTCAAGACGATATAACCCCAACTGTGAGTGGGTGCCTGCAACACCCGCGTTTACAACCTCAATTTTCGCTTGGGGAAACTGCTCTCTAAACCAAAAGGCTACGCGGTTGGCGTAGGAGTCTTTAATTGTACCCTTTTTGTCGGGCACAACTTCGCCGTTTTCAATTATACGCTCTGCCGAGCTTCCGTAGGTTATAGAGCCCCCAAGATAGCCTATGGTAAGGCGTTTTTCTTTTGTCAGTAGATTATAGGTGTTTGATAATGTCGATTTCATATTTATCACCTTTGTAAAGCTTAATACAATAATTATAATGTTTGTCGGGCATAATTTCAATAAAAATTGTATATAATACAAGCATTCTTTCATATTTTTTAATACGAAAGGGTGCTTTTTATGAAATGTATTGTTATAACAAAGAAACAGCTAATGCTTTTGCTCAGCTTTGTTGTGGGGGTTATGGTTGTAATAGCGGGCTCTGTCAACATTTTTGCAGATAATAACCGCCTGCTGCCCATTTACTGTGTCGAAACCGATAAAAAACAGGTGGCAATCAGCTTTGATGCGGCTTGGGGTAACACTAAAAAGGTACAAAATATCATTACTCCAGCTTTTCAAACTTAAAGAGAGTTTCTACCGTGAGTTTTGATTCCTTTTTCCCCGTTTCAGAATTTGTTATGATTTTCTCATATACAAAAATTGTTGAAACAAACGAATCCATAATTTCCTTATTAAGTTCAGTGAGTTTTTTATGTTTAATCAAACTTTTAACTACAGGGTTGTTTAAAACTTGTTTAGGGTCTTTTGCTAATTTTTCTTCGCCCTTTTTGAGTTCTTCCTCAAGTTTATATATTTCCTGATAATTTTCATCAATAATGGCTTGAATATCCTCGCGTTCTCTTTGTCTTTCAGGGTGTTCCCAAAGTCGAGCTAGTGATATATTTAGACCTTTATTATCTGTTTCTAGAGATTTAATTTTACTTTTTATTTCGGCAATGCGCAACTCGATGCCGGATGTTTTTGTTTTCACTTGCTGATTTTTTCGCTCATTAATCGCCTTATTCAAATCTTTGTATTTTTTTAGTTGTTCATTGAGCTTCAACAGTATATGTTCTGCCAGTACATTTTCGTTTATGGAATGGGCTGTGCAGATTTTTTTATTATCACCATTGGATTTATAAGAACGGCAAACATACCTGGTGCTTATATTGCCTTTGTATTTGGTCTGAATTTTAGCCATTGCTCTTTTGCATTCGCCGCATTTCAGATGCCCTGCAAAAATTGATACATTCTGCGTAAAGTCAATATCTCGGGTAGACTTTTTTAATTGTTCCTGAACTTTATTAAATGTTTCTTTATCAATAATGGCTTCGTGACAATCTTTAGCAAATATCCAATCTTCAGGGTTGTACTGTGTGGGCATTCTTTTGGGCTTGAATTTACTATGGTTGGTTTTGTGTTGAACAAGGTCACCACAATAAACACGGTTTTGTAATATTCGCTGCACTGTGGAATATGTCCAGCTATTAGTGGATTCTAATTTTTTATAGTTTTGATAATTAGCGCCTTGTTGTTGCTTATAAACAGAAGGACAAACAATTTCCAAATCATTTAACTTTTTTGCAATGGTGTTTTTGCCTGTTCCATTTAAAAATTCCCCGAATATAAATTCTATTACATAACGAACATTTTCATCCACTATCAAATGGTTCTTATTTTCAGGGTCGCGGATGTATCCGTAGCTTGGAAAAGCGCCAAGGAATTGTCCTTTTTCTCCTCTGATTTTAAAGGTTGCAATTAAGTTTTTGGATAAGCGCCTAGAGTAATCCTCGTTCATTACATTTTTAAAAACAGTTTCGGTATCATAAGCTCCGTCTCGTTGAGTGTCCACATTATCAAAGAGGGCGATAAAGCGTGTTTGATATTCCTGAAATACATTTTGAATGTAGTCTCCGGCTTGCAGATAGTTTCTGGCAAAGCGGGATAAATCTTTAACGATAACACAATTTATGACGCCTGCTTTGATGTCCTTTATCATTTCCATAAATTGTGGGCGTTCAATATCATTGGTGCCTGAAACACCGTCGTCAATATACTCTCTGTAAAATTTGAACTCGTCACTATGCGCGTCTAAATGTTCATGCAAAATGATTTTCTGGTTTTCGATACTTTCGGAAAAACGCTCTCTGCCTTTGCGTTCATCCGCCTTGGAAAGTCTGATATATAGAGCCGTATTATATATTTTTTGTTCTTTTTTCTTTAGCATAGTGCACCTCCGAGATGTTGTTGGTATCATCATTATCTATTATATATAAAACATGGTACAAAATCAATCTTTGGAAAATGAAAAAGCGATAAAAAAACAGAGGATGCCGGAGCACCCTCTGTGGTGTAGTATTTATCAAGGAGATCGTTTAGGCAATCTCCAAAAGACTTGTTTTCGTCAAAAACGTCTACGAATTCAATTGTAACCTTTTTCATAGGTCAGTCACCCTTTCTAGTGAAATCAAGTATCAGATAGAAACGCCCTGTGGCGTTATGCGGTATTCAATTGTATGAATGCTAAAACATAAAAATGCGTGTCCACAGGAGCTTTGTTGAGCATCCGCGACAGCTGAAAATAAATATGTTGTTTTAACATACTCTTCTAATATATCTGAAAAGGTATGACTGCGGTGGGTAATAGAAAAACTAACTTTTCTCTAACATTTTTACTTTCCTATAAAAAGTGGTGGGTTTCATGTTGCCGAGGCGTTTCATCGCTTCTACCGCAGTGATGTCGCCGTTCTTCCAAATGGAAATGATTTTATTAAAGTCAGGGTGTGAAATAGGTTTCCTGTCTTTATATACACCTTTGGCTTTAGCGATAGCGATTCCTTCGGATTGACGCTGCAAAATATAATCTCTCTCAAGTTCACTAACAGCGGCAAAAACGGTTAGCATAAATTTGCCTGCAGGTGTTGTTGTGTCAATGGATTCTTTTTTACTCACAAATTCAACCTGCTTTTTGGATAGCTGTTCGACTAAGTCTAAAAGGTCTTTTGTGTTTCGGGCAAATCTGCTTATTGATTCCACTACTACAGTGTCGCCGGTTCTGACGAACGCCATCATTTCTTTAAGTTGAGGGCGGTCTGCGCTTTTTCCGCTGATTTTATCAATATAGATTTTTTCTACATTAAGTTGTTTCATGGTTTCTTCTTGGCGAGATGTGTTCTGTTCTTCGGTACTAACTCTTACATAACCTATTTTCATAATTTTTCCTTTCAGTATGCCAATAGGGTGTCATTTCTTTTTGGTATGTTCCAAAAAGCTAAAACCAACCTTATTGGCAAAGTTTTTTGTATTCCCATTAAGGTATACCCTAATGGTATGTATAGGGCAGTGGAGGGTGACGGTTAATGTAATATTACTATCGTATAAAAATTTAAAAGTGGCAGGGCAAAATAAAAAAGCAACACTTTTTGAAAGCGTTGCTTTAATTTTGGGGATTTGGTATTTAGCTCACTGCATCTAAAAGCAACATTTTTAGAATCACACTGGGAACAGTAGTAGCCACTTTACTGCCGTCATTGAGCATTTCGATATTGTTCGCTGTTATTTTAAAAAACAGTAAATGATTATCATCACGACAAAGGTCTGTATTCAACCAATAGAATTCTTTAATTTTACTTTTAATACCTAAAACTTTGCATATACCATCATATTCCTCACTTGCCTCACCTTTAAGGTATGATTGCAAACTGATGGAGTCGGGCATCGCGGATACTAACCCCTTGCATTCTTTTTTTTCAGGGGTAAAGCAGTATCTGCTGATTTCTGAGCCGATTTTGTAATTGCCCAGTATATCATCGCCCACGCAGCTTTCGCTGAATGTGCCAAAGCAATGAATTGATTTGTCCTCGCAAACTGCGAATATTATTGTTTTTTCGTGTGTTTCTTTCATTGTAAAAAACCTCTTCTTATTAAATTCGGGAGCTTGTTCCGCACAGATTATTATATGGTTAATTGTGAAAATGGGAGGTTAATATAATGTTTTTGATTTCATATTGATTTGGGGGGTGCTCCGTTTAAGATATTATAGAATTAATTGTGGAAAAAGGAATGATAATATGGTAAAAACCACCTAATATTATAGAGCGATTTTTGTGATATGTTTGATAATGCTCGTCAGCGAGAGAAGATGGCAGAAGAATTTTACAACAACTACAAGCGCGATATTGAGATGTATCAGAAGAGTATCCAGAAGTTTATAGACAGCGGCGGAACTTCGCCTACAGTAATAGAGCGTTGGATTAAGAAAATCAATGCACTTAATCAAAAGAAAAGTATATACGAGGATATTCTAAGACAAAGGCTTGATAATCTTGATAAAGACTATGCCTTACTCAAAATGCAGGCACAGGAATTGATAGTAAGAAGTAATAAATCAAAAATTCAAATGCCAATAGCGGCATAAAAATAAAAAGCTTCTCAGTCAAATTTGAACTGGGAAGTTTTTTATTTTATCTTCAATATTGAAAAAATAATATTTATTGAGCTTTAAACATTGTACTACAACTTTCTATTGTGTTGATTTGTTCGTTTCCAATAATCAAATTATATAATTCGTCGCAAAATAATGTGTGCATTTCCGATACGGGATGATTTATTCTATTAGCCAACAACATAGTGGTATCTGTTGTTTTAGAAAGTTCTTTCCATTTTGAATAGCAGTCACAAACAGTAATGTCCATTTTAGTCGCTAGTTCAATAGCAGCATATATGTATTTGTCCATTTTTCCGTTATTCTGCATTTCGGCAGTTTTTAATGCATAATCACGATAGTTTTCAGATGTATCGTCGGCAACGTAGGTATTTAACATATTGGGTGTCATAAAAATTGTTTCAGAATCAGACTGTAAGCATCTTTGGAAAATCTTTTCGAGAGATTCAATATAATCAGACAATGTGCCGTTGACATCATTTAGTCCGAAACAAACGATAATTAAATCAGGATTATGAGAGAAAACGTGATTTTCCATTCTTTCGAGTGAAGCTTTGGCGGTAGTACCCCCGATGGATGCGTTTATCATATTTACAGGCACATAGTCTCTATATTGGTTGAGCTTTTTTTTAAGAAGATTCCAATATACATTTTCGTAATCCATATAACCCCTAACAGCACCGTGGGAAATGCTATCACCGAAAATAACTATGTTTATTGGACCATGTTTATAAAGCCCGTTGATATCTAATAACAATTTATCTTTTACTTTCATTTAAGTCCTCCGGAAAATTTGTTTATATACAAAAAAATTTAAATTACAGTATTTAAGTTATAGTAAACTCAAATATGTAGATTGTAAATACTTAAGAGTATTTTGTCAAGAGCTATTTTGAATAAATGTAATTATTAAATATGGTACTCATTCTAAATCGCGTAATTTTTTTGCATATTCTATAGGATTTTGTCCAGTGTAATGTTTGAGCATCTTTGAAAAATGATAAATACTGTTATATCCTACACTGGTTGCTACTTGCTTGATAGAAAAGTAGTCACATTAGATCTTATTGTCAAAATATTACTGCCACAAAAATGTGGCAGTATGGTTACACCAAAGGAAATTATCCCATAATTTGTTCGGCATGATATGAAATTGTGTATTCACAATCAGCATCATATTCATATTCACCGCTCAAACGTATATCTTGAGAAGAGGCGCCTATCAAAATGTCGTAAGTACCAGGTTCAGTTACCCATTTATCTAATGTGGTGTTGTAGTATGCTAAATCTTCATTTTCTATATCAAATTTTATGGTGATTTCTTCGTTAGGCTTTAGTAAAGGAGTTTTCTTAAATGCAAGGAGTTCTTTTAATGGGCGAGAAAATGTTGATGCACGGTCCGAAAAATATACTTGAACAGTATCTTTTCCAGCAATATCACCCACATTTTTTATATTGCATTTTATTGTGAATCCATTATCAGTGTTTTTTATGACTAAATTGTTGTATTCGAATTTTGTATATGAAAGACCATATCCAAATGGGTACCATATTTCTTCGGGGTGAAGGTCATAGTAACGGTATCCTATACGCCATTTTTCGTCGTAACATACTTTGAAACCGTCGCCTGGCCAATCAATATCTGTTCGTGTCTTTTTAGGAAAAGTTTCTGATAATTTTCCAGATGGGTTAACTTTACCGAAAAGTACATTTGCGATTGCTGAACCAGCGGATTCACCTCCAAACCACATTTGGACAATGGATTTTAATTTATTCTGCCATGATAAATGCAAAAATGAACCGCCTGATTGGACTACTAATGCTATATTTTGGTTTCTTGGATAAATTCTTTTAATAAAAAACTCATATAAAGGATTTAAATGTGAAGTCACTCTGTCTGAGCCTTCGGTTTCTACTGACTGTTCTCTGCCGGCGAACATAATTACTAAGTCAGCGTTTTCTATTCCAGCCAATTGAGGAAGATAATTGAACTGTGATTCTTTTGGATATTCATCAGTTTTATATAGTGGTATATAATCAACTTGAATATCATCGCCGCAGTATTCGCGTATATATTTAAGCGGACTTTCGATATTATCTTCGCCTGGGAATACTCGGGAACTGCCGTAACCGCTTATGACGGGCTTTTCTGCAAATTCTCCCACTACAGCAATTCTTTTGTATTTTTCTTTTGTGATAGGGAAAATATTATCATCGTTTTTAAGTAAAACGATAGCTTCTTCCTCGGCTTCACGACAAATTTCGTGACATTCTTTACGGCTAAAAGCATCGGTATCTTTTTTGCTATTCAAGGTAAAGTTAAGTACTCTTATTACAGCATCGTCGATTTCTTTTTCAGTGATTTCTCCGTTTGATACGCTTTCTATAAGACTAGATGCAAAAGAAGGTGTTATGGGCATAACAAGGTCAAGACCTGATTTAACAGATTTGGCTGGGTTTTTACAACAGCCCCAGTCTGACATAACAAAACCTTGATAATTCCATTCTTTTTTTAAAATATCATAGAGTTTTTTGTTTTCACTGCATAGTACAGAATTGACTTTATTTACTGCACACATTATAGAAGCGGGAGAAGAATGTTTAACAGTGTATTGGAAAGCTTTTAAATAAATCTCGCGCATAGTTCGTTCGTCTATTTCAGAGCTTATATAAAGCCGGTCGGTTTCTTGGTTATTAACTGCATAATGTTTTGCACAGGCTCCGACGCCTTTGCTTTGAAGCCCATTAATATAGGCTGAGCCAAGAATTCCTGTATGTATGGGGTCTTCGGAGAAGTATTCAAAGTTTCTGCCGCAAAGGTCGGTTCTTTTCATATTTAGACCAGGACCTAATAACATATCTTTATCAAATCTAATACATTCACTTGCCAACGCAGTTCCGACTTTATATATTAATTCTTCGTTCCAAGTAGCACCGAGTGCACTTGATGAAGGAAATGAAACGGCATCAGACACATCACCTTCGATTCGTACACCATGGGGACCATCGCATAAATTTACAGCTTTAATTCCTAATCGTTTGTTTGATGCAGTCCCCATTGCAGAGCCACCAACAAGCATAGCTGATTTTTCTTCTAATGTCATTTTTGCAACAATTTTTTTAATATCTTCCATAGAAAAACTATAAGTATTGCTTGACATAAAAATTCCTCCAAATCAATAAATGTGAAAAAGTTTTATAATGCTCAAATATGTTTAAATTTAAGTGTTATAGCAATTGTATTTTAGTGTATTGAAATAAAATTGTCAAGTGTGTTAAATTACTATTTATATATCGTAAAAATAACAATAAATTCCATTTGGACATATTTGAAAATATGATAGAAACTTGATAAATACAAGGGAAATTAAGATTTTTATAAGTGCTAATATATTAAAAAAAATTCTAAAATTCTATATCAATGAATGTGTTAAAGTTGTTTGTTTTTTTATGTTTCGTATTTGTAATATGATTTTAGCGTGGCGAAAATTGTCATATAATATAAAAGAGAAATTAAACCCTGAATTTAAGGTTTGTTTTTATGTGATTTTGAAAAAAGGTGAGAACGATATTTTTTTCTGTTGGATACAATAATTTAATAAGTCGGGATTTTATTAATGAAATAGAAGTTTATAGCGATAAGATATCAGAAATTTATTTTTCTTTTGGTGGTTTTGCAAATGGTAGAGGTAATCTATTCTCGAAAGAAAATTCTGTATTTGAAAGAGATTTAAAACAAATTGAAGATTTAAGAAAACTAAATCAATTAGGTCTCAAATTCAATTTTCTGCTTAATGGCAACTGCTATGGAAAAGATGCTCAGGCAAGAAGCTTTTTTTGTGAAATTGGCGATACGATAGATTATCTAAAAGAAATATGCAATGTATCTTGTGTCACAACAACATCACCGTTAATTGCAAAGTTTATAAAGCAGAATTTCGATAATCTTGAAGTCAGAGCTTCGGTAAATATGGAAATTGGTAATGCCGAGGGAATGGATTACATATCAGAGTTTTTTGACAGTTTCTATCTTAAACGAGAATATAATCGTGATATTAATAAAATTAAATCTGCAAGGTTATGGTGTGATAATAACGGTAAAAATCTGTACGGACTTGCAAATAGCGGTTGTTTGAATTATTGTTCGGTACATAATTTTCACGATAATCTTGTGGCACACGAAAGCGAAATTTCTAAAATGGATAACGCTTATCAGTTTGAGGGGCAGTGCTGGGAATATTTAAAAAATCAAGAAAAATGCAATAATTGGCTTAGAATTTCTAATTTTATAAGACCTGAGGATGTTCATTTATATGAGGGTTTGTTTGACGGTTTAAAACTTGCAACTCGTGTTAATAAAAATCTTTTAAAGATTGTTAAGGCTTATTGTAATGGTTCATATAACGGTGCTGTTACAGAATTGCTTGAGCCTGACCATTCAAGTGTGTTTTATCCGTGTGTAATCGACAATAAAAGTATTGCATCAGATTTTACTAATACAGTTATGAACTGTTCGAAAAATTGTAATGACTGTAAATATTGCGGAGAGGTTCAAAAAAATGCCACCGTGGTTTTAGAATAGGAGAGATATTTATGCTTAGCAGTAAATTGATTAAAGAGGCAGCAATAACAGCAGGTGCAGATGCCTGTGGTATTGCGCCGATTACAAGAATGAAGGGCGCACCCGATGAAATGAATCCTATGTATTTGTTTCCACAGGCTAAATCAATGATTGGCTTTGTGTTTCGTATACCACGTGGTGTTCAGCGTGGTATAGAAGAGGGAACACAATTTTATCAATATCCATCTATGGCATACGGCGGTATAAATGAAATTTTCGCCCCTGCGGTGCTTTACAGTGTCGGTAAAGTGATTGAAGACGGAGGATACGAAGCATTTGTTTATCGAAACACAGGTGCTAGAGGCTGTGTTTCGGACATGGATGGAAGCCCCGGAAACACACTTTCACCTGAAGAACAGATAGAGGTAAACGAAAATGCAAAAACTTCTACTGCGCATCACAGAAATGTACAGTTTACACGAGCTACAAGAGAAGATAATGTACCCCCCGATTTGCAGTTTCAATTCCGCTTGGCGGCGGTAGCTTGCGGTTTGGGTGAAATTGGTTGGAGCAAAATGCTTTTAACACCTGAATTCGGTCCTTTACAGCGCGTTGCATTTATCTTTACGGACGCAGAGTTTGATGAATATGATGAGATGTATAACGGAGAACCGCTTTGCCGTAAGTGCGGTGCGTGTGTTCGTGAATGTCCCGGCGGTTGTATTCCTGCAATAAATTCAGGCAAAACAGTAACTGTAGATATTGAAGGTAAGATAAGTGAATGGGGCGACATCGATATGTGGCGTTGTTATGCTTTCTATACTCATGCAGGCAGGTATTATAATCCTTTTGTTCCTAAGGAAGTTTGGGATAAAAATGAGAACGGTATGCTAGACCTTATGGAAGGTGTTACGGATGTTGCTGATGAAAAGGAAATTATGAAAGTTTATACTGCACTTCAGAAATATTTTCCAAGTTGGGTTGGATATAATATGGCAAAATGCGGTGGCTGCATAAGAGCGTGTGTTTCAATGCTTGAGAAAAAAGGTGGTTGTATGGACGGAAGATTTAAAGAATCGCTACGCACTAAAAAAGCATGGAGACTTGATAGATAATGGAAAAATACACATATAGTGGCGAAGATTTTAATGCGGTATTTACTTCTGATAGATGGAAAATAGGGATGCTTAGATACTCTGAAAGATTTAGTAAACTTTGTGTATTAGAGAGACATTTAGAGACAGATGAGTGCTTTGTTCTTTTGAAGGGTAAGGCCACACTTTTTATAAAATACGATGATTTCATCGAAGAAATTGCAATGGAGAAGAATGTGGTTTATAACATTGCAAAAGGGGAATGGCATCATATTGTTGTTAGTAAAGACGCATCAGTATTAGTTGTGGAAAATAGCGATACGAGTAAAGAAAACACTGAAAAGGTTATGATAGATTTATGATTACTGCTGAAATTATAAAGCAAAAAGCAAAAGAATTAGGCGCATCGGTTTGTGGCATAGGTGCTCTTGATATATTTAAAAATGAAGATATTCAAAAAGACCCTAAAATGATTTTACCAAATGCAAAATGTATTATAGGCTTCGGTTTTGCTGTACCAAAAGGTTTGTATTTAACAATGGATATCAAGAGTCAATATTATACATACACCTCAATGGGTGTAAAATATCTTGATGAAGAAATGGCGGAAATCTTTCTTCTTAAAATTGGCGGAATGTTAGAGAATGCGGGGTATGATGCCTGTTTGCAAAAATCAGTTCCTAACCTTAGGGTAAAAGGTGATAAGACAACTAATCCCGAAGTAATGGATACTTATGAACTTGTTCATTCTCAGCCTGTCGAAAGCGGTAAGCCTGCGCCTGATGTTATTATTGATTTTGGCAAGGCGGCAAAAGCTTGCGGTATTGGTGAAATGGGACTTAGCGGAAAGATTATAAATAAAGAATACGGGCCTTTTATGCGGTACTGCTTTATTATCACCGATGCACCGCTTGAGACTGATAATCAATTGAACGAGAAAATTTGTGATAATTGCGGTGAGTGTATTAAGGCTTGTCCAGGTAATGCGATTGACGAAAAGGGATTAAACACATGGCAATGTGCCGTTTATTATAAGGGTGCACATAAATCAAATCCTTTTATTACTGATGATTTTCTTAAAGGAAACCCAGAAAGAGAAGAAATATTAAATGGTAAAAAACGTTTTGACAGTCAGTCAGCAAGAGAAATTTTCAATGAAATGAATTTTCTTCCAAATACTCAGTGGGGTTACGCGCCTTGTCTTTGCGGTAAAAAATGTGATGTTGCCTGTTACCGTCATTTAAAGGGGGAGTTTTAAGTGAAATCTGAAATTATAAAAATCGCTAAGGACAATCTTGCAGATATAGTCGGTTTTGCCTCTGCAGATATATTTGAAAAAGATGACCCAATATTTAAAATTTTCCCTAATACAAAAACAGTTATATGTTTGGCGTTTCGGGTGTTAAGAGGAATTTATAGAGGTACTGAAGAAGGTACTACATATTATCAATACACTACTATGGCAGTTGAAAATATGGAAGAAACCATAATGCCTATGGCACAAATTAAGGTTGCAAACTATATAGAATCCAAAGGATATATTGCAGTTCCGCAACGACGTCATCAACAAATCATGTCAGAAGAAAACAGCACAAATCCCGAGGTGGCGTATGATGCCGTTTACAGAAATAAAACTGCTGAAAATCAAATGAATTTTACTAATTCAGCAGTTAAATGCGGAATTGGTGAAAAAGGACTTTCAGGTGCAATTTTAACTGTTGATTTTGGCCCGATGGTTCGTTATTGTTTTATTTTGACTGATGCTCAAATTAAGCCCGATGATATAGAGGCACCGCATTTATGTGATAAATGCGGAAAATGCATAAAAGCCTGCCCGGGTAATGCTATTGGTAAAGACGGCATAGTAGATCCTTGGCAATGTGCAGTTTATTATAACGGTGCTAACGGCACAAAAAATCCTTTTATGCCGCCAGATGCTTTTGCAGATTTTGATAATAGAATTGAAATAATTGCAGGCGAAGCTAGGGTGACACCTGAAACTGCAAAGAAGATTCTTGATGATATTTTCTTTTATCCGCCTGCCCAACATGCTTATCAATGTTCTATTTGTGGAAGAGCTTGTGATACTGCTTGTTATATGCATCTTGAAGAAAAGGGTGTACTTAATAAAAAATTCAACCGTCCTTTTAGAGAAAGAGAAGAATGGAAATTTGATATTGAAAGTTTTAAGAACAAAGGAGAAGAAGTATGATAAAGGCAGTGTGTTTTAACGGGGATGTTAAACAACTGGATTTTATAGTTGAAGAGGTTGAAGGAATAAAAAAAGTTTCAATCCCTAAAACTTTATATAGTAAAGATGTAAAGTTTATAGACTTTGATTTTTTCGGTGCGGTTGCCCACGAAGGCGACGAAGGTTATTTGATTATCCCGGGGAATGAGGGATATATTTGTTATTTTAAAAACCATGAAGATAATGAATATGTTCTCAATCGTTACACGATGCCCATTTTTGCCGTGAATAAAGGTCGAAAAGCATTTTTAGCGATCGTTACGGGAATGCCTTATAACTATGATTTGGTTTATGGAAGAAAAGATGGGGATTATTATATTTATCCACGTTTTAAAATCGATGGTGATGAGCTTTATGAGGATATAAAAGTAGAATATTATGAACTTAATGACAATGATGCTAATTATTCTGGTATAGCTCGATTTTACAGAAACTTTCAATTGAGTAGAGGGGAATGTATTCCTTTAAGGCAAAGAGCAGAGGAAAGACCTCAACTGGGTTATGCACGAGATTCAATAATGATAAGGATTCGCTTGGGATGGAAACCTGCGCCTCCTCAGATTTTACATCAGACACTTGAAAATGAGCCTGAAATGATAACTGCTTGCTCATTTAAGGATGTTGAAAAAATAATCGATGCGCTTCAATTGGAGGGCATTGATAAGGCTGAAATTTGCCTTGTTGGATGGAATACGAAAGGTCATGATGGAAGATGGCCGCAATGTTTTCCTGTTGCTGAAGAGTTGGGTGGAGAAGAGGCTTTGCGTCAACTTATTAAAAAAGTTCAAAAAATCGGCTATCAAATAGTTTGCCATACTAACAGTACTGATACATACGAGATTTCGGAAATGTGGAATGAGGCTGATTTATTACTTGACAAACAAGGTGAAAAACCAGAGGATGCTCCGTGGAGTGGCGGAAAGATGTATCATATTTGTCCGGATATTGCATATAAGCAGGCACAAAAAATCTTGCCCGCTGTTGCTGATTTAGGCTTTAAAGGAATTCATTATATCGATGTACTTAATATTGTTATGCCTAGAAAATGTTACAACGAAAATCACCCTTTAAATATAAAGGAAAGCATAAATGTTAGTCGTGAATTAATGAAATTAACACGTGAAATATTTGGTGGTTATAGTTCTGAGGGTGGATATGATTTCGGTGCGAAATATTTGGATTTTGCGTTAAATCTTGATTATGGTGCAGGTAAAGGAAAGCCCTTTTTTGATGAGTATATCCCGTTATGGCAATTAGTGTATCATGGAATAATACTTAGCAATCCTTCGATGGCTGAAACCATGAATTTTTCGCTTAAAGATAGTAAAAATCCCAAATTGAAGCTAATTGAATACGGTGGCAGACCTACTTATTATTACTATTCTGTATTTAGGGATGATTGGCAAGCATCAGCTGATAAAGATTTGGTGTGCGGTACAAAATCCCAATTAGAAAAAGGGATAAAAGCCATAAAAGAAGGTTATGAACTTTATAAAGAATTATCATATTTGCAAAACTTCTTCATGGAAGAACACGAAAAGGTTGCACAAGGAGTGTATAGTGTTCGATATTCCGATAATACAGTTATAACTGTTGATTATAATTCTCAAACTTATTTTGTAAACAAACAAGAAAAAACTACCGATTAGTTCGGTAGTTTTGGGGAGTGGCACTGATATAGTTGGTGCATAATTAGAGTTGCAATATTAATTTTTGAGATTTTTTGCAAGTTTTTCCTTATTTTAGTGGCTTGCGATATTCTGAGATTATTTGTTATTATAAAATGTATGAAAAAAGTTTTTAGAAACCACCACGATTGTATTGACGATATTTTGAAGGGGTAATATTATTTTTTAATTTAAAATTTTGTGTAAAGCTTATTGTATTATCGAAACCGACTTCGGTGGCAATGTAAGTTATAGTTTCGTCTGTTTCTAACAACATTTTTTCTGCCATAATAATGCGATAATTATTTAGGTATTTGTGTAAAGAAATTCCCTCAAGTTTTTTGAAAATCCGATTTAAATGGTATGAGTGATAATCAACATGTTGAGAAATTGTTTCATTGGTTAGATTTTCAGAATAATGTTCATGAATGAATTTTTTTACTTTGCGAACAACTTCCTTATTTCTAATGTAATTAGGATTTGTGTTTGAAATTGTCTTTTCGTGTGAATTGATGATTTTTATTAGCAGAAGTTTTAACATGGCTGATGCTGTTTCCCGAAAATAAGATTTCATCGAGTCGTATTCTTTTATGATTTTATTTAATGTTTCCAATAAGAAATCTACATTTTCTAAATGAATGAAGTTGTTGAGTGGTTCATAGTCGACGAAAAATTCGTCGTTTGGTTTTTTCTTTTGATTCAAGTTTCGGTTTGCAGGTTTTCTGTCAAAAGGAAGTAAGAATTCACTACGATATTGGGAAAAATCAAAATTTATTGAAATGACCTTAGTAAGACCGCTCACCTTGAATTTATATGGTGTGTTTGCGGAAATGTAAAATAAAGAATTTGCTTTTAATGGATAATTATCTGTTCTTATTTGCACTAAGCCTTCTTTTTCAGCTTCGGTAACAAAAAAAATTCGTGAGTCTGGGGCCATTAAAAAAGCGTTTCGTGGTAAGAGAATATACTTTTTTGCATATCTGATAAAAGGATTTATTTCAGAAATGAGCATTAAATTCCTCCTGAAGTATTGGTTTTTAAATATTATATATCCAAAAATGTTGTAATGTCAAGAAAAAAAGTTTGTTTTTTTAGTTTTTTTGTGTGTTTATATGTATTGTTTTTATGAAATTAATGATAAAATATTATCAGAATAAAGTTTTATTTTTTGTCAAAATAAACAAAACATATATAGCAAAGGTTTGCGGTGGCTTTTTATTTATAATGTAAAGAATAAATAGGAGGAAGGCAGTTATGAATAATTCATTTAAGCCCGGTCGGATATGGAAAGATACTGATGGAAAAAGAATACATGCACACGGCGGTTCAATACTTTATGAAAATGATACTTATTATTGGTATGGTGAAAATAAAGAAAAAACATTACCGGGTAGTAAAATATGGCATTGGGGTGTAAAACTTTATTCATCAAAAGATTTATACAATTGGACTGATGAGGGTATAATTCTTCATCCTAATATCGACGATGTTACATCACCTCTTCATCCGAGTTCTTGTATGGATAGACCGCATATCATTTATAACGAAAAAACTCAGAAGTACATTCTTTGGGTAAAAATAATGGGTCGGGATAGGCAGTATATGTTGGTAGCACAGAGTGATACGATTAAGGGTCCGTTCGTAACAATACATACTGTTAAACCGTGCGGAATAAATTCTGGTGATTTTGATTTGGTAAAGTTGCCTGAAGGAAATGCAGTTATTATTTTCGAGGAGGTTCATTCTTCAATGATAATAGCCGATCTTACCGAAGATTATACAGATGTTACGGGGAAATATACACGACATTTTCCGCACCCTCATCCACCGTTTGTTAGAGAAGCTCCTGCTTGTTTTGTAAAGGATTCAAAGTATTATATGTTTACTTCGGGCACATCGGGATATATCCCGAATCCTTCTGAGGTTGCAGTTTCTAATGAAATACATGGTGAGTGGACGGTTATTGGTGATCCTCACATAAATGATTTAAAAAACAACTCATTTTGCAGTCAAATCACATCGGTGTTTAAGTTGCCTAATAAAGATTTATATATTGCTCTTGCTGACCGTTGGTTACCATCTTTAATGCAGCGTGATGATATAAACGGTATGGAAATATTTGAAGCATTATTTGACCCTAAAGCTTCTAAGGATGAGCGAGATGAAGCAAACCGTAAATGCTCGACTATTAATATTAATACTAGTGAGGCGGATTATGTTTGGCTTCCTGTTGAGTGGGAAAATGGAAAACCTGTGCTTCGTTGGTATGATGAGTGGCGTATAGAGGATTTTTAAAAAGCAACAATTTAATTTCCTATAGTATTAATCAATTTATAAATTATTGTGTGTTACAGCAATGAACATTACCAAATTTGAGTAGACTAAAAATATCAAGGAGAAGTGTTATGAAACTAAAACGATTGAGCAGTTTTTTATTGGTGGTATGTATGTGTTGTTTAGCTGCGTGTGACGGGGGTTCTGCCTCTACAAAACAACCAACGGATACGTATTCGGAAATAATTACAAGTTCAGTAATAGAAGGTACATCGGACAATAATGATTCTAAGCCTCAAAATAGTCAAGGTACGCAATCAGGAAACTCTTCATCATTAACGACTTCCACTATTACATCTACTATAACTGAAACTATCTCTCCTCAGCGAAGACCGGACAAACCGGTTGCTGATGGTAAAGATATAGAAAATAATAAAAAAGTTGATATACCTGTTACTGAAATTAAAAAAACAATAAAAGGCGAAACAGGAATAACTTATAATCTTGTATGGAATGATGAATTCACAGGCAAGAATATTAACAAAAATAAATGGTGCTACCCGAATGCATTTACAGATTCAAAGTATACTCAAATGCTTTTGCTTACAGAAGACCAAGACTCTGACGTTATTGGAGTAAGTGATGGTTTTTTAAAGATGAATGCAAAACGTTATTACAGTTCTGGTAACTCGCAAATTCAGTACGCTACTGCTAAAGCATTTGGTACACAGGATACTATGAATTTACGCTATGGTTATGTGGAAATGAGAGCAAAAGTTCCATATAAAAAGGGTGCATTTGGAGCGTTTTGGGCAATCGGTAAGCCTTCATTAACACCTGCAAGAACAAGAAATTATTATGTAGAGATAGACTTTTTTGAATGTTTTGGCAGTCAAAATGAAATTTGGCCAAATGTACATAAATGGTACGACAAAGCAAATCCAGTGTCTCATTCACATATATACCCTACATGGAATACAGTAGTGGGTAATACAAAGTATGGTAAGTATACATTTGACAACTATCAAAATTTGTCAGATGAGTATCACTTATATGCATTTGAGTGGACTCCTAAGTTTATTAAAATGTATGTAGATGGCAAATCCTATGCGACATTTGATATTGAAAAGTCGTTTGACGCTCATTTGACAAACGGAACCGATGAAACTTATAAAAATGTTCTTTTGCCGGCAGAAAAAAATAACATGGATGGTTTTCATGATTATATTTATTTATTATGGCAAAATCTTATTTACACGCCTGATTTAAATGACGCTTCGGTTGCTGTTAATAAAAATACAGAATTTCCATTTGAGTACTGGATTGATTATGTTCGTGTATATCAAGACCCTAACAATGCTAATAATGGTTTGTTATTTAAAGATAATAATGGTAAAACGGTAGATTATTATAACAAGTAGTAGGTTTTAAATTTAACGGAGGAAAAGAATATTTATGAAGAGTGTAATAAGATTTATTAGTGTTTTTCTCTGTATGATTTTGACAGTTTGTACTGTGAATTTCGGAGGATTAATCTCTGTTGGCGCTAAAGAAATTGTCAATAAGAATGATTTGAATATAACTGACTATCAGGTATATTCAAAAGAATTTTCAAAACATGGAAATGCAGATGAAAAAATTATTGTTTTAGCTGAGTCTTATGAAGATAACTCTGTGGATAAGTATTCATTATCCGATAAGTATACAAAAAACAATAATGTCTTTATGTGGGAGAGTGGGAAAGGCTCTTTGACATATAAAATCAAGGTTCCTAAAACTGCTCTTTATACTTTTTCTCTTTCTTTTGCCACTTTAAAAGGAAATGGTTTAGATATAAGTTTAGGTTTGAAAATAGATGGCGAATTTCCTTTTAGTGGTTCAGATTCTTTAGAGTTTGCACGTATTTGGAAAAATACTCAATCAGAGTGGAACATTGATAAAAACGGTAATGAACTCACACCGGAACAGGTGCAACACACCGAATTAGTAACAGCAGAGGCAGTTGATAGTAGCGGTGTTTCTGTTGACCCGTATCGTTTCCTTTTAACAAAGGGAGAACACCAAATTACTATAATTTGTAATGGAGAACCTTTCGCTTTTTTCAGTATGATTTTTTCACCATATGAAGAGTTATCAACATATGATGCATCGATTATTAAGTCTGCCGATTCGTCACAATATACAAATGTAAATCCTATTATATTGCAGGGTGAGAATGCAGATTTTAAAACATCTTCTTCAATGATTCCAAAATGCGATAATACTAATGTCAATTTAACCCCTTCCAGTGCAAGCTTAGTTAAATTGAATTATATTGGTGGTTCTTCCTGGTCTGCTCCAAACGCTTCAATATATTGGAATTTTAAAGTAAATAAATCAGGATATTATAAGTTTGGTTTTCATTATAAACAAGACCAGTTAATTAATAGTGAGTCATATAGATGGTTAAAGATTGATGGAAAAACACCATTTGTTGAGGCTAAAAATATTGCATTTGGATATTCTACAAAATGGCAATTTACCTCTGTAACTGATAAAGAGGGTCATGATTGTTATATGTGGCTTGATAAAGGGGATCATACACTTTCGTTATCTGTTACTTTAAGTCATATTGCACCATACTATGAACGATTATCTAAAATAGTTAATAGTTTGGGTGATGAATATACCAAAATTGTCAGAATTACTGGCGATACGCCTGATGCTAACCGTGATTACGAGCTTTTTCGTGTTATACCTGATTTTGAAAAAACATTGAAAGAAAATTATCAGGGTTTACAAAGTCTTGCGGATGATATGCGCAAACTTTCAGGTAAAAAAAGCAGCCAGTATATAGCGGCAATTCAGAATATGATGCGAGTGTTATCTTTAATGCAAGAAAAGAAATATATCGCACATCAGTATTTGAATGATTATTATTCCAATTATTGTACAGTGAGTCAATGGATGAATGAAATGTCATCTATGCCTTTAGCACTTGATGAAATACAAATCGTGCCGTATTCGAAGGAATTTGATAATAAAAAGGTAGGTTTATTTGAAGGTTTCGTATTTGGTTTAAAACGATTTATAAACTCTTTTGCTAACGATTATAATTCAAATGGTAAATCATCACAGGAATCTCAAATACGTCTTTGGGTCCGTTGGGGACGAGATCAAACACAAGTATTAAATACTTTAATTCAAGATACTTTTACTGCTCAAACAGGGATATCAGTTAAAGTTGAAATGGTTAATGCAACACTTATTCAAGGTATTATGTCTGGCAATTCGCCTGATGTTGCAATTGGAATTGCACGTGCAGAACCTGTAAATCTTGGAATGAGAAATGCTCTTTATGATTTGAGTACTTTTGAAGATTATAATCAAGTACTTAAGCGTTTCCAAGCGGGTGCTGAGGAACCGTATTGTTATGCTGGTAAAACATATGCATTACCCGATACTCAATCGTATTATTGTATGTTTTATAGAACAGATATATTTGAACAATTAGACCTTAAAGCTCCTAAAACATGGGACGAATTTATAAATGCTGCTACAAAGCTTCAGCGTAATAATATGCAGGTTTATCTTCCTTACACGAGAATAACTACTTCTACTACCGTTAATAGCGGTATAGGAAGTTTGAATTTGTATCCAACATTAATGATGCAAAATGGATTGTCTATATATAATGATAAACTCAATGCAACACAAATGAATAATACAAAAGCAATTTCTGTTTTTGAAAATTGGATAAGATTTTATACAGATTATCAGTTTTTAAAAGAGGCCGATTTTTATAATCGCTTTCGTACAGGAGCTATGCCTCTAGGCATTGCTCAATATAATACATATTTTACTATTGCGCAAACAGCACCTGAAATTGACGGCAGGTGGACTGTTGGTTTGGTACCGTCATTCGATGGAAATAATCATGCTGTTGCAGGTGGAGGAACAGGTTGCGCAATATTATCAGCTTGTAAAAATGCAGATGCATCGTGGGAATTTTTAAAATGGTGGACAGATGCAAAGACACAGATTAAATTTTCTAACAATGTTGAATCTGTTTTGGGGTTGGTAGGAAGAGCAACAACCGCTACAGTTGATGCGTTTAAAGAATTATCATTGAAATCTAATGATAAAGCAATGTTACTTGAACAATGGAAATATGTAAAAGAAGTTCCTGAGCTTCCGGGAAGTTATTACACTTCACGTGCGTTAGACCAAGCATTTTGGGGTGTTGTTAACGGGGAATACAACAGCGTTGACGCATTGTCGCTTTGGAGTGACGTTGCTAATCAGGAAATCACTCGAAAAATAAAGGAATATAAATCGTTAGGAGGTAGTTAGTTGTTATGAGCCGAATCAAAAATAAACGTTTGCATAATGAGTCGTCTTTGAAAGAACAATGGCCAATGCTTGTAATGATGCTACCTTTTTTTACATTGTTTTTCTTATTGACTATTATTCCGATAATTTCTTCGGTTTTTTTAAGCACTACATCTTTTGATTTGCTTAATCCTATAAAATTTGTGGGAATAGATAATTATTTCAGGATGTTTGTTACGGATGATTCGTTTTTGACCGTACTTAAAAACACATTGATATTAGTATTAATGACAGGTCCTGGAGGATTCCTATTAGCTTTTTTGCTTGCATGGATTGTTAATGAATTTTCACCTACAACTCGTACCTTATTATCTTTTATGTTTTATGCTCCTTCACTTTGCGGTAATGCGTTCTTTATTTGGAAGATAATTTTTAGCGGTGATAGTTATGGTTATCTTAATAGTATTTTGTTATCATTAGGCGTCATCACAGAGCCAATAACATTTTTGAGTGATGCAAAATATTTGATGCCTATAGTAATAATTGTACAATTATGGCAATCAATGGGTATATCTTTTCTTTCTAATATAGCGGGTCTTCAAAATGTTAGTAATGATTTGTATGAGGCGGGTGCTATAGATGGACTAAGAAATCGTTGGCAAGAATTATGGTATATTACATTGCCTTCAATGCAACATATGATACTCTTTAGTGTTGTTATGCAGATTCAAAGTAGCTTCACAGTTAGTGCTATTACAACTGAGCTTGCGGGTTATCCAAGTGTTGGATATTCTGTAGATACAATAGTATCTTTAATGACGGATGTTGGAACTGTTCGTTATGAAATGGGATATGCTGCTGCAATTTCGTGTGTATTATTTTTGTTGATGGCAGGTACTCGTATAATATTAGGAAAATTCTTACAAATAATGGGAAAGTGACGGTGAAAAAATGATTGTTAAAGCGATAAAAAGTTTTCGCAATTTTAGGGAAATGAATTCCGCTAAACAACAAATGAATAGTCGTCGTTATACCCGCTCAAAATTTGGAGATTTTTTGATTCTTTTGATTGTGGTTTTGGCAGGTTTATTTACAATGCTGCCGTTAATTTATGCGGTTTCAACTTCATTTAAACCGTTGGATGAGATACTACTTTTTCCGCCTAAATTTTTAGTGCGCAGACCTACTCTTGAGAATTATATAGCTCTTTCTTCGCTTTTGTCTGATCAGTATGTTCCGCTTACAAGATATATATTTAATAGTGTATTTATTACTATATTTACAACTATTGTATATATTTTGATTTCTTCTATGGCGGCTTTTGGGCTTTCAAAATCAAAGTTCAAATGCAAGAATGCACTATTTATGATTGTTCAGTTTGCACTTTTGTTTAATACTTATACTTTATCTGTGCCACAGTATTTAATACTTTCAGAAGTTAAAGTTATAGATACGTATTGGGCATATATATTACCACAATTGGCAACAACACTTGGTGTGTTCTTAACTAAGCAATATATAGAAGGATATATACCTGATGCATTTATAGAAGCAGCTAAAATTGATGGAGCAGGATATTTTAGAATATTTTTTAGGATTGTTTTGCCTTTGATTAAGCCTATATTGTTAACACTGTTGCTATTTTCGTTTCGTGATGTATGGGCATTTATTCCGCAAGGAACAATCTTTAGTGAATCTATAAAAACTTTGCCTTTTTTAATGTCACAAATCTCTGGTGGAGGTATTGCCCGTTCTGGTAGCGTTATGGCAATCACCGTTATTATGATGACACCACCCGTAATTGTTTATTTGATTTCACAAAGTAATGTTATGGACTCAATGAGTAGTGCGGGTATTAAGGAATAACTTTTGAATTTTGTTTTAGGGGGACAGTAGTTTGAAAAAACTGAAAAAGATATTTGTTGTTTTATTAATTTTAATCTGTTTATCGGTATTTTCATTTTCTGTTAATGCACAAACTACCTATAGCGATATTCCGGTTGAAAGTTATACTTATTGGGAAAATGTGGGTGCAAAAGGAAGAAAACCTGTATATACACAGCAGACACATTATGTTAAAAATGTACTTTCGTCCCAAAACTTAAATATTCCAGAGCTTGAGGGATTGATTGATGTATATGCTGATACAAAGCAAGATATTTATTTGCTTGATGGTGATAATTCCCGTTTAGTAATTGTTGATAATAAATATAAAGTAAAATCAGACATCACCGAGATAAAAAGCGAAGGTAAAAATTATACTTTTAAGGGTGCGCGTAACGTTTATGTTCATTCTGATGGTAAGATTTTTATTTCAGACACAGAAAATAAAAGGGTTTTAATTTGTAATCAAAAAGGGGAATTGTTGGATATTTTAACAGTGCCTGAATCAAATCTTATTCCTGAAGATTTTCAATATTTACCTATATGTGTTTCAGTCGATTCCACAGGTTATATTTATGTATTGTGTAATGGTAGTTATTATGGGGCTATATTATATACACCTGAATACGAGTTTTCGGGATTTTATGGTGCAAATAAGGTCAAACAGAGTGTGACACAGGCTTTAACACAAATGATTAATAGATTGTTTGTTAACAATACTAAAAAGTCTCTTAGTGAAAGTGTTTTGCCCTATTGTTTTATTGATATATGTATAGACAATGAAAACTTTGTGTATACAGCAACCGGATTTACTGAAGTTTCACAAATGCAAGGTCAAGTCAAGAAACTAAATCCTGGTAAAGGTGCAAATATAATGAACTCTGAAAGCGTTAATTTTGCAGACGATGGTTCCAACTGGTCATATAATGCAGGAAAAATGCTGCGTCAAGATATATCCTCTATAGATGTTGACGATAATGGATATGTTTACTGTTTGGATAGAACTTATGGCCGTATATACATATACGATGGGCAATGTAGCCTGGTTACCGCCTTTGGAGGAGGGATATCTGAAGGAGAACAACAGGGTGTTTTTAAAGGAGCTTCGTCACTTACACTTTGCGGTTCAGATGTATTAGTTTGTGATTCCGAAAAGAAGACTGTTACTATATTCGGATTGACGGATTTTGGTAAGAATATTCTAACTGCAAGAGCACTTACTTTGAAAGGTAAGTATGAGGAATCTTTTGACATATGGCAAAATGTAATTAAGATTGATAATAACTGTCAGTTAGCGTATAAGGGTCTTGCACGTGCGTATCTTGCTAAAGGTGAGTATGAAACTGCAATCAAATATGCAAAACAGGGATATGACCGCGATACTTATGATATAGCTTTTGGTAAAGTTAGAAATGCGTTTATTAGCCGTAATTTTTCTTGGATTTTAACTTTTGGAATTATTTTAATTATTTCATTATTAGTATTAATGGTTATTTCTATGCGTAAGAATGTGCGTTTGTTTAAAAATCAAAAGTTGAAATTACTATTTGATATGTTAGTACATCCATTCGATACTTTTGGAATAATTAAGGATAAAAACTTAGGGTCAGTAACAATAGGTGCTGTTTTAATAGTGCTGTTTTATATAGTTACTGTTATGGCAGATATTTGTGGTGGCTTTTCCTTTACCTACATAGATTTTGCTGAGTATAATTCTCTATTTGTATTGTTAAGAAGTGTAGGTATTGTTGTTTTATGGATTGTTTGTAATAAAGCTGTTACTACACTAATGGATGGTAAAGGTAAAACAAAAGATATATTTGTAGTGACTTCGTATAGTTTATTACCTGCTATATTTGGCAAATTAGTTTATATAATATTTTCTAATATTCTCCTATCAACTGAAGCAGAATTTTTAAGTATATTTCAAGTAGCAATGGTTTGTTATACATTGTTGCTGTTATTAATAGGGACTATAAAAATTCACGATTATAGTATGGGTCGTTTCTTAGGAACAAGTATATTAACACTTGTCGGCATGTGTATAGTAGTATTTTTAATAGTAATGGTATTTATGTTGTCACAGCAGTTTGTTGGATTTTTGGCAACATTGTTTTTAGAAATGTTTTAAAGTTCGCTTTTGAAAAATCAGAAAGGACGGTTAAACCACGTAATGAAGAAAGTATTTGCAATAGCTATCTCTTTGGTTATGATTGTGTGTTTGTCAGGTTGTTCAAAAACAACGGGCGGTTTAAAGGCAGTGAAATTTGATTCCGAAGCTATGGCTAATTCTTTGCAAAGCAATATTGTTGCTGAAAACAGCACTTATGCGTTGCAATGGGATAATTCTACAAAGCAGATTGTACTTTTTGATAAAGTAAAGAATGTTATTTGGTCATCAAATCCGTCAAAATCTGATGAACCCGAAGTGGATGAGTTCGGTATGCCCGTTAAAACACACCCACTCTTAAGTTCTGATATAAATATCAAATATGTTGAAGAAAAAACAGGTCATTTGGTTACTGTTAATTCATTTTTGGGTGCTAATTCAGCTGGTAGAATTTCTACAAGCTTAATAGAAAATGGAGTAAAGGTTATTTATTATTTTGATGAATTGCAGTTTGCGGTTCCAGTAGAATATACACTTCGCGAAGATGGTTTTGCTTTAACTATCAAAACAAAAGAAATTCAAGAAAATGAAAATCGAATCACTGAAATTTCTGTTTTGCCTTTTATGTGTTCTGCAGAAAACAAGTCAAATAATAGTTATTTGTTTGTTCCTTCTGGTTCGGGAGTACTCATATACCCAAAAGAAATTTCATCCACCGGTCAGAATTTTCGTCAGGAAATATATGGTAACGACCTTATGATAAGGGAATATACACAAACTTCCCAAAAGGAAAATATATATCTTCCGGTTTTTGGTGTGAAAAATGATAAAAGTGCTCTTTGCTGTATTGTTGAAAATGGAGCAGAATCTTCTTTCATGGATGGTACTATAGGTGGTAAGACATATAAATATTCGTCAATATATCCTTCATTATCTGTAAGGGGATATGATGAATTACGAAGTGTAAACTATTCTGGTGCGACTTTGGTGACAGATTATTATACAGACGATATGGCCGATATAGAATTTACTGTTTCATATAAACCTCTTTATGATGATGAGGCTACTTATAGTTCAATGGCAAAAACTTATCGTGACTATCTTATAAAAAAAGAAGGTCTTAAAAAAATCGGAGACAGTGATGCAACCTATGCAATTACGTTTAACGGTGGATTTATGGCGTCTAAATCATTTTTAGGTGTACCGTATGAAACGGTATATCCGCTTACAACGTTAAAACAAGCACAACAAGTTATATCTGAACTTTTAAATGAAACAAATTATAAACCAATAGTACGTCTTAATGGTTATGGTGAAACCGGACTTGATAAGGGAAGTCTTGCAGGTGGATATAAAATCAATTCTAAATTAGGTGGAAAAAAGCAGTTAATAGAATTGATGAGTTTTTGTTATGAGAAAAATATAGACTCTTATTTGAATTTTGATATATTGCGTTTTAAAAAAAGTGGTAATGGTTGGTCTAAACTTTATGATTCGGCAAAATCTGCAACAGGAAAAAGCTATTACCCAACGGGCTTTACTATGGCAATTAGGGATAAAAATAATGCTACGGAATATGCTTTGATTTCAAGAAATCAGATTTTGAATAGTGCATTAAAACTTTTTAACAAAACTAAAAATTGGGATGTTTTAGGGTATTCATTAGATGCTGTTGGAACGATTGCATATTCGGATTACAATATGGGTGACAGTTATGCAAAAGCAAATCTATCACGGGATATAGAAAATGCAATAAAAGTATTTAATGAGGGCAATAAGAAAATTGCAGTAAGTGGAGCAAATGCATATGCGGCTGTTAACGCTACACAGATATTTAATTGTCCTATTTCTTCTGCAAGGTTTGATGTATTTGATGAAGATGTACCTTTTTATCAAATGGTATTTAAAGGATATATCCCAATGACTTCTATGCCAATAAATCAAGAAACTTTACAGGAGGATGCTTTACTTGCATGTATTGAAAGTGGAATTTTGCCATTGTGGTCACTAATGCATGATTATGATAATTCTGCAATAAATTTCGCATCACCCGAATTACGTAACGGTGTTTATTCACGATATAAAGACACCATTATTAATGCGGTCGATAATATTTCTACATATTATAAGGCTATTAAGAATGCCGAAATCATTGAACATCAAATATATGAAAACGGTGTGCGTGTTACCAAATATTCAAACGGAGTTACAGCAGTTGTAAATCGTGGTGAAAACACTTCAGAAACCTTGCTTGGTACACTAGATGCTGGAGAATACAGGATAGGGGGTCTTAATGGTTGAAGAATAAAAAGTTACGTGGAATAGAAACTCTCAAAAGCAAGTATGGCTTGATGTTTGTTTCTATATGGATAGTTGGATTTGTTTTGTTTTTCTTTATACCGTTGTGTCAGTCAGTAGGCTATGCATTCTCTGAGATTTCGATTGGCGAAAAGGGTGTTCAAACATTTTTCGTCGGCTTCCAAAATTTCCAAAAGCTTTTAGTTGAAGACCCCGATTATACAAAGAACCTTGGTTCGTCTATCGGACAAATGGTGTATTCTTTACCAATGATTTTGGTTGTGAGTCTTGTATTAGCGATTATCCTTAATCAAAAGTTTTTTGGTAGATTGTTTTTTCGTGCACTGTATTTTTTGCCTGTAATTATCGCTACAGGTGTTGTAATGCAGTTGATAAGCGGTAAGGTTTCAGCAGATGATCAAATGGCTTCAACTGTTACACAGAATATGTTTACGGTAGAGGATATAATGGGCGTGTTTAATCTTCCGGCCGGTATAGCAACAACTATGCAAGAAATTATCAGTAGTATATTTTCGCTTGTATGGAAATGTGGAATACAGATTGTTTTATTTATTGCCGGTTTACAGTCGATACCTTCGAGTCTTTATGAAGTAAGTAAGGTAGAGGGTGCAACCAAATGGGAAGATTTTTGGTTTATAACTTTCCCGATGCTCTCAAGGGTTACTCTACTCGTGGGAATATTTACCATAATAGAATTATTTACCGATAGTACAAGTCCTATAATCGAAACAGCATTTGCCAAAATGAGTGTAGGTATATATGATATTTCTTCTGCAATGCTTTGGTTTTATTTCCTTATAGCAGCGGCTATATTAGGATTGGTAGTGTTCCTTTATACATATATACTAATGCGGCGTTGGGATTAAGGAGGGTAAAGATGAAATTTAATAAAGAATCTATTTTACAGTCCATCGGGGATTGTAAGAAATCCACTCCTGTTAAAATTTCAAGTACTGTTTTAAAATCGGTTTTTAGATGGTTCATTCTTTTATCAATTGGTTATATAGTGTTATATCCATTGTTTTATATGATAACTACATCAATAAGTACAAAGGAAGCTTTTTTAGACCCGACGAGTGTTTGGATACCTAATTCTGTGACTTTGGAAAATTTCACTTTTATGTATAAGGTAATGGATTATGGCGCAGCATTACTTGCGACGCTAAGAATTGAAATGGTTAGTGCTTTGTTAGAGGTTTTCACCTGTGCAATTGTAGCGTATGGATTTGCTCGTTTCAAATTTCCGCTTAGAAAGATTCTTACTGCACTTTTGTTTGTGACTATTTTAATTCCCACTCCAATGATTGTAATGCCTTTGATGACCAACTTTTCTAAACTTGATTTTTTGGGAATTTTAGGGTTATTTAATAAGATTTCAGGTATAGATTTACGGCCTGATTTATTGGGAACGCCATGGACTTTTTATCTACCTTCTCTTTTTGCAAGCGGATTAAAGTCGGGACTTTTAATTTACATATATATTCAGTTCTTTAAGGGTTTGCCTTACGAACTTGAAGAGGCTTCCTGGATAGATGGAGCGGGTCCTATAAGAACTTTTTTTGCAATAGCAGTCCCGTCATCGGGTGTAGTAATTCTTACAGTTATTGTTTTTTCTATAATTTGGCATTGGAATGATTATTTCATGGCTTCAATGTTTATGGATGAAGGTTATCCGTTAGCAGTAACAATGAGCAAATTACACGATTTATTAAATTATAATGGTATTTATTTATCACCCGAAAAGCCAAACGGATTAGCATATGTTTTAACAGGATGTTTAATGTTTATTATACCACCATTAATATTCTATTTAATAGTTCAACACTGGTTTGTAGAAAGTATAGACCGTGTAGGTATTACAGGATAAATTGAGTATTTAAAAATAATTGTAAAATTATTTTAAAATAAAAAATTATTTTATAGGAGGATTTTATTATGGATTTTAAATTCAAAAAAATGTTGGCACTTATGGTCGCATTTGTTATGCTTTTAGCATGTATAACAGGCTGTAAGAATAATCCTACAGATGCTGGCTCTGATGAATGGATTGAATCGGAAATTGTAATTGTTCAGGGTGATGATACTAATACAAATGATGATAAGCAATCCAGTAGCGATGATAAGACCACAAGCGGTGACAAGCAACAAACAACTTCATCTGGCACATCAAGTACAGGAAAGGATACTGTAAGTTCTGGCAAAGTAGATATATCTAAATACAGGGGTACTACCGTTAAGTATGCTACCTGGAAAGACCCTGACCAAAATGAAGATGGTCCGGTAATTAAGGCTTTTGAGAAAAAGTACGGTATTAATGTTGAAATTGTAAATGTACCTCAGGGTGAATATGTGAACAAAATCGTGAGCTTAATTGCTTCGGAGAAAGCGCCCGATGTGTTTATAGAAACTGCTGAATTTCCAAATTCATTAGCAATTGCTCAGCCTGTAACTGCAATGGGCATTGATATGAAAGACCCTATTTGGGACCAAAATATATTCAAGCAAACTACAGTAAACGGTAAAGTGTATGGTTTGGGTGTTTTAGGTAGTATCTGGACAGAAGCTGACTGTGTAGTGTTTAACAAAAAGCTTATGCAAGATAATAGTATAACAACACCGGCCGAATATTATAAAGCAGGCAAATGGAATTTGGATACTCTTGAGAAAGTATTAAAAGATTGCAAAAATGCAGGTTTTGCAGGTGGTTATGTTTATCCCGAATCATTAGCAGCATCGTTTAATGCTGATTGGATTAAGCTTGAAAATGGTACTTTTAAGAGCAATGTTTCTAATAGAAAACTCACAGAGATTTATGAACGAATTGCCAAATGGAATAAGGAAGGATTACTTGTTCCTGCAGATTCATATTTTAGTGATGGCAGAACAGGCTTAAGCATCGGTAATGCATTTGCACTTAAGAAAACAGGTACGTTTGCTGGTATGAACCAAAATCATATTGGTTTTACATATATGCCTGATTATGATGCATCTACAAAAGCAACACCTTCTGGTATTACTCGCTTTTATGGTGTATGTAAGGGCGCTCAAAATCCCATGGCAGCAGGTGTTTTCTTACGTTATTATCTTGATACTGCAAATTATGATGTTAATGAAGCATTCTTTTCGACTGAGGCGGCTACATTTTTCTTTGAAGTTACAACAGCAGCTGCTAAAAACAAAATCAGTTATTATTTAAACGGCGCATCCAAGGTGTGCGGATTTAATCGTACCGATTATTCAAAAATTGCTTATGAAGAGCCGGACCAAGTTGCAACGCTTATTAAAGCAAAGCAGAATGCGGTTGAAGGTTATGTAAATACTTTAAACAGTTATGTTAGCAAAAATACAAAATAATTGATAAGGAGAAAAGGATAATGTTAAAATTTATTAAAAATAAAAAAATTATTTCCTTAATTTGCATAGCAACCCTTATTTTAACAACTTTATCAGCAAGCTTTATATTAAATGCCTATGCTGAAACAACAATTGAAAATAATGCTTGGGATGGAACTACTGCCACAGCATTTGCGGGCGGTACAGGTACTTCAACCGACCCATATCAGATTACAAACGGTGCTCAATTGGCATATATGCTTTCCTTAGGCGCCGGTACAAAGTATAATTATTATAAAATAATGAA
>JAFXCZ010000002.1 GCA_017516445.1 Clostridia bacterium
TGGGTATATCAGCAAGTGCCGCAAATTTCAATTATATTATGACCTCTAGTGAAGAATGCAAAATGGGTGATACCGTTGATGTTGTTGTTTATTCTGGAAGTGTAACCGAATACGCTTGTTTGGTACTCAGTCCCGAATTTAACCACGATGTAATGGAAATTGTTGATGTTGTTTCAAATATTGAAAGCGGAACATTCCTTTACAACGAAGACCCTGACAATCCAAAATTCATTTGGTACGATACTCAAAACAATCAATTTGACAGGGACGAAGTTTTATTTACTATGACCTTCAAAGTGAAAGAAAGAATATCAGTAGATACATACCCTATTTCACTTAAATATGAGGAGGGCAATATTTGCGACGAAAACGGAAATCTTGTAGAAGTGGAGGTGTCGGATGGTTTCATCCAGACCTTTTGCTACATCCGTGGAGACGTGGATGGTGATTTGTCTATTACTGGGGCTGACGTTGTTATGCTCGCTCGTTATTTGGTTGATTTGGAAACGGAAGTCGGAGAGGGAGCACACGTAAACATTGACGGAAGCATAGACGGTAGAGACTTGATTAAGTTAGCAAGATACTTAGTCGAACTTGATATAATTGAGGATATGTATCGTTAATTATATTTCTCTCAACGGCGGTACGGCGGTAACTTTTCAAAAAACATAATTTTTCTATAAACAAATAATCTCATACGCTCAAAGGAGAATGTTGACTATGGCTTACGCCATAGCAACGAAAGGGAGTATTTTGCATAGGCAAAGCCTAGCAAAATGCTCCCACATTTTTTGTGTATAATTTACTCTGTATCATAATTAACGTTACCTACTTCTACCATAATTTTCATAGCAAGAGTAAAACCCTCTACAAAAGCATTAACCTCAGTAACCCCTAATAGCTCACGGTTACAATCTTTATACTTTTCAAAGGTTTCTTTTTGTTTATCCGTCAGGGTGGATTCTAATTCTTCCTCATTCCTACTGGATAACCTTTCAAGGTTTCTCAATCTATCAATATTCCTAGCTGTTCTTTCATTAGGTTGAATATTCCCATAATATAAATTTTCAAGAGTAGTCATATCTTATTACCTTTCCTTTCAAGAGTCTAATACTAGGGATAATTTTTCGGACGTTGCCGAAAAATCACCCCAACCGTTATACTCTTTCCCTATAAAAAATTGAATAAATTTCAAAAAGTATCTCCGTATATCCGTTACAGTAAAATACTTATATTTTGGGGACGAGCGTAAGCGAAGTCCCCTCAACCTTTTAATACATATACAGTTGACGGAGCGTAGCGGAGTCAACGTATATGTATTAGATTATTCTTAGCGGTAAAAAATCTATAACTTTCAAGATTTTATCGCCGTATCGCCGTTACACCTTATAGGCTGATACTCAGTTATCAAAGCCTATTATCCATACCAGCCTACCGTTTATCAGCCTTAGGAGTGCTTTATAGTTCCACCCCTCAGGAATGCCTGACGGATAGAGAAAACGCAAAACGGTGTCAAATTTCCGCTTTTCTAGGCATAGAACCGTTTTCCACCCGATACGCTTAGAAATACATAAATTACCGTCTATTTCCCTCAGTAGACCATAAACACGTTTACTATCGGGGAACTGAGGGGATAGGCATTGCCGACAGCCTTGCCTAATTGCTTGTTCTCCACTCATAGCAATATATACGGCTACGGTGTAGCCTATATCGGGAGAATCCTTGTTTTTATACTCTTTCACAGCTAAACCTCCCTCAGTTATTAAAGCCAACTTTAGCCTGATTTCTTACAGTTCCTAAGGTGTCGAGAGGGTTATAATCACTATAATCCTTAGACAAATCACTACTGAACATATTTACATACTCTTTTACCACAGTTAAATCACTATGACCGAGCAGTTTTTGAAGTCTAAAGATGTCCCCACCGTTGAGAATCCAACGTTTAGCGAATGTATGACGGTAAAGGTGGGCTGAGGTTTTGCTTACCCCTCTAGCCTTGTTATACTTAGCCAACATTTCCTGATAGGAACGGATTTCCCCTTGTCCTCCGTAGGAATTACAGAAAACATAATCGTCAAGCTCTCCCTTGCGGTAGGTAAGGTATTCTTTCAGTATTACCGCCAACGATGAAGCCATAGGGACGATTTGAGCCTTGCGGTTCTTCATTTTGTTAAGCTGGATAACGTTGTTGTCAAAATCCAAGTCCCTAATTTGAAGATTTAGGACGGTGGATATACGGTTGCCAGTAGCAAGTAAGTAATTGGAGAATACCCACGTTTTGTACTCGTTGAACTCACAGCGTTTAAGGTTAGGTTTTTTCAACAGCTTTTTCAGTTCTTCATCGGTATAGGTTTCCTTGATTTTCTTATCAGCCTTAGGCAGTTTGATTTTGTATTCGGGGGTAAAGCCGTTATTCATAAGGTAGTAGAAAAATGCTCTTATATCCCTTATGTAGGATTGGACGGTTATATCGTTGCACCCTCTCTTTTGTAGGTAGAGGATAAAGCCGTCAATAACGTCTTGGTCAATCTCAGACGGTTTCAGTTCTTTGCCGTTAAGGTACTTTTGAAATACTGAGAATCTAACCTCGTAAATTTCAAGCGTTTTGTCGGATAGGTTTCTAGCTCTGCATTTTGCCATATAGTCGGCAAAGCATTCTTCCAATGTTACTGTTTCAGCGTCTAAGGGTTGCATTTTGATTTTTGCCATAATAAATTACTTCCTTTCATAAAAAAATTTCACTCGTCGGACTACCTCAAATGAGTTTTGAAATCCTACGAATGAAATCTAAGCCTTTATTATGAAAAAAGAAAAGACCTTGTAAACTGTAATAGCTTACAAGGTCGATGGTGCAGGTAACAGGACTTGAACCTGCATGTCCTTGCGAACAATAGAACCTGAATCTATCGTGTCTGCCAATTCCACCATACCTGCATATAGGTTTACCTTTTTTACTGACGGAGAGGTAACACCTCCGTAGTTGTACCTAAAACCCAGTATTTTTCACTCTTAGAATGAATACCTGAATCTTACGTGCCAACCGCACACCGCTTTTCTGCTGAGAATGCCAGTCTTTTCGGGATATTTCGGCGGTTCGGGAACTCGTCAAAAATGGTGTAAAAACCTGAACCATACGCGTCTGCCAGTTCCGCCACAGGTGCATATTAAATTGTCTAAAGCAGCCGCGTCGCGAAACTCTTGCGGTGCCCGAAATTTTTTATCGGCTTGGAGCGCCTAAAAATTTCGACCGCTACGCCATTTTATTTTCGCTTGAACGTCCACAGGACGCGCTCAAATAAAAAGCTGCCAGTTCCGCCACAGGTGCAAAAAAGAGTATGTATGGGAGAAAACTCCCATAGGTTTATTGCTTAAACATTATATATTAAATATTTATTATTGTCAAGTAAAGTGCAGTTAATTGTCCTGATTTTTTTTGCTTTCCCATTTTGCCGTTTTTGAGTGCTTGTTCTGGCGGTCGGTTTGTATAATCTTACTGTTAAAGCCTTGTGCTATTGCGGGATATTGGCTTTCGGTATCACAGGTGGGTTGAATTTCATAGGTGCCGTATTCATTTACTAAATCGAACACATTTTTGCTTTCCTCCTTGGGTTTTAGGGGTGAATTTGGTGTGCGGTCGGGTGTTTCGGGAAATTTCTTTTGATTTTCCATAATTTTTCTCCTTAAAATTGACATAACTTTTTATTTGTGATATACTTTATGAGTAATATTTTGCCCTTTGGAGGAGAAAAAATGCTTGATATTAAATTTATTTGTGAAAATCCGCAATTAGTAAAGGATAACATTACAAAAAAATTCAAAGATTCAAAATTACCCTTGGTTGACGAGGTTATTGAGCTTTACAATAAGAAATGTGAGGCTAACAGCCGCGCTAATGAGCTTCGCGCTAACCGTAACAAAATTAGTAAGCAAATAGGTATTTTGATGGGTCAAGGTAAACGCGAAGAAGCTGAAGAGATGAAGAAGCTTGTAAGCCAGCAGGCTGAGGAATTAAAGGCTTTGGAGGAACAGGAGGATATATTAGGCAAGCAGGTTTTGGAGATTCAGATGAAGATACCAAACATTGTCGACGATAGTGTTCCTGTAGGCCGTGATGACAGTGAAAATGTTGAAGTAAAGCAGTACGGCGAGAAGACCAAACCTGATTTTGAAATACCGTATCACACCGATATTATGGCGGCATTTGACGGCATTGATAAGGAAGCCGCAGGCAAGGTTGCAGGTGAGGGCTTTTATTACCTTATGGGTGATATTGCAAGACTTCATTCAGCAGTGCTTTCTTACGCGCGTGACTTTATGATTGATAAGGGCTTTACCTATTGTATTCCGCCCTTTATGATTCGTAGCAATGTTGTGACAGGCGTTATGAGCTTTGAAGAAATGGATGCTATGATGTATAAAATTGAGGGTGAGGACCTTTATTTGATAGGCACCTCTGAGCATTCGATGATTGGTAAATTTATTGATACTATCACCCCTGAAGAAAAGCTTCCTTTAACCCTTACAAGCTATTCTCCCTGCTTCCGTAAGGAAAAGGGCGCTCACGGTATTGAGGAGCGCGGTATTTACCGTATTCACCAGTTTGAAAAGCAGGAAATGATAGTTATTTGTAAGCCGGAAGAAAGTATGGATTGGTTTAACAAAATGTGGAGCTATTCGGTTGAGCTTTTCCAGAGCCTTGATATTCCTGTACGCACTCTTGAATGCTGTACCGGTGACTTAGCAGACCTTAAGGTGAAGTCTTATGACGTTGAGGCTTGGAGCCCCAAGCAACAGAAATATTTTGAGGTTTGCTCTTGCTCAAACTTGGGTGATGCACAGGCACGCCGTCTTGGTATTCGAGTTAAGGGCGAGGGTGGTAAAAAGTATTTAGCGCATACCCTTAACAATACCGTTGTAGCACCGCCGAGAATGCTTATAGCACTCCTTGAAAATAATCTCCAATTTGACGGTGAAAAGTACTCGGTTAAAATTCCTGAAGCACTTAGACCTTATATGGGCGGCAAGGAAATCATTGAAAGTAAATAGTAGAAATTGAAAACGGCTTGGATTTAATCCAAGCCGTTTTTTTATAAAAAATGTTTTAAACTATTAAAGCTTTTTCATCTTCATCTTACGAGCTAAAAGTGTTAATACAAGCAATACGATGTAGAGGCAACCGATGGTAACGAAGATTGCGCTCCAACCGAATTTCTGCTGAACAAAGCCGAATACAGAAGCCTGAATAGCGGCACCCATATATACAGCCCAGTCAAGAACACCAACAACTGTAGATGAAAGTGCGCGTCCGCCCATATCACCGGCAATTGCCCAGATAACACCTGTTACCATTGAGAATACGCCAACTACGAATAACATAATTGTTGCGGGCAGCTGTGTTTTAAAGAGCGGGAAGCAGATAAGACCTAAGAATGCAACGATTGATGCCAAGATAAGCATAGGCTCACGTTTGCCCTTGAAAATCTTATCGGTGATGAATGGGAATACGAACATAGCACAAGCCTGACCTAAGGGCAGAACTATATATGTGAACATATCGTTCTTAAGGGTAAGGCCTAAGGATTCGGTAAAGTAGGTAGGAATCCAAGTGAGAAGACCGTAGCGTCCGATACCTGCAATAGCCGAAATCAAGCAGAAAATGAGAACCTTGGGTTCGCTGAAGAGAAGCTTATAGGGATAGAAGAAGCCTTTTTTAGCAATCTCAGCTTCCATAGCAGCGTCGCTGTTGTCAAGCTCTTTGTCTGCTTCTTCAAATGCGGGAAGACCAATGTCTTCGGGCTTTTCCTTAAAGAATGCGATGAATGCAATAAGGATGAGCACCATAGGGATAATCGGGAAACGGAAGCCTGCACGCCAGCCCCATTCGGGGTTAAGAATCAAGCACCAGTTAACTGTTAAATAGGTAACTGCCTGTGCAACGCCTGAGAAAGCGGTTGCAAGACCTGAAGCGAAGCCGCGTTTTTCCTTGGGCCACCATTTGTTGATAACGCCAACGCCGTTTGACCAAACCATTGCTTGACAGAAGCCATTAAGACCCCAAAGAATAGCAATAACAACAAGATTGCTCATAAAAGAAATAGCAACGTTGAGTATTGCAGAAGCAACTACGCCAAATATCATAAGTTTCTTGTAGCCGAAGTATGAGCCTAAGCGTCCGCTTACCAACTGACCGAATGCATAGCACCAGAAAAGTGCTGAGGATACAACACCTATAGTGCCAAGGTCAGAAGCGAAGTATTCCTTCATAAGAGGCATTACAAGGTTGATGTTCTGGCGGCCGTTGTAGAAGAACAAATAAGTGAAGCCGAAGCTTAAAAGCATAAGCCAAGCATACTTTTTAAATTTTTTGAACTGCTCACTATTGTAGCCGTACATAAATTTTTCTTTTAATTCTGACATATATTTTCTCCTAATAATATTAATTATCCGAAGATTTTAGCATCTGCTTCATCATAGGGGAGAATTTCGGCGGTTACACGTGCGTGGTCGTCGAGGTTGTCGATTTCATCAATGTAGTAGTCTTCATAAGAGAAAGCACGAACATTGAGTGCAGGGAAGATTTCGTTAAGTGCATTTTCAGCATAGCACTTGTCTTCGCCTTTGTGAATAAATTCTACAACCTTGCCAATCCAAGCGGAAGCAGTAGCCTTTTCCATCTTGTAGAAGGGCTGGAATGCATAGCAGTCTTCATCAAAGATTTTGATAGAAACTTCTACAACCTTACCGTCCTTTACTCTGCCTTTGAAGTCTTTTTCAGGAAGAGCCTTCTTGAAGTTTACGGTAGCGGTATTTTTGTCCTCGCAAGCGAGTACATCGTGGAGTAGCTTGCGGTTGAATACTAAGTCACCATGGAAGAAAAGAAGGTCGTCGTCCATAAGGTCGCGAGCTAAATACATAGAATATATGTAGTTTGTCTTGTCGTAAATATCGTTACGAACAAAGTTGAAGTTAAGCTCTGGGAAATCTGCTGCGGTAGCTTTCAACTGGTCTTCAAAAGGACCTGTTGTGATAATAAAATCTTTAATTCCTTCTGTAGCGAGAAGACGAATCTGACGGTGGAAAATGGTTTCACCATCTTTAAGCTGAGCCATAGATTTGTGGTTATTCTTGGTAAAATCACCCATACGGTTACCAAGGCCTGAGTTGAAGATAACAGCTTTCATAACTGTACCCCTTTCAAAAAATTGTTTTATTATGTGTTTTGCAACGTCAATATTATATTTAAAATCACCCGAAAAGTCAACATATTTAAAAAAATTTTAACATTTGCCCTTGTAAATCACTTAATGTTGATTTATAATAGACAAAAAGGCATTTTAAAGGGTGATTTTATGTCAGTTGGCTCCAATATTAAAAAAAGAAGATATGAGCTTAGAATGTCGCAGCAAGAGCTTGCAGATGCAATGGGCTACAAAACAAGGTCTACTATTGCCAAAATAGAATCGGGCGAGAATGACGTTTCCCAAAAGAAGCTTCAAAAATTCGCCGAGGTGCTTGATACTACAGTTGAATCCTTGATTCTAGGGTACACTGCCTCCTATCAGCCTGCAACAGCACAAGCAACCGCTGTCTTTAAAAAGAATAAAAACGCGGTAATTATCCTTGCGGGCGGAAAAACCGGACGTAACAGCCGTAATATCCCAAACCAGTTTATTGATGTTCACGGCAAGCCGATTATCGTTCATTGTATGGATGCTTATCAATCGCACCCGTCGATTGATGATATATATGTAGTATGCCTTAAAGGGTGGGAAGATATTGTAAGCGCTTATGCAAAGCAATTTGGAATTACTAAGCTTAAGGGTCTTGTTCCTGCAGGCAACTGCGGTGTGACTTCGCTTAAAAACGGATACACATATATAAAGGATAAATATTCGCCTGATGATGTTGTAATTATTCAGGAAGCAACAAGACCAATGGTCAACACCGAAACAATTTCAAAGCTGTTGCTTGCCTGTTCTGAAATGGGCAGTGCTACTATTTGCCATTATATGAAGGATTATGTTCAGTTTGATGTGTCGGGCGGATATCCCGAATATCTTGACCGTGATAAAATCGTGGCGGTTCAGTCACCTGAGGCTCACCGTTTTTCGCTTTTGGATGAGGTTTTTAAAATGGCGGAAAGCAACGACCACAATCTTGCTGAGTCAAATTGCACTATGCTTATGTATAACTTGGGGTATGATATAAACTTTATTGAGGGCGATATAAATAATATAAAGGTAGAGCGTGAGGAAGATATAATAAAATTCAGTGCTTTGAGAAAGTAAAACACAGCATAATAAAGTGGTTTACGTTAAAGGCAGAAAGGTTAATATATAAAAAGAACAGAGCAACAATGCTCTGTTCTTCTATTCTAAAATATAAATTTCAACAGCTCTTACGCCGAATTTGCGGCATTCGCTCTCAGTGTCAAAGAAAAGGTCAACACCTGTAGGATGCTTTCTTATAAACCCGCCTGTGTCTGCAGCAACTGCATAACCGTAAACATACTTGCCGTCACTTGTTTTAATAAACATTTTAGTGCCGTAAGGAATAACCTTGGGGTTTACTGCAATATATCCGGGCTGCGGCTTAACGCCTGTAGCGCAACGGTGGCCTGTATGAGTGTAAGCAGTAGCGCGTACCTTCATTTTAGATTTATAATTAACCGGAACGCCGTTCTTATCGAGCTTAATTTCGGTTTTAGGGGAAAGGGTAGATATATATTTGCTGTTCTTTTTGGTTGTTTTAACACCAACTGTAACCTTTTTGCTTACAGCCTTGGTAAGTGTAACACTCTTAGTTTCCTTTTTCTCTACCGAAACGCCGTTTACAAGCTTTTCAGTATAGGTAACTTCCTTAACACCGTCCTTACCCTCGCGGGTAATCTCTTTGGTGCCGACTTTTAAATCACCTGAATAGGTGGTTTTTGTTTTATAAGGAATAGCTTCTTCCTTAGTGGTTTGAATATAGTCTATATTAGTATAGTCGATATAGATAGTATCGTTAATTTCGGTATTGAGAGCGGGCTGTACAAAGTCAAACTTATCAGCAGTAATACCCGCTGCGGCTAAAGCCTCTTTTACGGTGCCGCCGCAGAAGTCTACGCGAGTGGTTTTTTCACCCTGTGTAATGTATACGGGGGAACCGTAGCTGATTTTTACCGAAGTTACATTATTATAGGTTTCGGTTTCTACAACCTCATAGGTCTGAGATTCTAAATCAATATTTTCCATAACCATAGCTACATTATTATTAAGTGAGCGTACGGTGTAGGTTTTGTTTCCGTCGAAAATTTTAATTGTGTGGATTGGGCAGTTCAGTAAAGCAGCAGCAGCGACGGTAAGAGCGGTGAATAATGCCGCAATCCTTAATCGCAGATGTCTTTCTTTAATAAAGGCAGACAACTTACTCTTTATTTTCTCTATCATCCAATAACTCCTTTAATATGGGCCGAATAAAAACATATATTTTCGGCTTGATTTTCAAAGCAAGTGGTATTATAACCTATAAATTTCGTCATGTCAAAATAAAAAAACGGGACTTTTTTGGTTATTTTGACTAACGACAACCCAAAATTTCAAAAAGGTTACAACTTTGTAACACTTTTAAACAGGGCTAATTGACATTTTATGTCAAAAAAGTTGTGCAACCATACAAAAAACACATACAAAAGTTAAAAAAGCCGTTTTAAATAGGAAAAAATTACTATCTATAGTGGCAGAATGGGGCGTTTTCGCAAAGCATAGTCAAAATGTTGTGTTCTAAAAACTTTACAAAAATTCGGGATTGTGGTATATTATACATATATATAATATGCAAAGCGTATGAAAATATGATTTTGGAGTTTTTATGGATAAGTTTAAAGCTACACTTATGGATGAGGCGGCAATAGTCCGTGCGTTGAAACGTATCTCACACGAAATTTTAGAAAAAAATAACGGCAGTAATAATATATGTATTGTCGGGGTTAAGCGCAGGGGTGTACCCCTTGCGCAGATAATTGCTGACAATATATATAATATTGAAGGCACAAAGGTGCCTACTGCCGTTTTAGATATAACCTTTTACCGTGATGATTTGTCGAATATTGCGGGTGACCCTGTATTCCATCCGTGTGATATTCCATTTTCGGTAACAGGTAAGAATATTATATTGGTAGATGATGTGCTTTATACGGGCAGAACTGCGAGAGCGGCTATGGAAGCTGTTATGAGCTTTGGCAGAGCGGCATCAATACAGTTTGCGGTATTGGTGGACAGAGGCCATAGGGAGCTTCCCATAAGGGGCGACTACGTAGGCAAGAATGTCCCCACTTCAAAGAGTGAGTTTATCTCAGTAAAGATACCACCCTATGACAGCACCTGCTCGGTTGAAATATATGAGCGTTCTTAAGGGATTATAATGTTACCTGAAATATTAAGCAGGTAATCGCGTGATTTTAAAATTTCTGCAAACTCAAAAGAGTCTTTCGGAAGCGTTTTTGTCAGTATACCGCCAAGGCCTTGGTGGTCTTTGTGGTGGAAGTCGGTTCCGCAGGTTTTTATGAAATGGGGATGGTTAGCTGCATATTGTGCTGCCAGCCCTATTTTTGAATTGTGACCCGGGTGCATATTAAAAACCTCAATACCGTCTAAAAGCTCAGGCTCCTGTAATACCATGTTCGGTCTGAAAGGGTGCGCTTGTAAAATAACATTGCGGTCATTTTTAAAGGTATTATAAAAGGTTTTATAATCTGTAAAGGTCAGGCCATAAAGAATATCTAAATCATTTTGGTCTATACCGTAGAGAAGATAGTCGTTGTTACTGTCTGCAAAGTGTATTTCCATACCGAAAATAACTCTCAGCTTGTATTTTTTTGCAGCTTCCTCAGCTTTATGAAAATCGTCTAAAAATCTTTTGTTTGCAATTTCCTTTTTGTCGCCTGAAAAAGAATATCTGTAATAATGATTTGTAATTACAACAGCATCGTATCCAATGTTAGCGTATTTTTCTATTACTTCTTGCGGTGAAAAGTCGGCACAAGGGCTCATAGGAAAGGTATGAGCGTGGGTTTCGATTTTGTATTTGTATTCCTTTGCTAATTCTTTTATATTCATAAAATCGCTTCCTTCCGATAATTAATGATAGTATATTTAAAATTAAAAGTCAATCTAATGCTTGACAAAAATAAAATTTGGTATATAATAGTGTTTTTAACGTATATATATTTATTTATGAAAGGGGTTTTAGAATGTCAGTTTGGCAGTTTTGGTTAAAGGTTTTAATAAGGCTTTTTCTGGCGGTTGTAGTTGGTGCTTTAATAGGAAGCGAACGCGCGAAGCATGGCAGAGCGGCGGGTATGAGAACCCACCTTTTAGTGTGCCTTGGGGCTTGTCTTACTTCTCTTATGAGCATTTTTGTAAGTGACGTATTAGGCATCGGCGGAGATGTTATGCGTATTTCCGCACAGGTAATATCAGGTATAGGTTTCCTTGGTGCGGGTATGATTATTATAAAGAATAATGATATGATAACAGGTCTTACAACGGCGGCAGGTGTCTGGACTACAAGTATTATAGGTATTGCGCTCGGCTACGGCTTTTATTCGGGTGCGCTTATAGGTACCGTACTTTTCTTGATTTCAATTGTCCTTTTCTCAAAGTTTGAAAAAAGTAAAAAAACCACCGAAACGGTGTATATTGAAATAAATGATTTATATAAGCTTAATGATAGTGTTAACGCTATCAAAGAAATGATTGATAATGAAGTCACATATACAGTTATCCCTCCCAAAAGTGCTGCAAATGGGCATTTGGGTATAATTGTAACGGTTGAAAAGGGCTTCCGATTTGGAATAGAAAAGCTTTGCGAAATTGAAAATGTAGTATTTGTTGCTGAAGAATAAAAAAGGGCAGTCGTATGACTGCTCTTTTAAAATTGTTGTCTTAGTTTTTCTAAGGCGGATTTTTCAATTCTTGATACATAACTTCGTGAAATGTTAAGCTTTTTTGCAATCTCTCGCTGGGTAAGCTCGGGCTTATTTCCCAAGCCGTAGCGCAGCTCAATTATCTCAAACTCGCGTTGGTCTAAAACGTCAGAAATAATGGTTTTAAGTTTTTCAAGCTTTAATTTGGTATCAAGCTCCTCTACAATGTCGCTTTTATCGGCTATTACATCTATAAGCGTCAGCGAATTTCCCTCTTTATCGGTGTCAATCGGGTCGCTTATGTAAACGTCCTGCGCTGATTTTTTCTGATTTCGGAAATACATTAAAATTTCATTTTCAATACAGCGTGAAGCGTAGGTTGCAAGGCGGATATTTTTGTCTGATTTAAAGGTTGATACTGCTTTTATAAGACCGATTGTACCAATGGAGATTAAATCGTCTTGGTTAGAGCTGTTGGCATAATATTTTTTGACAATATGTGCGACAAGGCGCAGATTGTGTTCTATAAGCTTGTTTCTGGCTCCAAGGTCACCGTTGCGACTTTTTTCCAAAAGCTCGCTTTCGCGCTTTGCTGAGAGCGGCGTCGGGAAAGAGCCTGCACCCGTTACGTGCAGTGCGAAATAATATAAATTTGAAAGCATTTGTAAAATAAGATTAAACATACAATACCCCCGTAAATTCTTTACGAAATATTATATGAAAATACGGGCTTGTCGCATAACGCAAATATATTTTGTATATATTGATTTGGGATACTTTAACTTTGGTTTTCGGATTCAAGCAAAGCGTTACAGTGCGGACATACCGGTATATATGAAAATCCACCATCATCTTTACGGCAGTATACCTGTGTTACGCGTAAGGGATGAGATTTATTGTGTTTCTTTGACTTATCACTAAGCAACAAATCATTAGGCTCTAACTCTAATGCAGAGCAAATTTTTTCAAAGCTATCCAACGTAGGAACCTGTTTGCCATTTACTATATTGCCTATAAATCTTCTGGATAGTCCGGCTGCTTCCGAAAGAGTTTCTAATGTTAACTCTTTCTCATCAATAGCTCTTAACATTTGAATGGACAATTGATTTTTAAACATAATAAAACCTCACCTTTTGTCGTCAGGTTTCACAGTACTGCTAATTGGAAATATTTGGTATGAACTATAATTCCCATTCGTTATTATTCGACAAAAAATGAAGTTTGCGTATCAAGTCTGTTTCGATTGGTTTTTGTGTGATTTTCGTGTGACTTTTCGTGTGACTTTTGCTCTGTTTCGTGTGACTTTCGCGTGTTTTCACCTACATTTGCAAAGCGTAAAATACAAACAAAAAATGTTCACAAATGGCTTAAAATAAAGAAAAGACCGTATTTAAACGGTCTTTTCAGTTGGTGCGAGTGATGGGACGCGTCTTGCCTTCGGCAATTCGCCCTGCTTGACGACCGTTGCTTTGCAACAGTACCCGTCGGCGCACCTGTTCGTTAAAAAACAGTCCACCGGACTGTTTTTCTTAACACTCGCAGCCCTCTTAGTCTTCAAGTCCCATCACATAATCAAATAAAAAAATTCCCAAATCAAACCTAAAGGTCTGTTTTGGGAATTTGGTGCGAGTGATGGGACTTGAACCCATACGTCGTTGACACACGCCCCTCAAACGTGCCTGTCTGCCTATTCCAGCACACTCGCATAACATATTCTTTTTTAAAGCGCTCAATTATTATATCAAATAGTAATACCGTTGTCAACACTAAATTTCAAAAAAATAAAAAAAGTAAAGGCGCATTCAGTTTAGCTGAAGCGCCTTTAAAATTTTAATAAGCTTTTCCCCAATAGAGCATATGTTTTGCTTCTTTTCCACAGCAAACACATTTACCGCTTAAGCGTTCTTCCTCGAAAGGAATACAGCGTGAGGTTACGCCTGCGGTTTCTTTGAGTTTGTCTTCACATTCTCGCTCACCGCACCACATAGCGCGTATAAAGCCGGGCTTATTTTCGGCAATGTCAATCATCTCGTCCAAGTCGTGCGCGTCATAGGTCATATTAGCGCGGCGTTCAAGCGCTTTTTGGAAAAGGCCGTCCTGTACTGCTTTTAAAAGCTCGGGAATCTTAACCTCAAGCTCATCAAGGCTTACAACGGTCTTTTCGCCGTTATCACGTCTTACAGCAACGCATACGTTATTTTCGATATCCTTAGGGCCAAGCTCAATACGAAGCGGAACACCCTTCATTTCATACTCGGCAAATTTCCAACCCGGTGACTGCTCGCTGTCGTCAAGCTTAGCACGGCAAACGGTGTTAAGACGAGCAAATACCTCGTTAGCCTTTTCAAGCACACCTTCCTTATGGGTAGCAATCGGAACTACAACCGACTGAATAGGTGCTATCATAGGCGGAAGCACAAGACCGCTGTCATCGCCGTGAGTCATAATAATAGCACCGATAAGGCGTGTGGTAACACCCCAAGAGGTCTGGAACGGATAAGCCATCTGGTTATTCTTATCGGTAAAGGTTATATCGAAGGCTCTTGCAAAGCCGTCTCCAAAGAAGTGCGATGTGCCGCTCTGTAAAGCCTTGCCGTCGTGCATTAAAGCTTCAATAGTATATGTATCCTCTGCACCTGCAAAACGCTCCTTGGCGGTTTTAACGCCCTTTACAACGGGCATTGCTAAGTACTCCTCAGCAAATTTAGCATAAACATTAAGTTGCTGTATAGTTTCAGCCTCAGCCTCTTCGCGAGTAGCGTGAAGAGTGTGGCCCTCCTGCCATAAAAACTCACGCGAGCGAAGAAAAGGGCGAGTGGTCTTTTCCCAACGTACAACACTGCACCATTGGTTATAAAGCTTTGGCAAATCACGGTAGGAGTGAACAATATTTTTAAAATGGTCGCAGAAAAGGGTTTCTGAAGTAGGACGCACACAAAGACGTTCTTCAAGCTTTTCTTCACCGCCGTGGGTAACCCATGCAACCTCGGGAGCAAAGCCTTCTACGTGGTCCTTTTCCTTTTGAAGAAGACTTTCGGGTATAAAGAGGGGCATATAAATATTCTCATGTCCCTTTTCCTTAAAGAGCATATCCAAGCTTTTCTGGATGTTTTCCCAAATAGCATAGCCGTAAGGACGTATAATCATACAACCCTTTACCGAAGCATAGTCTATAAGCTCAGCCTTAATGCACACATCGGTGTACCATTTAGCAAAGTCCTCATCCATAGAAGTAATAGATTTTACTAATTTTTCTTTAGCCATAGTGAAAGTGTGTTAACACACATACCTGCCTTTCATAATTTACGTAGAACAATTATATTAATTATAAAATAAATAGAATAATTTTGCAACCTTTTTTATATAATATAAAAAAAGTATTGACAAATTGAAAAAATCAACATATTATTTTATATAGCAACTGTCGTTTTTCGACAGATTATTTAGGAGGACTTTTTATGACATTTGATAAAATCAGAACAATTTTAGCAGAACAACTTGACGTTGATGAAGATAACTTAACACTTGACACTGATATCGCTAAGGATTTAAATGCCGACAGCTTGGATGTTGTTGAAATTTTAATGTCTATTGAAGACACCTTTGATGTTGAGATTCCTGATGAGGAAATTGAAAATATCAAGACAATCGGCGATTTAGTAGAATATATAGAGAATAATTAACTTTAAAGCCCTTGAGAAAACTCAAGGGCTTTAATTTATGCATTTTCAAACATTAAGGCCAGCTTTTTAGCCGAATCGGCAAGCTGTTTTATACCGCTAAAAACATTTTCTTTAGTATAAGTCTTTAAAAATGTGGGAGACTCTAAGGTGAAATATCCGCTGTAGTTTATAGCATTTAAGGCTTTAACTATCGGGCTAAAATCTATATCCATAGAGAAAGGAATCTGGTGACTGTCGTGAAGCTTGTCATTATCGTGAATGTGAAGTGCTTGCAGACGGTCGCCCAAGGCAAGTATCATTTCTACTGCACTGGTTTGCGAGCCTTTCATTTCGGCGTGGCCAATGTCAAGACAAGCCACAAGGGAACCGTCATTCACCGCATCTAAGTGAGCGTTAAAGCTCTCGGGTGTGCCGCAAGCGGCGAAAATCGAGTGTCCTTTTTCATTATCCCAATCGTACATATTTTCGGTTGCAATTTTTACTCCGTAGCCTTTTGCAAATTCCAAAAGCTCTGAGTAAAACTCGGCATTTTGCTCGGGTGACCAGTAACAACCGGGGTGAATAACGCAAATCTCACCGCCGGCCTCGGCAGTACATTCTATAGCTCTTTTTAAATATGAGAATATATAGGGCGGATGCGACGGAAACGGTGCGTGGGACTGGTTACACATAATGCCGTTATCAAGGCCGATTTTTTTAAGCTCTCTTGCAAATTTTAGATAGCTATTGCTTGCTAATATGTGGTTGCTTTTTGAAAAGCAGTTTTCCTGCCAGTTAAATTCAGCCATCTGAAACATAGAAAAATCCCAAGCGTCAAAGCCTGCTTTCGCTATCAGTTCAACTGCTTTTTGTTCGCCTATAATTCTTGAGGCAGAGTCAATTTCGGTGGAGATTTTCATAATAAAAGTCCTTTACAGCGTTTTTTATATTATAGCATTTTGGTTTTGTAATAGCAATAGCATACTTGAAAAAATAACCAAAATGTAGTAGAATTAATCTATATGCTTTAAGGAGTAAACAAATGGATATAAAAAATAAGATTTTGGCTGTTTTAAAGCCTTTGAGCCTAAGGGTTTTGGAGTTCTTTAAAAAGAAAGAAACAGCTACCAGAACACAGCTTACCAAAATGGATAAGGTGGACATTATCATAGCCCTTTTGCCCTTAGTAATATTCGGTTGCTTGCTTTTTGGGCTCAGGGCGGTTTTGGTAGTTTCGGTTTGTATTGTGGTGTGCTTAGGGGCTGACTTTTTGTGGGATATCATTTTCAAAAAGGAAAGAAAGGGTATTAATTTTTCCGCAATTATTACAGGTCTTTTGTTAGGTCTTACACTCAGCAGTGGACTTAATGTGGCGTTGTGCGTATTGCTAAGTGTTGTTACAGTAGCGCTTATGAAAACGGTGTTTAAGGATAAACCGCAATTTGTGGCTTTCCCAATATTAGTAACACGCATTTTGCTGGCAGTAGTATTTTTTGGCGCATTTTCACACTATGTTTTACCCTTTGTCCATACCCCTGTTCAGTGGTTGCCATTTGATAATTTATATATTCCTTCCTTTTCATCTTATTATTATCCTGCTAAGTATTTGTTTTTCGGGCTTCACAGCGGTAATATAGGTGAAACCTCGGTTTTGCTTATTGTGGTGAGCGGAATATATTTGATGCTAAGAAAGCTTATAAACCCCATAATTCCGGTAAGCTTTATAGCAACATCGTTTTTGCTTTCGCTTATTTTCGGTGAAGGGCTTGCAGTGTCGCTTATGGGTGGGGGACTTTTCTTTGCGGCAATGTTTATGACCTTAGACTACAGCTTTAAAACCTCACCGCGTTATAAAAAGCTTTTATACGGTGTGGCTTGTGGCTTGCTTACCTTTATTTTAAGAAAGCTTTTTAAGACCGAAAGTGTTTTATTGGCAGTACTTATTACCGATTTTGTATTTTTCTATGTTACACGGCGTAATATTAAAAGAACAATTAATTTTATAAAAAAGCCCGATTTTAAAAAGCTTTTAAATAAAGCCAAAAGGGTGTTTTCAGTATAATTTCGCTGATTTGCGGAAAATTAATGAAAAAAGAAAAAGGAGAATTTCTTTGAGAACCAGCGGAATTTTAATGCCGATTTTTTCCCTTGCTTCAAAAGGGGGAATAGGCACATTTGGTAAAGAGGCTTACCGTTTTGTTGACTTTTTGGAAAAAGCAAAACAAACCTGGTGGCAGATTTTACCCCTTAATCCAACAAACTACGGTGACTCACCTTATCAGTCGTTTTCGTCCTATGCGGGAAATCCGTATTTTATCGACCCTGAGCTTTTGATTGAGGACGGGCTTTTAACTAAAAAGGAGTTTTTGTCCTTTGATTTTGGAAAAGAGGGCAGTTCTATTGATTACGGAAAGCTGTACCAGAGCCGTAACGCTATGCTAAAGCTTGCGTTTTCTCGTTTTAAGGAAGACGGGGATTATGAGGAATTTTGTGGCAAAAATGCCTTTTGGCTTAAGGATTACGCGCTTTTTATGGCAATAAAGAACGCAAATGACGATATTTCTTGGGAAAACTGGGATGAGTCTTTAAAATTGCGTGATAAAAAAGCAATCGAAAAAGCAGAAAAAGAGCACACTCAAAATATTAAATTTTACTGCTTTGTGCAGTATGTTTTTTCTAAGCAATGGCAAGCGCTTAAGAGCTATGCCAACCAAAAGGGTATAAAGATAATTGGCGATATCCCGATTTATGTGGCATACGATTCGGCAGATGTCTGGTCACAGCCTTGGCAGTTTCAGCTTGATAAGGAGCTTAAGCCAAAGGCGGTTGCAGGCTGTCCGCCTGATGCTTTTTCGGAGGGCGGTCAGCTATGGGGTAACCCGCTTTATGACTGGAAGCTTATGAAAAGCGAAGGCTTTGCTTGGTGGAAGCGACGTATTAAGTATGTGTTATCGCTTTATGACTGTGTAAGAATAGACCATTTCCGCGGTTTTGAGTCGTATTATTCCATTCCCTACGGTGATAAAACAGCCGCTAACGGAAAATGGGTAAAGGGTCCCGATATAGCGCTTTTTAAGGCGCTTGAGGAAGAATTGGGCAGTGATTTGCCGATAATAGCTGAGGATTTAGGCTTTTTAACACCCGCGGTGCTTAAAATGCTTAAAAAAACGGGATATCCCGGTATGAAAGTTTTGCAATTCGCCTTTGATACCGAAAATGAAAGCGAATACCTGCCGCATAACTATCAAAGTAACTGCGTTGTGTATACAGGAACACACGATAATGATACCATTCTCGGTTGGACTGAAAGCAATGACGAAAAAGAGGTTGCTTTTGCTGAAAAATATCTTAACACTAAGAGGGATAGTGGCTTTAACTGGGCTATGATGAAATCGGCGGTTATGTCGGTAGCGGATACCTGTATACTGACAATGCAGGACCTTATAAGTCTTGGCAGCGAGGGCAGAATTAATACCCCATCCACAGTGGGTGGAAACTGGGGCTGGCGTATAGACCCCAATTGTATTAATGATTGGCTTGCAAAAATTATTGCAGAGCTTACCGTGCTTTACGGCAGAGCAAAACCTGAACAAACCAAAGAAAAAACTGATTCTGTTTAACAGAATCAGTTTTTTATATTTTTAGTACCGAATATCCGTAAGGGGAAAGGTGCAAGGTAGCAGTGCCATCGGGCTTATCACCTAAAAGGCATTTTGCGTTTGCAAATTCTTTTGGGATAGTGATTTGTGTTTTTTCGTGCCAACGTGAAACAGCAATCAAAATCTGCTCGTCACCGTTTTTTCTGATAAAGGCAATCTCGCCGAAGTTAGCATACACAGGGATAAATTCACCCGACGAGAAGGCTTTGCTTTTGCGGCGGATAGAGCCGAGCTTTTTATAAAAGGAAAGTAAATCCTTGTTTTCTTTACCCCAAGGGTAAGCACCGCGGCAAAATGGATCGCCGTAGCCCTGCATACCAGCCTCGTCGCCGTAGTAAACCGACGGAATACCCGGTAGAGAGTATTGTATAATCGCGCCCACTTTTAAAAGGGAAATACCCTTATTGTATTCTTCTTCGGTAAGTATTTGTAATGATTGCCATTCGCGGTCGGTACGCTCTACACAGCCCTTACCTAAAAGGGTAAGGATTCGTGGAGTGTCGTGTGTGCCGATATGATTCATAAGCAGCTTTACCGCTTGCGGTGGGTAATTTTCTAAAATTTCTAAAACGGTGTCAATAAGCTCGCGCGAATTACCGCCCTGCAGGTATTTGATAATCGCGTTTGAAAAGGGGTAATTCATAACCGAGTCAAGCTGTTTTCCGCGCAAAAATCTGCGCCGTTTATTGTAGCTTATTTTATTTGTGGCATCCTCCCAAACTTCACCTAAAAGGAAGTTGTCCTTTGATTCTGCCTTTAAAGCCTTGCGGATATTGTCTAAAAATTCATCGGGAAGCTCGTCGGCAACGTCAAGCCTGAAGCCTTTAATGCCTTTTTTTAGCCAATATCTTATAACGCCGTTTTCGCCCGTTATAAATTCGGTAAAGTTTTTATCATTTTCGTTAACTTCGGGCAATGTGGGCACACTCCACCAAGCCTCGTAGCCAATCTTGCTGTTATCAAATTTATACCAGCTACGGTAGGGTGAAGTATCAGAATTATAAGCACCTACTGAATTATAACGTCCGCTCTTGTTAAAGTAGATGCTGTCGTCACCTGTATGAGAAAATACACCGTCAAGAATGATATGAATATCAAGCTTTTCTGCCGATTTAATAAGGCTTTCAAGGTCTGCCTTAGTGCCAAGGGTAGGGTCAATTTTCATATAATCGGCAGTGTTGTAGCGGTGGTTTGAGTGGGCTTCAAAAATGGGGTTTAAGTAAATGCAGTTAACCCCTAAGGATTTGATGTATTTAAGTTTTTTTTCAATGCCCTTAAGGTCACCGCCGTAGTAATCGTTACCAAGGCATTTAAAAGTGTCATCTTGTCTGAATTCGGGCTGTTTTTCCCAGTCGGTTATAATGTATCGGTCTTTGGGAACGCGGTTTTTCTTTTCACCTGAAGAATAAAAGCGGTCGGGGAAAATCTGATAAATAATGCCGCCGTCCAACCAATCGGGAGTGGTGTAATCGCGGTCGAATACGGTCAATTGCCAGCTGTTACCCTCTGGGCAGATAAAGCCTAACGAGTGCTCGCCCTTTTTTATGAAAAATTCACCGTAATCGCTTAAGTACTTAAAATGATACCAATAAAGCCCCTCACTTAGAGAAATTTCACACTCATAAAAGCGGTAGTTATCTAAAAAATCGGCAGGCTCCATTTTTATTTGCTTTTCGCAAGCATCCGCATCGTTTTTTATCAGCAAAAATGCATTTTTAACGTGGGCATCCTTGTGCAAAAGCACCTTTAGCCGAAGGCTTTCGCCCTCGGCTATTGCGTGAAGCTTATTTCGGTATAACGGGTTTCTCGAATCAAAAGGATAATAATTCATAATCATTTTAATGGCTTTGCGTTCCAAATGTCATTTGCATAATCTGCAATGGAACGGTCGGCTGAGAATATTCCTGATTTTGCAATATTGGTAAGCGACATTTTTTGCCAAACAGCCGGCTTGTTATAAAGCGCAGAGGCTTTTTCCTGTGCGGTTTTATAATCGGCAAAGTCGGCAAGTGCCATATAGGTGTCGTGATTTTTAAGGGTGTTGTAAATATCGTCAAAACGCTGTCCGCCAAAGCCGTTTCCTATAAAGTCAAGCGCATCGCGGAGGAAGGGGTTATTGTTGTAATATTTATCGGGGCTGTAGCCGCTCTTTTGAAGAGCAAGAACTTCGGGCGTCTGCATACCGAAAATAATAATATTTTCGTCACCCACAGCTGAGTGAATTTCAACATTGGCGCCGTCCTCTGTACCAAGGGTAATAGCACCGTTCATCATAAGCTTCATATTGCCTGTGCCCGAAGCCTCGGTAGAAGCCAATGAAATCTGCTCGCTTATATCGGCAGAGGGTATCATAAGCTCTGCCATAGTTACGCGGTAGTCTTCAAGGAATAGAATCTTTAGTTTATCGCGAACCTGTGGGTCATTCTCGATAACCTTTGAAAGCGTATAAATCATCTGAATAATTTGCTTTGCAAGCAAATATCCCGAAGCGGCTTTTGCGCCGAAAATATATGTCTTGGGGGTGAACGGCGCGTTAGGATTATTCTTAATAAACTGATATTCGCTTATAATGTTTAAAACATTAAGGTGCTGGCGCTTGTATTCGTGCAAGCGTTTAACCTGCATATCGAAAATAGAATCGGGGTTGAGAATAATACCGTTCTTCTTTTCTACATATTTTGCAAAGCGTTCTTTATTATAACGCTTAATTTCGGCAAGCTTATGCAATACTGCGGTGTCGTCCTTATACTGCATAAGCTTTTCAAGCTCGCTCGCGTCGGTTATAAAGCCGTCGCCGATAGTTTCGGTCAAAAACTCTGTAAGCTTGGGGTTAGCGCAGCAAAGCCAACGGCGGTGTGCAATGCCGTTAGTAACGTTCTTGAACTTATCGGGTGTCATTTTTGCATAGTCTTTAAAGAGCTCATCTGCAATAATGCCGCTGTGAAGCTTTGAAACACCGTTTACAGCGTGACAGGTTGCAACACAAAGGTTTGCCATACATACAACACCGTCAGATATAATAGCGGTGCGCTCTGCAAGACCGAAGTCGCCCGTTTTTGCGATAACTTCTTCGCGGTAACGGCGGTCAATTTCCTTAATAATCTGATAAATACGCGGAATGCGTTCTTTTATAAGGGTATCAGGCCAGCATTCCAAAGCCTCTGGCATAATGGTGTGGTTGGTATATGCCACAGTGCCCTTTACAATGTCCCACGCGCGCTCCCAAGAGTAGCCGCAGTCATCAAGTAAGAAACGCATAAGCTCAGGTATAGCAAGGGTTGGGTGGGTATCGTTAATATGAATGGCTACCTTTTCGGGTAGATTTTCGAGGGTGTGGTAATGGCGTAGGTGACGGCTTAAAATATCCTGAATAGATGCCGAAACCAAGAAGTACTGCTGACGCAGTCTTAGGGATTTACCCTCTATATGATTGTCAGCAGGGTAGAGAATTTTAGAAATATTCTCAGCCATTGCACGTTGCTCAATAGCGCGCAGATATTCACCCTGATTAAATGCCGACATATCAAATTCCTGACACTCAGCACTCCAAAGTCTTAAAGCGTTTACGGTTTTACCGTCCTTACCTGCAACGCAAAGGTCGTAAGGAACGGCGCGCACGGTATGATAATTTTTGTGCTCTACTCTATGGTGGCCGTTTTCCCACCAGTCATCAATATAACCGTCAAAATATACGTCAACCGCCGAAGCAGGCTTTGCTTCAAGCCATACTCCGCCGCCGGGTAGCCAGAAGTCAGGCATTTCGGTCTGCCAGCCCTCTACAAGCTTTTGACGGAATATACCAAGCTCATAACGGATACAATAACCCATAGCGGGGTAGCTTCCGCTTGAAAGAGCCTCTAAAAAGCAGGCAGCAAGTCTTCCGAGACCGCCGTTGCCAAGTCCTGCATCAGGCTCAAAATCATAAAGCTTTTCAAGCTTTACATTAAATTTCTTTAGTGCCTTTTCCATAGTCGAAGTAAGGTCAAGATTGTAAAGGTTAGTCTTAAAGGAGCGTCCCATAAGAAATTCCATACTAAGATAGTATACAATCTTAGCTTCCTTTTCGGCGCGCTCTTTTTTAGAGGCGGCACGGCGCTCGTTCATAATTTCTAAAAGGCATAAAACACTGGCTTTATAAAAAAGCTCATCCGAAGCCTGCTCGGGTGTTACGCCAAAGTTGTGTGATAATTTTTTTTCAATTGAAGCCGCAAGGGATGCGGGAGTAATCTTAGCCATATTTTCATCTCCAATGCAATTATACATATATAATACAGTATTTACAGAAAAATTTCAAGTATTTAGTATGTGTAAAATAAAGCGTATTTTTGTATAGTTTTTACAAAAAATATTTTTTTGAAACGGATATGTTAATAATTTTTTGGCGATTAGCCTAATTTTTACCGTTTTCTCACACATAGTATAATATTCTCGTTTTGCCTAAAAGTTTAATATTGTAAAAAAATGCTTGCTTTTTTAAGGGGTTTGTGATAAAATATATGAGCATTTGATTTCACCCGATTCCTTACGGGTGTCTTCTTGCCGAAAAATCGACATTGAAGCAGGTGGTCCTCTGGCTAAAGGCTTATGAACATCTGGTAAAAATTAAAGGAGGAAAAACCATGGACGTAATTAAGGAATTGACAGCTGAACAGCTTAAAAAAGATGTTCCCGAGATTTTAATCGGTAGCACAGTTAAGGTTCACGTTCGCATTAAGGAAGGCGAAAAGGAAAGAATTCAGGTTTTCGAAGGCACCGTAATTGCTAAGAACAACAGCGGTATCGCAGAAACCTTCACCGTTCGCCGTGTATCCTACGGTGTTGGCGTTGAACGTGTATTCCCCGTACATTCACCTTCAGTTGCTAAGGTTGAGCTTGTACGCAAGGGTCAAGTTCGCAGAGCAAAACTTTATTATCTTCGTGATAGAGTTGGTAAGGCTGCAAAGGTTAAAGAGAAGATTTAATCTTAAAAGGGGGACGGGTTCAAGCCTTGTCCCCCTAATTTTAATTTAAAGCTGGAAAAGAGTTATGAAAAAAGATAATTTTAATATGGATGACGGCTTCACTATCTATACCGATATTGAGGAGGCGAAGCACTCCACCCCAAAACCTGAGGTTTTTTCAAAGCGGAAAGAGCTTTTTGAGTGGTTTGATGTTGTTTCGGTTGCACTGATAACGGTAATTATAATATTTGGTTTTATATTCAGGGTTGCTACAATTTCGGGCGACTCTATGCTTAATACCCTCCACGGTGGTGAGATGGTAATAATCACCAACCTTTCATACACACCTAAAAATAAGGATATTGTGGTAATTTCCCGCAATATTGAAAACACAGTTGTAAACGATATGGAGGGTGACGGTCCGATAATTAAGCGTGTTATCGCTACTGAAAATCAGACAGTGGATATTGATTTTGAGAGTGGTACGGTTTTTGTTGACGGTGTTGCTTTAAAGGAAGATTATATAAGCACTCCCACTACCGTAAAACACGATGTTGCTTTTCCTGTCACCGTTCCAAAAGGGCATATTTTTGTCTTGGGCGATAACCGCGCAGTTTCGCTTGACAGCCGCTCTTCAAGTATCGGTACTGACGGTATGGTAGATGTGCGTTATGTCTTAGGCCGCGCGGTGTATAGGATTTTCCCGTTTAATAAAATGGGTAGTCTTGTTAATAAATAATACGGAATGGTAAAGATGGATAATAAACAGACAATTCAGTGGTTTCCGGGGCATATGGCTAAAACAAAGCGTAAGATTAAGGAAATCCTACCGCTTATAGACGCTGTTGCCGAGGTTGTGGACGCACGTATTCCGATAAGCAGCCGCAACCCCGATTTAGCTGAAATTATTGAAAATAAGCCGCATATAATTCTGCTTAATAAGTGCGATATGGCGGATAGCCGTATTACACGTGAATGGATAGACTTTTATAAGAAAAACGGTATTACCGCAATAGCAATTGACTGCAAAAGCGGTAAGGGTATAAATCAGTTTAAGGATACTGTAAAGACTGCGCTTGCTCACAAGCTTGAGGCTTACGCCCAAAAGGGAATGGTAGGTAAGCCCTTGCGCGTAATGGTTATAGGTATACCTAATGTAGGCAAGTCCTCTTTTATAAACAAAATTGCGGGCAAAACCCGTGCTAAAGCTGAAAACCGTCCAGGTGTTACACGCGGCAACCAATGGTTTACAATAGAAAAACAGTTAGAATTGCTTGACACCCCAGGTGTTTTATGGCCTAAGTTTGAAGACCAGACTGTAGGTGAGCATCTTGCTTTTACGGGTGCTGTTAAGGATAATATTCTTGATACCGAGCTTTTGGCGGTACGTTTGCTTGAAATTATGGGTAAAAATTATCCTGAATTACTTACAAACCGCTACGGTGAGCTTGATTTCTCACTTGATGCGTATGAGCTTTTGTGTCAAATAGGTAAAAAACGCGGTATGGTTATTCGTGGTGGCGAAACCGATACCGAGAGAGCGGCTAATATGCTCTTGGAAGAATACCGAAACCAGAAAATCGGCAATATTTCTTTGGAAAGGGTAGAGGATTATGCCTGATTACAGCTTCGAGCAAGCCGCAAGAGACAGCGGCTTTAAGCATATTTGCGGTGTTGATGAGGCAGGACGCGGCCCGCTTGCAGGTCCTGTTTGTGCGGCGGCGGTTATACTGCCCGAAAACTGTGAAATTGAGGGACTTAATGACTCAAAAAAGCTTAGCGAGAAAAAAAGAGAAGCGCTTTATGACGTTATAATAGAGAAAGCGTTGGATTACTATATTGCTTTCGGCTCTTTGGAGGAGATTGAAGAGTATAATATTCTCAACGCTACATATTTTGCAATGAACAGGGCAATAAACGGACTTAAAGCGGTTGATTTTGCGCTTATTGACGGTAACCGCGTACCTACAGATATAAAGGTTAATTGCGCTACCGTTGTAAAGGGCGATGCTAAGTCTATGTCTATAGCGGCGGCTTCAATTCTTGCAAAGGTTACAAGGGATAGATTGCTTTTAGAATACGATAAAAAATACCCGCTTTATGAGTTTGCAAAGCACAAGGGCTATGGCACCAAGCTTCATACTGATTTGATTAAAAAGCACGGCACGTGCGAAATTCACCGCTTATCCTTTTTGAAAAATATTTTGGGTGAATAGTATGAATATCGGAAAAACAGGTGCCGAGGGTGAAAAAAGGGTTGCAAATTTTCTGCGAAAAAGCGGCTTTTCTGTAATAAAGCGTAATTTTCAGTCGCGCTACGGCGAAATTGATATTATTGCTGAAAATGATGAATTACTGCTTTTTGTAGAGGTAAAAACCCGAAAGCAAGACAGTCTTGTGTCGGGTGCAGAGGCGGTTGATGCCTTTAAGCAAAGACGAATTTTGCTTACTGCGAATGATTACATTGCAAAAACCGAAAACTGCAAGCAGCCCCGTTTTGATATTGCTGAGGTAATAGTTTTTGAAAAGCAAAACGGCGAAAAGGGGTATAAACTTCGCTATATTGAAAACGCTTTTTAAAAGAGTGTTTGACAAACAACCTTAATGGTACTAAAATATAGTAGAAGTCTTGAAAGGAAAGATAGTATGAATTACATAAGTACAAGAGATAAATCGGTTAAGGTTACTGCCGCAAAGGCTATTTCTCAGGGAATTTCTGCTGAGGGCGGTCTTTTCGTGCCGGATTGCTTCCCGGTGTTAACAAAAGAAGATTTTGATAAGCTTTCAAAGCTTGATTATGTAGGCAGAGCAAAGTATATTTTAAGCGGTTTTCTTAATGATTTCACGGAGGATGAGGTTGATTATTGCGTAAAGGGTGCATATACAAACAGCTTCGATAACGAACAGCCAGCCCCCATTTCGCTTATAGGCAAAAATGCCAATATTCTTGAATTATGGCACGGCCCCACCTGTGCTTTTAAGGACTTAGCACTTCAGCTTTTGCCTTATTTGCTTACCACTTCGGCTAAAAAGGTTTCTAAGGGTAAAAAAATTGTTATTCTGGTTGCAACCTCGGGCGATACAGGTAAAGCCGCGCTTGAAGGCTTTTGCGATGTCGAGGATACCGAAATTATGGTATTCTATCCAAGTGACGGCGTAAGTCCTATGCAAAAATTGCAGATGGATTCTCAAAAGGGTGAAAATGTTCACGTTTGCGCTATCAAGGGCAATTTTGACGATGCTCAGACAGGCGTTAAAAAGATTTTCACCGATAATGCGGTTAAAGAAAAATTAGAGCAGAATAATATGCAGTTCTCGTCTGCAAACTCTATCAACTGGGGTAGACTTGCTCCGCAGATTGTTTATTACATCTCTGCTTATTGCGATATGCTCTCTCGCGGTGAGGATTATTTAAAGGACGGCTTTAATATTGTAGTTCCCACAGGCAACTTCGGTAATATTTTGGCGGCTTACTATGCTAAAAAAATGGGCGTTCCTGTGAATAAGCTCATCTGTGCTTCAAATGCTAATAATGTGCTTACCGATTTCATAAATACAGGTAAATATGACCGTAATCGTAGCTTCTTTACAACTATTTCACCGTCAATGGATATTCTTATTTCCTCTAACCTTGAAAGAATGTTGTTTGAGCTGTCGGGTAATGATGATAAAGCAGTAGCAAAAATGCAAAATGATTTATCCCAAAACGGCACATTTACTGTAAGTGAAGAAATTAAGCAAAAAATGGGTGAACTGTTCTTTGGCGGCTGCTGTGATGATGAAGCAACGCTTGGAACAATTAAGGAACTGTTTAGTGAGTATGGTTATCTTTGCGATACCCATACCGCCGTTGCAATGAATGTTTATAAGCAGTATGTAGAAAAAACGGGGGACAATAGACCTACCGTTATTGCTTCTACCGCTTCGCCTTATAAGTTTGCAAACAGCGTATTATCTGCAGTGAGTGACAAAACTGCAGAAAGCGAATTTAAGACGGTGCGCCTTTTGTCAGAGATTACTTCCACCGAAATACCAAAGCCCATAAAGGCACTTGAAAACGCTCAGGTACGCTTTAAAGAAATTTGCCAAAAAGAAGATATGCTAAAGGCAGTATATAAAGCACTTGGTATATAAATATATATCGATTTCCTATTAAAGCCTTCCTCCTTGAGGAAGGTGGATTCGCCGAAGGCGAAGACGGAAGGAGTTTTGAGGGGTGTATTGATTAACTCCCTCAGTCAGCTTCGCTGACAGCTCCCTCTGAGAGGGAGCCTTTAATATGAAAAGGATATAACTCCCTCAGTCAGCTCCGCTGACAGCTCCCTCGAGGAGGGAGCCATTTAGATGAAAAGGATATAAAAAAAGCCACTTTTCAGTGGCTTTTTAGTTCGGTTTTATCTGCATTCAAAGGTGTCGCAGCAGGTATCGCGTACACTTGTTGCGGTGCTGTTGCCAACCTGAATTTTACCTGCCGAACAGGTATCGTTTTCAGCGTGATAAACACAGTTTTTTACATTACAGGAAATACAGTAATTGGTTTCGCATTTATTTTCCATAATAGTTTCAATCCTTTCTGACCTTCAGGTCAGTTTTAGTTTGTGTAGATTTTTAAAAAATATGTAGTGGAGGAGAAAAATGAGTATTTTTGCCATTTCCGATTTGCATTTGTCCTTTGGCAGCGATAAGCCAATGGATATTTTTCGCGGCTGGGATAATCATACCGACCGCCTTTTAGCTAATTGGAACAGATTGGTAGAGCCCCAAGATACTGTTATTCTCCCAGGTGATTTTTCGTGGGGCTTGAAATTAGAGGATACTAAAGCGGATTTTGAATTTTTAGCAAGGCTTAACGGCAAAAAAATTCTTTTAAAGGGCAATCACGATTTATGGTGGTCCACCGTCAAAAAGCTTAAAGAGTTTTTTGCGGAAAATAAAATAGATAATGTAGAAATTCTTTTTAATAATACAATCGTTGCTGAGGGGTTTGCAATTGCGGGAACACGCGGTTGGTTTTATGATGCCGCGGCAGATGATAAAATTATAGCGCGCGAAGTGGGCAGACTTGAAAAATCTATCTCGGAGGCTGAAAAAACAGGACTTCCCATACTTTTGTTTTTGCATTATCCGCCTGTTTATGCAAATGAGGTTTGCGCTGAGATTTTTGATGTAATAAAAAGGCATAATATTAAAACGGTTTACCACGGGCACATTCACGGCAGCGGCTTTAACAATGCCGTAAAGGAGTATGACGGGGTACAATTTAGGTTAATTTCTTGCGATTGTATCGACTTTACACCCCTTTTTATAGCCTAAATAACTAAATTTTAAGTTTTTTAAAAAATTAGTGGAAAAAATTGTTTTATTGTGTTATAATATTCTGAAATGATAAATAGCATTTTATGCGGAGGTATAAAAATGAGTTTAAAAGAAACAAAAAAGCTTGGCACCAATAGATATGAGCTTGAAATTACTATTGATGCACAAAAATTCGGCGAGGCTATCAGAAAGGCTTTCGACCAACAGAAAGATAAAATAAATATCCCCGGCTTCAGAAAGGGCAAAGCACCCTACGCTATGGTTATGAAGATGTACGGTGAAGAGGCTTTCTTTGAAGAAGCTCTTAATATTCTTTACCCCGAAGCTGTTGATGAGGCTATTAATGAATCCGGCTTAAAGGTTATCAACGATAAGATGGATTTTGATATGGTTTCAATCTCTAAAGAAGAGGGTGTTGACTTTAAGGTTGCTGTTACTACTTATCCCGAAATTGAAATCGGTGAGTATAAGGGCTTAAAGGCTGAAAAGGTTAAGGCTGTGGTTGAAGACAGCGAAATCGATGCTCAGATTAAGGGCATGGCTGAACGCAACGCACGTATGGTATCTGTTGAAGACAGAGCTGCTGCGATGGGCGATACAGTTGTTATCGATTTTGAAGGCTTTAAGGATGGCGTAGCTTTTGACGGCGGTAAGGCAGAGGGCCACACCTTAGAGTTGGGCTCGGGCTCATTTATCCCAGGCTTTGAGGAGCAAATCGTTGGTAAGAATATCGGTGACGAGTTTGAAATCAACGTAACCTTCCCCGAAGAATACGGCGCAGAAGAGCTTGCCGGTAAAGAGGCTGTATTTAAAATTAAGCTTCACGAAATCAAGCTTCGTGAGTTACCTGCAATTGATGACGAGCTTGCAAAGGATGTAAGTGAGTTTGATACTCTTGAAGAATTAAAGGCTGACTTAAAGGCAAAGGCTTTAGAGCAGAAGACAAAGTTTGCTGAAGAAGAAGCTGAGAACGACTTAGTACAGCAGATTGTTGACAGCATTAAGGGTGAAATCCCCGAAGCTATGTTTGAAAGCCGCTTAAACCAGAGCGTTGAAGAGTTTGGCTATCGTTTACAGATGCAGGGTCTTGATTTACAGACTTATCTTAAGTATTCTAACACTTCTTTAGAGGATTTCAAAAAGACCTTCCGTCCCCAAGCTGAAAGTCAGGTTAAGTTCCGTTTAGCTCTTGAAAAGATTGTAGAGCTTGAAAAGATTGAAGCTACTGAGGAAGACCTTAACGCTCGCTTTGAAGAGATGGCTAAGCAGTACAATATGGAAGTTGATGCTGTTAAGAAGGCTATCCCTGCAGAAGAATTGGCTAAGGACGTTGCAGTAGGCAAGGCTATTGACTTTGTTAAGGAAAATGCGGTTATTACCGAAGTAGAAAAGAAGACCGAGAAAAAGGCTCCCGCAAAGAAGAGCACTGCTAAGAAAACCACCTCTACTGCTAAGAAAACAACTACCGCAAAGAAGACTACTGCTAAAAAAGCAGAAGAAAAGACAGAAGAATAATTGATTATAATTTTTTGATTTAGTTAATAATACGGTATATGGGTGCCGGCACTAACGGTGCCGACACCTGTTTTATTTTTAAAGGAGATTTTAGTATGAGCTTAGTACCTTATGTTTTAGAACAAACAAGCCGCGGAGAACGTTCTTATGATATTTTTTCCCGACTTTTAAACGACCGCATAATTATGCTTTGCGAAGAGGTTAATGACACCACCGCAAGCATTGTTATCGCGCAGATGCTTTACCTTGAGGGTGAGGACCCAGATAAAGATATAAGCTTTTATATCAATAGCCCCGGCGGCTCGGTAACGGCAGGTATGGCTATTTACGATACAATGCAGTATATCAAGTGCGATGTAAGCACCATTTGTATGGGTATGGCTGCAAGTATGGGCGCATTCCTTTTGTCAGCGGGCGCTAAGGGTAAGAGATATGCTCTTCCCAACAGTGAAATTATGATTCATCAGCCTTTAGGCGGCACAAAAGGTCAGGCAACCGAAATTTTAATTCACGCAAAACATATTGAAAAGACAAGAGGAAATCTTAATAGAATTTTGTCAGAAAATACCGGTAAGTCTTTAGAAGAAATTGAGCGCGATACCGAGCGTGATAATTTTATGTCGGCTAATGAAGCGCTCGAGTATGGACTTATTGATAAAGTAATCACAAAGAGGTAATATAATGCCTAATAAAAACGATATAGAAATTTGCTGCTCCTTTTGCGGTAAATCTCAGGACGAGGTAACACGTCTTGTAGAGGGGCCGGGGGTTTATATTTGCGACAGCTGTATTCAGTTTTGCAGTTCCCTGCTTTTTGAAGACGAGCTACCGAAAAAACGCTCTAAAAAAGTAGAAAAGACCGAGTTTGTACTACCTAAGCCGCAGGAAATAAAGCAAAAGCTTGACCAGTATGTAATCGGTCAGGACGAAGCCAAAAAAACCTTAGCGGTTGCGGTTTACAATCATTACAAGCGTATTTTTAAAAATGATAATAACGAGGTTGAGCTTGGCAAAAGCAATGTGCTTATGTTAGGCCCTACAGGTGTGGGTAAAACCCTTTTGGCACAGACCTTGGCAAAGATTCTTGACGTACCGATTGCTATTACCGATGCTACCACCCTTACCGAAGCGGGTTATGTTGGTGAGGATGTTGAGAATATTCTGCTTCGGCTTATACAGGCGGCAGATTATGACATCGAAAAGGCTCAACGCGGTATTATTTATGTGGATGAGATTGACAAGATTGCCCGCAAGAGCGAAAACGCTTCTATTACCCGTGACGTAAGCGGCGAGGGCGTGCAACAGGCGCTTCTCAAAATTCTTGAGGGCACCGTTTCAAATGTTCCGCCACAGGGCGGCAGAAAGCATCCTCAGCAGGAGTTTATTCAGATTGATACCACCAATATTTTGTTTATCTGTGCAGGTGCGTTTGACGGCATTGAAAAGGTTATTGAACGCCGTATCGGTGGCAGCAGCTTAGGCTTCGGTGCAGATGTTAAGTCATCCAAGAGCAAGGAGTCTGAGGCTTTAAGCCAAAAGGCAACCCATCAGGATTTGGTTAAATTTGGTATAATACCTGAGCTTGTCGGACGTATGCCCGTTATCACTGCCCTTGCAGGTATGGATAAGGAAACCTTGGTACGCATTATGTTGGAGCCTAAAAACTCTATTATAAAGCAGTACGAAACCTTGTTCAAATTGGACGGTGTAGAGCTTAAGTTTGAGAAAAAGGCTTTGGAAAAAATTGCCGAGCTTACAATTGAGCGTAAGACAGGAGCCAGAGGACTGCGTTCAATTATTGAGGGTGTTTTACAGCCTTTGATGTTTGAAACTCCGTCGGATGACACTATAAAGAAAATTACAATTACTGCAAAAACCGTAGAAAACGGCGAAGCAAAAATAGAACGCTAACAAAAAACCACGAACGTTTTGTTCGTGGTTTTATTATATACTTAATTGATTACCGTTTAAAACGGCTTTTATAAGTGTTTCGCCCTTGTATTCAAGCTTTAGCGAAAAGAAAGGGATATCCTCTTCGAGCAATTTTAAAAATATTTTATCGCCTTGCCATATCGGCAGTGAATAAAGCTCTTTTTTGTCAACCCAACACAATTCACCCTCGTCACAGTCGGTAAGCTCGCCCGAAAATGAGTCGGAATGAAAAATATGCATATATTCGGTTTCCCATTTGTTCGAGACAAAGGTTACTATTCCGCGGTAGCTTGCGGATTTAAGGATAAGTCCTGTTTCCTCAAAAACTTCTCTTGCGTTACATTCTTCGGGGCTTTCATTTTCTTCAAATTTTCCGCCTATTGCAACCCATTTATCGCGGTTTACATCGTTTTCCTTTTTTATGCGGTGAAGCATTAAATATTTGCCGTCTTTTTCAATATGGCAAAGCGTACTGTTAATCAAAGCTATTCCTCCTCGGTTTCAAGGGGAGTCGCCTCATGGGTGTAGCCCTTTATAAAGAAGGTATCTTTTTCTAAGTTTTCATAGTCGAAAATACAGTTGTACTGAATTTTCTCATACTCGCTTATAAGGTCGGTATAAGGAGAAACGTCGCTCCATTTATAATAATTTCCGTCCTTGTCGATATACCCTACCGTATTTATAACAGGAAGTGTTTCGGAAAGCTTTAACAAATATTTATTATATTCGGTAAGCTGAACGTCGGCGGTTTTAAGCACTACGGAGGATAGGTAATTGACACTAAGCTTTTCAATTTCCTGTTCCTTTATATCGTAATTAGCCCAAATATAAAATGGTGTTATATGGCGGTTTTGCTCCTGCTCGGGAGTGAGGTTTGAAAGGCTTTTAACACCTAAAAGCTGTTCAACAAACTCGGGCTCAATGGTGGGCTGATGGTCGCCAAACATACATATTATAGTGCGTTCGGGAACATTTTCAAAATATTCTATAAGCTTTTTAAATGCAGTATCGCTCTTCTTTACAAGAGAAAGATACTGGTCAACCTTTGGGTAGTCTTCGTCGAACTGCGTCTGCTTAATTTTTTGCTTGAAGTTTTTGGCTATTGTGTTATAACCGCCGTGGTTTTGCATTGTTACATTGAATGCAAAATACGGTTTTTTCTTGTTGCGTTTTTCAAAGTCCTTAATAATGTAGTTATAATTGTAGCTGTCGCTTACATACTGACGTACTAACATATTAGAATCGGGATACATTTGGTCAACAAGGTCTTGCAACAGGTCAACATCATTGGCGTTTTGTTGATATTCCTGCATAATAGAAATATCAATTATATCTTCAAGTGCGGTGAATTTATTAAAACCGAAATTAGAGTAAACCGAGACTCTGTTCCAACCCTTTGCGTAATATGGGTGGAAAGCAAAGGAGGAATACTTCTGCGCTTCAAGTGTTGAAACAAGTGAAGCAGTGGGGTTATCAATATAAAGCATATAGGCGTTACTGCCCGAAGGCAAAAATGCGGTGGTGTGGCCTGTTAAAAATTCAAACTCTGTATTAGAGGTGCCTGCACCTATAACGGGAACATATAGGTTGCCGCGAATAGTGTTTTCCTTAAGAGAGTTTAAAAACGGCATATACTTTTTATTGGTTTCAAATTCACCAAGTACACTCAGGTCAGAGAGCGACTCATTCATAATACAAATTATATTAGGTGTATCTGCCGCCACTTCGGTATCTTCATCTTCCTTGTCCTTGTCAATCATATCTTTAATCTGGTTGGGGTCGTAGTCATTAGGCTCATTCATATAAAGATATTTAGTATTAGCAAAGAAGTTAAATACAAAGCCGTAGTTATGGTAGCCGCGTGTCTGATTCCAGAAGTCAGGGCGGACACCCATATTTGCAAAAACGCTTGTGAAATAGAAAAGAATTAAGATAGTTGACGCAAAGGCGCCTGTGAAAGCACGGGAAATAATTTTAACCGAAATATTATAATCGGGTGTTCTCATTTTAATAATTATAACAGTAAGTAATATAAATAAGAACGCTGCGGTGATGATTTTATAGTTTGGCGCAAAATTATAGGTGTTGGCAACACCTGCCGCGGTGGTAACGCTTAAAAAGTCCATAGGCTGAAAGGGCGTTCCGCGGAAATCCATAACATAGCTGTGTGCAACCGCAAGTCCGAAAAGCACCGTATTAACAGTAAGATAAGAGGTTTTAAAGCTGCCTGTAAGGGCAAAGAAGACAAAATATAGAATAATAATAACCATATAGTTCGCAAAAAAGCCGAGGTAGGTCATATCATATATAAATACATTATTAAGACATTCTGTAACGGTCATCAGCGCGATTGGCATTAAAGCGAGCAACACAAAGGCAGAAATTTTTCGCGCTTTCTCACTCTTTAAACGAACGGTATATATTGTAGCAAAGGCAATAAGGAAGGGTAAAAACAGGTCAACAGCCATAAGAAGCCATCTTGAAGTTAGTGGCAGGGTTAAAAAAGTGTCTATACGCAGGATTGTCACAAAAAGTGCAACCAAGCATAAAACACTGCCAATAATTTTTGAAGCCTTTGTATACGAAACCTCAAACGTGTTATTTAAAAACTGCGGAAGCTTTTTCCACAATAGATTATAAATCTTTTTTGCAGCCGTTTGAAAACCCATAAATTTCCTTTCTCGTTTTAAAGTCTATTAATAAGTATACCATATTTTGTTTGCAATAACAATACTTTTATCACTGAATAATATGTTATGAGGTGTATAAAATGGCGGTTGACATTATAAGCCTGCTATTAAGCGTGTTGCTTGTGTTTGCGGTTTGCAGGCTCAAACGGTTTTTTAGGCGTAAAATGCTATGCAATAAAAAATATTTTACAAATCGGTTAAGTTAAAGTATAATGGTAACATAAAATAAAACGGAGATAAAAAATGAAAAAATTATTAGCTATTATACTTTCTTTAATAATGTTATTCTCTTTTGTCGGCTGCGGTGAGCGTGATTACGATAGCCAAGAGGTTAAAAAAGCGGGTAAGCTTTTAGTAGGCGTTACTCAATTTGCGCCGATGAATTATATTGAAAACGGTGAATGGACAGGCTTTGATACCGAGTTTGCAAGATTATTTGCAAAGGAAAAGCTTGGCGTTGAGGTTGAGTTTGTAGAAATTGTGTGGGATGAGAAGTTTAAAGTGTTAGAGGATTACACTGTAGACTGCATCTGGAACGGTATGACTAATTCCGAAGAAGCCAATAAAAAAGCCAGCGTTTCTGATGCTTATTTAAGAAATGCGCAAATGCTTGTCACCAAAGCAGAGCTTGCAGGTAATTATAAGGACGGCTACGATATAAGGAATTTGAAGCTGGCGGTAGAAAAAGGCTCAGCCGCAGAGGAATGTCTTGTGCGTACCGGCTACAAGGACGTTGCATTTAAGCAAACCCAGATTGCTGCGGTAGAATCGGTTATAAACGGTCAAGCCGATGGCGCTGTGGTGGATGTTACATTGGTAAATGCTATGATTGGTGAGGGTAAGAAGTATCCTCAGCTTGCAAAGGTGTTCGATTTTTCGAGTGAAGTGTATTCCGTAGCTTTTAGACAAGGCTCCGACCTTACCGAAATGTTGAATGATTTTATAGATGAAATACGCGATGAAGAGCTGTTACAGCTCGCAAATAAGTACGGATTAACACTTGCATAGTAAAAAACTGTATAAAATGCATAAAACTTTGGCTCTTTAGTTAGATGAAGTGCCAAAGTTTAATTTTTTTCAAAAAAAGACTTTACAAATTTAGTTTGGTGAAGTATAATAGCATCATCGACAACGCGCATGGAGGAAAAAGAAAATGAGAGTCCACCGAAACTAAACTGAATACTTTTTATTTTTTTAAGTGTGCACTTCACTTAAGTAAACTTCTAAAGTGCGCTAATAACAAATTATTAAAAACATAACATTTAAAGGAGAAATTAAAAATGAAAAAAATTATTGCTTTACTTATGACACTTGCACTTTTGGTTGCTTGCTTTGCAGGATGCGGAGCAGCAGATGCAGATAGCGCTGCTATCAAGGAAAACGGAAAAATTATTGTTGGTATTACTGATTACGCTCCAATGGACTATAAAGAAAAAGGTTCTGACGAGTGGACAGGTTTCGATGCTGAATTTGCAAGACTCTTCGCAAAAGAACTTGGCGTTGAAGCTGAATTTATTGAAATTGATTGGGATAACAAATTTATCGAGCTTGAAGCCGGCACAATCGACTGCGTATGGAACGGTATGACAATCACAGACGAAGCAAAGGCAAACGCAAGCGTATCTAACCCCTATGTAAGAAATGCACAGGTTCTCGTTATGAAGGCTGACAAGGTTGCTGCTATTACTAAGGCTGAAGATGCAAAAGACCTTAAGTTTGCAGTTGAAAAGGGCTCTGCAGGTGCTGACTGCGCGAAAGATGCAGGCTACAAGAATATTACTGAAGTTGATACACAGAGTACTGCACTTATGGAAGTTGAAGCAGGTACTGCAGATGCAACCATCATCGATATCACAATGGCTAACGCTATGACAGGCGCAGGCACCAGTTATGCTGACCTTGCAAAAGGTATTGAATATTCAAGCGAAGAATACGGCGTTGCTTTCCGTAAGGATTCAGATTTAACTAAGATGCTTAATGACTTTATGGCAAAGATTAAGGATACTGACCTTAAGGCACTTGCTGAAAAGTACGAATTAACCTTAGCTTAATAATTAAATAAGTAATTTTAGGTAGAGGCTCTTTTGGAGCCTCTACTTAACGCTGTGAAAGGGAAGTTTATGTTTTTATCGGTAACGCTTGATTTATTAAGGGGATTTTATGAAACCTTTAAGGTATTTGGGCTTACACTGCTGTTTGCCTTGCCTTTGGGACTTGTTATTGCCTTTGGCTCAATGAGTAAGTTTAAACCCTTAAGCTTTTTAGTGAAAACTTTTGTTTGGATAATCCGCGGAACACCGCTTATGCTTCAGCTTATCGCCTTTTTCTATGGGCCAGGGCTTTTGTTCGGTATGCGTGCTATGCCGCGTTTTACTGCTGTTATGGTTGCATTTGTTATTAACTATGCTTGTTATTTCAGTGAAATCTATCGCGGCGGTATTGAGGGTATACCGCGCGGACAGTATGAGGCAGGTCAGGTGCTTGGTATGACCAAGAGCCAGATTTTCTTTAAGGTTGTTCTTTTGCAGGTTATTAAAAGAATAGTACCGCCTATGAGTAATGAAATTATTACTTTGGTAAAGGATACTTCCCTTGCAAGAATTATTGCAGTTTATGAAATTATCTGGAATGCGCAAAGCTATATTAAGAGTGACGGCTTAATCTGGCCCCTTTTCTATACAGCGGCATTCTATCTGGTATTCTGCGGCGGTTTGACATTGCTTTTCGGTTACATAGAAAAGAAATTGTCATATTTCCGTTCATAAGGAGGGGGATAAAATGTCTGTTTTAGAGGTAAAAGATATAAAAAAAGCCTTCGGCAAGACCGAGGTTTTAAAGGGCATCAGCTTTTCGCTTGAAAAGGGTGAGGTGCTTGTAATAATAGGCTCGTCGGGAAGCGGTAAAACAACACTGCTTCGTTGCCTTAACTTTTTGGAAACCGCCGATGAGGGTACTATAAGTGTTGACGGAAAGCTTTTGTTTGACGGAGATATGTCCTCTCTTAGTGATAATCAGATACGGGAGAATAGATTGCATTTTGGTCTTGTTTTCCAGAATTTTAATCTATTTCCGCAGTACACAGTACTTCAGAATGTAACCTTAGCTCCAACTCTTCTTAAAAAGAACGGTGCACAGGAAATTGAGGAAAATGCACGTCAGCTTATAAAAAGGGTAGGTCTTATAGAAAAATTAAATAACTACCCTTGCGAGCTTTCGGGCGGACAGCAGCAGCGTGTGGCTATTGCGCGCGCGTTAGCGCTCAATCCCGATATTCTTTGCTTTGATGAGCCTACCTCTGCTCTGGACCCAGAGCTTACAGGCGAGGTTTTAAAGGTTATAAAAGGCCTTAAAAGTAAGGACAGTACAATGATTATTGTAACACACGAAATGGAATTTGCCAAAAATGTAGCCGATAAGGTTATCTTTATGGCAGACGGTGTCATAGAAGAAATGGGAACACCGCAAGAGGTATTTGATAATCCGCGCTCCCCGAAAACCCAGCATTTTTTAAGTAAATCAATGGAAGAATTTTAGGTGAGTTTATGAGTACAAGAAAAATTACCAATGAAATGATACAGGAAGTATATAAATTATTGGCATCGATAAGTACCCCCGAGGATATGGAAATTCTTTTTGCAGATTTATGCACAAATAAGGAGGTTGAGCAGATGGCACAGCGAATTGCCGCTGCTAAGCTTCTGATAAACGGTAAAACCTATAACCAAGTTATCGAAAAGACCGATATTTCTTCGGCAACACTCAGCCGTGTATCACGCTGTGTGCAATACGGTGAGGGTTATAAGAAGTTTATAAAATAAATTTAGTGTTAAGAATGATAAAAAAGTGCCTCGACTACGCGAATTGCGTGTCGAGGCACTCGGATGGTTAGAAAGTTTGTATATAATCTGAGACGCGAGGTTACAAACTATAAAAAAAGAAGCACCTCAACTACGCGAATTGCGTGTCGAGGCACTCGACTGGTGCCGCTGGCCGGACTTGAACCGGCACGATATCGCTACCGAGGGATTTTAAGTCCCTTGTGTCTGCCTATTCCACCACAGCGGCATATCATATATCATATATTAATTTCAGTTTTTTGTCAAGAACTTTTTAATAAAAAATAATAAAAAGTCTTGACTATTCTGTTTTTTTGTGTTATTATAAGCGAAGTTCAGATGCGGGTGTAGTTCAACGGCTAGAATCCCAGCCTTCCAAGCTGGTTGTGTGGGTTCGATTCCCATCACCCGCTCCAAAAAAACGACTTGTATTGCACAAGTCGTTTTTTAATAGCTATTTGCAGTTAAAAATGTTTATAAATATATTTCTGAAAACAAACACTAAAAGTGATATAAATAAAAATGTCGCTGCAACGATAAAGAACGGCAGGTAGAATTTTCCTGCAATAAGTGTTATAAAGGCGATAATAATACAGCAAATGCCCATATACATAAGATATTTTATATTGTCGGGGCTGTTGCAGTCACCCTTTTCAATGTTCTTTAAAACCTTTCTAAGATAAAAAAGGGTAAGTCCCGTAAAGGGCGCACAAGGGTAACAGGTAACCATAATTGTTGTAGCAAGGCTTTCAAGTCTTCCCGTAAGCTCAACATACCAAGTTACAAGAAAGGGCAGAAAAAAGGCAAGGGCTACAAGTAAAATTAAAAATATATCGGTTAGAAGTAAAGAAAATTTAATAGTATTTACTTTTTTCATAAATTAACTCCTGTGAAGATGTTGTGTTTTCATTATACAGTAAAAATTATGTTTTGTAAATGGTAAAAAGGATTTTTAAAAAATGCGGGATTTCTTATTAAAAAGACCAATGCTTTTAAGCGCATTATGTGCAAGTGCCGTTTCGGTAATAGGATTATATGCCGAAAAGGCGCTTTTTATATTTTGCATAGGCATTTTAATATTTTTATTTGTCATTATTTACAAGCGTGTTAGAAGCGAGCTTATCTTTGCACTGCTTGTGATTTTTGCTGTGGCACTTAGTACACTTTTTTCGGTAAAGCGTGTAGAAAGTCTTAAAAGGTTTGATAACTGTAGCTGTTCGGGTGAGTTTATTGTAGTAGAAGAACCTGTCAATCACGGTGATTTTTACACGGCAAGTCTTGAAGCAGTAAAAAGCGATTGCTTAAGTAAAGGGACCAAGGTTAATATTGTTTATTATGATGGCGAAATGGAATTTTCACAGCGGATAAATGCAAATGTTACGTTAAGTACCTTTGAGGATTATAAATTAAAGTTTTCCTTTTACAGTAATGGCGTTTTTCTTGATGGCAGGGTAAATGATTTTGAGTACACGGGTGAAAATGATATAGTTTTAAATGCTGTAGGCAGGGTGAGAGAATATATTAAAAATAATATATTTGAGTTTTACGGTAAAAGCGAAGCCGCCACAATGCTCGCTTTGCTTACAGGCGACAGAAGCTATTTTACCGATAGGTTTTACTCCAATGTAAAATCGGCAGGTGTGGCACACGTAATGGTGGTTTCGGGAATGCATCTGTCGGTTATTGTTTCACTCTTTTTATATCTCATAAACAAATTGGTTTATAACCGCTATCTAAAGGCTTTAGTAGTTGTTGCAGTGACGTTTGCGGTTATGATTGTATGCGGGTTTACTATGTCTATTCAGCGCGCGGGCTTTACCTATTTGTTTTTAGCACTTTCTTTGCTACTCAACCGCGAAAGCACACCCGAAAATACCTTGGGCTGTGCAGTTTGCACCGTGCTTATTATAAATCCGTATGCTATTATGAATGTGGCGTTTCAGCTATCGGTTTTGTCTACTTTTGCTATTCTGGCAGTAGCCATTCCGATAACCGAATATGTAAAGGAAAGCAAAATAATAAAAAATGAGCTTTTACTTTCGCTTTTCTCAAGCATTGTAATAAGCCTTAGCGCGCTTATATTTACAGCGCCTGTTACAACATATATTTTCGGGTATGTATCTAATGTTTCACTAATCACCAATTTGCTTATATCCACTGCCGCTACACTGGCTTTGATTTTGTGCATACTGGGCTTTTTGCTGCCTTTTGCGAAGACGGTGCTTTTCGGCGCGGGCTCGGTTATTGTAAATTATATAAATGCGGTTATAAATTACTTCGGCAGTCTGTCCTTTGCTACTACCCAAACCGATAAAAAGGTCACTGTTTATATGATTGTGGTAATAATTGCAATTTTATGGACTTTAGTCGCTTGTAAAAATTATAAAGATATGTTAAAATTAAAGGAAATAAGGCTTAAAAAATATAAAGAAGGGGGCGGAAAGGTTAAATGGCAATAATAAATGAGCAACAGCTTAAATCAAAAATCAAGACTTTAAGCGCGAATGTTTATATTCTCTTGGGTAATGACGGTTATTTAAAAACACTTTATGCTAAAAAGCTTGGCAGTATGTGTGCCGATGAGGATGATATTTTTAATTATCAGAAATTTTCGGGCGATTGCGATTTACAGGATGTTTACGATGCGGTTTTGCAGTTTCCTGTAATGAGTGAGAAAAAGTTTGTTATTCTAAGCGATTATAATTTTGAAGATTGCTCTAAATCTGAATTTGAAAAGCTGTGCACTCTTTTGACCGAAACCCCCGATAGCTGTATTTTGGTTTTGCTTTTCTCTGCTTTGGAAATTACTGTAAAGAAAAACAATAAACTATCAAAGCTTGTAGCAAGTGCTGAAAAAAACGGCGGTGTTGCGGCGCTTTTAGACCACAGAACAGTTCCCGAGCTTGTTAAAATGCTCGTTCAGGGTGCGCAGAAGCGTGGCTGCAGCTTTGATGCCGCGGCGGCAAAGTATTTGGTAGAAACCGCTGGCGAGGATATAAATAACCTTAAAAATGAGCTTTGTAAGCTTTGCTCCTTTGTAAATAAGGGCGAAATTACAAAGCAAACGGTAGAGCTTGTCTGTGCTAAGACGGTGGAGGCGAGTGTTTACAGCCTTTCAAAGCAGATTATTGACTGCAATCTTTCTAAGGCGTTAAAAATATTGGACGAGCTGTTTTATTTAAAGGTTGAGCCGATTATAATTTTAAGCACCGTTTCGGGCTTTTATGTTGATATGTACCGCACATTCCTTGGTAAAGAACGCGGTATGCAGTTATCCGAGATAGTTGATGATTTTGGTTACAAGGGCCGTGATTTTGTTATAAGAAACGCGGCGGCGGATATAAAAAGATTTGATTTCAAGAGGTTTGAGCTGAGCTTTGATGCTTTGCGCCTTGCCGATAAGAGCCTTAAGTCCTTTTCGGGTGATGCGCGTACCGTGCTTGAACAATTGGTGGTAAGGCTCGGTTATATAGCGCTTAAGGGTGAAAATCTTGATTAAGCTTAATATGCCTGTAATAGTTGAGGGCAAGTACGACAAAATAACCCTTGAAAATGTAATAGATACCCTTATTATAACCACAAACGGCTTCTCGGTTTTTAAGGATAAGCAAAAGCGCGAGCTTATAAGGTTGTTTGCAAACCGCGAGGGCGTAATAGTGCTTACCGATAGTGACTCTGCAGGCAATATGATACGCAGTCACATAAAAAGTATTGCAAATAAAGGTAAAGTATATAATGTATATGTGCCTTGTGTAAAGGGTAAAGAAAAGCGTAAGCCAAAGGCTTCAAAGGAAGGTCTTTTAGGCGTAGAGGGACTTTCAAAGGAAATACTTATAGATGCCTTTATGAAAAGCGGCGTGGTAACGGGCGAAAGCAAGGAAGATGTCCCTAAAATAACCAAGACCGATTTGTTTGAGTATAACCTTTCGGGCACCAAAAATGCTTGTGAAAACCGTAAAAGATTACTTGCAAGCCTAAGCCTGCCCGAAAATTTATCGGCAAATGCTATGCTTGATGTGCTTAATACGCTTTTAAGCTTTGAAGAATTTGAAAAGGCGGTGCAAGAATGCCTAAATCTACAGGACAAAAATTAAAGCTTATTCGTGTTTTGGATATTTTGCGTAAATACAGTGATGAGGAGCATCCGCTTACTGCGAATGAGATTTGCGAAAGGCTGTCTGCAAGCGGTATAGAGGCGGAGCGCAAATCGGTTTATGCCGATATAGAGGCACTTGCCGATTACGGATATGATATTATCCGTTCCTATTCACCAAAAGGCTTTTTCTTAGGCAGCCGCGATTTTGAAGAGGCAGAGATTTATCTTTTGTCAGACGCGGTGCGCACAGCAAAGTTTATAAGTCCTAAAAAAACGCGGGAGCTTGTTAAAAAGCTTGACTCAATGCTGAGCGAGGGACAAAGAAAAAAGCGTGAAAAGGATATATATTTTAATCCCTTGCAAAAATGCAGTAATGAAGAAATTTTTTATAATATAGATACTGTTTCGCGTGCGGTTTCAGAAAATAAAAAGGTTGAATTTGATTATATTTCGCGTGAGCTTAGCGGTAGGCAGTTTGTAAATACTAAAAAGAGAATGAAGGTAAGTCCCTACGCGCTTACTTGGCAGGATGACCATTATTACCTTATCTGCAATTATGAAAAGTACGATAATTTAATGCATTTACGGCTTGACCGTATTTCTAAAGCCAAGCTTTGTGAGGAGTCGTCACGGCATTTCAGCCAAGTGAGTGAGTATTCCGACTTTTTTGATACAGCCGATTATACAAACAAGCTTTTCGGTATGCATTCGGGCGAGCTGCAGACTATAGAGCTTTGCTGTAAAAGGGAAATTGCTAAAACCGTAGCCGACCGTTTTTCTGAAAATATTTTTATTACCAATGTCACTGAGGATGAGTTTTGTTTTTCCTATAAAGCGGCTATCAGCGAGGCGCTTGTAACCTTTATTTTAAACTACGGCGACAGCATTAAGGTTATAAAACCTGCTTCACTTAAAAGTATGGTAATAAATCGGGCTGAAAAAGTTTTGGCTATTTATGAAAATTGACTTGCCGAAAGGCTAAAAGTTTGGTACAATAGTTGAGTATTGTACCATAGGGGATAGAAAAATGAATAAAAAAGGATTTGACAATTCAAAATATATAAATTTGCAGTCGCAAAAAATCAGGGATAGAATTGCGCAGTTTGGCGACAAGCTTTACCTTGAATTTGGCGGCAAGCTTTTTGACGATTACCATGCGGCAAGGGTATTGCCCGGCTTTGAGCCTGATGCAAAGGTTAAAATGCTTTTAGAGCTTAAGGACGAGGCAGAGGTTGTTATCGTAATTAATGCCGATGCTATTGAAAAGAATAAACGGCGCGGTGACCTAGGTATTACCTATGATTTGGAAACCCTGCGCCTTATTGACGCTTTTCGTCAGATAGGTCTTTATGTGGGAAGTGTGGTTATTACCTGTTATACGGGACAACCCTCTGCACAGAATTTTGAAAAGCGTCTTACTTCGCTCGGCATTACTGTTTACCGTCATTATCCTATTGCTGATTATCCCTCAAATATTCCCTTGATAGTAAGTGAAGAGGGCTTCGGTAAGAATGATTATATCAAGACCTCGCGCAAGCTTGTTATTGTAACTGCCCCCGGTCCCGGAAGCGGAAAAATGGCTACCTGCCTTTCTCAGCTTTATCACGAAAATAAGCGCGGTATAAAAGCAGGCTATGCCAAGTTTGAAACCTTCCCTATATGGAGTATTCCGCTTAAGCACCCTGTTAATGTGGCTTACGAGGCCGCAACGGCAGACCTTAACGATGTTAATATGATAGACCCGCTCCACCTTGAAGCTTACGGTGAAACTGCGGTTAACTATAACAGAGATATTGAGATTTTCCCTGTGCTTAATTCTATTTTAGAGACTATTTTGGGCCAATCACCCTATAAAAGTCCTACAGATATGGGCGTTAATATGGCGGGCTTTGCTATATATGATGATGAGGCGGTAAGCAGTGCTGCCAAGCAGGAAATTATCCGCCGTTATTATAATTCACTTGTAAGTGTAAGACAGGGTATGGGCGAGCAGTCGGATGTAGCTAAGATTGAACTGCTTATGCGTCAGGCAAAGGTCAGTGTTAAGGACCGCCCTGTTGTAGAAGCGGCACTTAGCCGTGCGGAAGAAACAGGCGCCCCTGCAACTGCACTGCAGTTAGAAAACGGTAAAATCATAACAGGTAAAACCTCAAGCCTTTTGGGTGCTTCCTCGGCACTTATTCTCAACTGCTTAAAGGAGCTTGCAGGTATTCCTAAGGAAATTGATTTAATTTCACCCACTATTATTGAGCCTATTCAAAAGCTTAAAACAGGTATTCTTGGCAACCATAACCCACGCTTGCATATTGACGAGGTGCTTGAAGCACTTTCAATCTGCGCAGTAACAAGTGATGTTGCCAAAAAAGCGCTTGAACAGGCACACAAGCTAAAGGGTCTTGAGGCACATTCAACCGTTATACTCTCCCGTGTGGATGAAAATATTTTCAAAAAGCTGGGTGTCAATATTACTTTTGAGCCCAAATATCAAACTAAAAAGCTTTATCACAATTAATAGACTAAGGGGCTGTTTTTTATGACAGCCCCTTTTATTATACTGGTAAAATATCTATTTTTTGTATAATTTTAACAAAAAGCAAACCAAAAGTTGTAAGCGAGTCTTTTATTTTTAACAAATTTGACTTGAAAATGACATTTTTTGTTGGTATAATAAATATTGTAATTAGGTGTAAATTAAACCTTAGGAGTGATAACTTTGAAAAGCAAAAAATGCGTAGCAATGCTTTTGGCAGGCGGACAGGGTAGCCGTTTGGGTGTACTTACGAGTAAAATCGCTAAGCCTGCAGTGCCATACGGCGGTAAGTACAGGATTATTGACTTTCCGCTTTCCAACTGCACCAATTCGGGTATAGATACTGTGGGAATCTTAACCCAGTATAAACCGCTCGAACTTAATGATTATGTAGCTTCGGGCAAGCCGTGGGATTTAAACCGTACTGATGGCGGTGTGCATATATTGCCGCCTTATCACAGTCAGCAGGGCGGTAACTGGTACAAGGGTACTGCAAACGCAATCTATCAGAATCTAGAGTTTTTAGAGCGTTACAATCCCGAATATGTACTTATTCTTTCGGGTGACCATATTTATAAGATGGATTATTCGGATATGCTCGCTCAGCATATTGAAGACGGTGCCGACTGCACCATAGCAGTTTTGGATGTTTCTCTTGAAGAGGCTTCGCGTTTCGGTATAATGAATGCCCGTGACGACGGCACAATCTATGAGTTTGAAGAAAAACCCAAGCAGCCTAAAAGCACCTTGGCTTCAATGGGTATTTATATCTTCACTTGGGAAAAATTAAGATATTATCTCACCGAAGATGAAAAGAACCCCGATTCTTCAAATGACTTCGGTAAGAATATTATACCTATGATGCTCGGCGACAATCAGCTTTTAAAGGTTTACCGCTTTAACGATTATTGGAAGGACGTCGGCACGGTTGATTCTTTGTGGGAAGCAAACCTTGACCTTTTAAATCCCAACATTAATCTTAATTTGGCTGATAAAAACTGGAAAATTTACTCTAAAAATACAGGTATGCCCCCGCAGTATATCTCGGGCGAGGCGGTTGTTGAAAATTCACTCATAACCGACGGCTGTGAAATATACGGCAAGGTAGACTATTCTGTTTTGTTTAAAAACGTAACAGTAGAAGAGGGCGCCAGTGTAGAGTATTCACTTGTAATGCCGGGTGCGGTTATTAAAAAAGGCGCAAAGGTTAAATATGCAATTATTGCCGAAAACAGCATTATTGAAGAGGGCGCAGTAATCGGTATGGAGCCTAAGGCTACAGGCGATGAGAACTGGGGCATTACTGTTATAGGCGATAATCTTACAGTGGGCAAAAACGCAACTGTAGGTGCAAATAAAATGATTACCGAAAATGTAGAGGAGGGCGTAAATATATGAGAACATCAGCAGTAGCAGGTCTTATTTTTGCAAATTCAGACGATAAGCTTAAAAAGCTTACTGCAAATCGTTCAATGGCGTCTGTTCCTTTTGGTGCAAGATACCGCATTGTCGATTTTGCGCTTTCCAATCTTGTCAATACAGGTGTTACCTCGGTAGGTATTATCACAAAGGAAAATTACCGTTCGCTTATGGACCACGTAGGAAACGGTATTTCGTGGGATTTAGACCGTAAAAACGGCGGTGTATACTTTATTCCGCCTTACTATAAGCGCGGCGTAAAGCGTTTAATAGGTACTGTAGCATCAATTGTCGGCGCTACCGACTATATTGAAAGATGCGGTGCAGATTATATTGTGCTTTATGATTCGCACATTATTGCTAATATAGATTTATCCTCCGCTTTAAAGGCACATAAGACTAAAGGTGCAGATATTACGGTTATTTATCATAACGGCAAATTGCCCGAAAAATCAAGCGAGAAGATGATTTTATCCTTAGATGGCGATAACCGCGTTAAAGGAATTGCTTTCAGTGAAGAAAGTCAAGAAACCTGCTTTGGTATCGGTGTAAGTATTATTAATAAGGATTTACTCTTAAAGCTTGCAACTGAGGCTGACGAGGATGGACTTACAAGCTTCGCAAGAGAGGTTTTAGCTCAAAAAACTGAGGAGCTCAAAATTTTTGGCTTTGAGCATAGCGAGTATGTAGCTGTAATGGATAATACCGCTACTTATTTTGAAGCGAGTATGGCTTTGCTTGATAAAAAGGTTAGAAGTCAGCTTTTCAACAAAAAAAGACCGATTTTCACCAAGGTGCGCGACGGTATGCCCACACGTTACGGCGTAAAGGCTTCGGTTAAGAACTGTCTTGTAGGGGATGACTGTATAATAGAGGGAACGGTTATAAACAGTATTCTCTCGCGCGGTGTTAAGGTTGCCAAGGGTGCTGTGGTTGAAAACTGTATTTTAATGCAGGAAACCAAGATTGGCGAAAACGCAACCGTTTGTAACGTTATTGCCGATAAAAATGCTTCGGTTGATGACTCTGTTGTGCTTAAAGGCACCAGTGAAAGATATTGTTTTATTGATAAAAACCAGATTTTATAGGAGATAAGGAATGAAAGTTTTATTTGCTTCGAGTGAGGCTTACCCCTATGCTTGTTCGGGCGGTCTTGCTGATGTTGCGGGTGCGCTTCCAAAAGCGCTTCGCAAAAGATTTGTAGGCTGTCGGATAATTTTACCGCTTTACGGCACTATTTCGGAGGAAATGCGCAAAACAATGACCTTCGTTTGCAATATTACTGTGCCTGTTGCTTGGCGCAGACAGTATTGCGGTGTTTTTGAGGCTCATCTTGACGGTGTGATTTATTATTTCATTGATAATCAGTACTACTTCAACCGTGAGGGACTTTACGGCTATTATGACGATGCTGAGCGTTTTGCATTTTTCTCACGCGCGGTGCTAGAAGTAATACCGCATATCGGCTTCACACCTGATATAATTCATTGTAACGATTGGCAGACAGCTTTAATCCCTGCGTATCTTAACGCCTTTTATAAGCAAAATGATGTTTATAAGAATATTAAAACGGTTTATACCATCCATAATATTCAGTATCAGGGCAAGTACGGGGATGAGCTTTACGGCGATGTTTTAGGCTTGCCCGAAGACCAGAAGAGCATAATGGAATATGATGGCTGCATAAACTTAATGAAGGGCGGTATTCAGTGCGCTGATAAGATTACTACAGTGTCACCTACCTATGCTAAGGAAATTCTTAATGAGTTTTATTCCCACGGGCTTGACAGCATTTTAAAGAATTTCACCTACAAGCTGTGCGGAATAGTAAACGGTATTGATGTGGATGTTTATAATCCCGAAACCGACCCGCTTATTTATAAAAATTACGGAATAGAAAGCCTTAATAAAAAAGTCGAGAATAAAAAGGCACTTCAAAAGGAAATGGGATTACCGCAAAAGGCAGATACTCCGCTTATCGGTATAGTAACCCGCCTTGTAAAACACAAGGGCTTAGACCTTGTAAAATGTGTTTTTGAAGACATTTTAAAGCAGGATGTTCAGTTTGCTATATTAGGCTCAGGTGAATATGAGTTTGAAGAATTTTTCAATTCTATGGCTAAAAAATATCCCGAAAAGGTAGGTCTTGTTTTAGGCTTCAAGCCAAAGCTTGCACACTGCATTTATGCGGGAGCGGATATTTTCTTAATGCCAAGCCTTAGCGAGCCTTGCGGTCTTGCTCAAATGGTGGCCTTGCGTTACGGCACAATACCCATTGTCCGTAAAACAGGCGGTCTTAACGATACTATTACCGATAGCGGTGACGGCAAGGGCAACGGTTTTACTTTTGCAAATTATAACGCTCACGATATGCAGACTGCTGTTTGGCGTGCGCTTGAGGGCTATAAGGATAAGGACGGCTGGGATATTTTGCGTAAACGTGCTTTACAGTGCGATAACAGCTGGAAAGCCTCGGCAAATGCATATATAAGACTTTATAAAGAACTTTTAGGAAAGTAATAAAAAGGGTTGCTAATATTTAGCAACCCTATTATAATAAGTGTATAAATAATTGTGAGGTATTATTATGCTTGATATTTTAAAATCTATAATACTTGGTATTATAGAGGGTATAACCGAATGGCTCCCCATAAGCAGTACAGGACATCTTATTGTGGCTGATGAGTTTATAAAGCTAAATATGTCTAAGGATTTTATGGATATGTTTAATGTGGTTATCCAGCTTGGCGCAATTTTAGCTGTTGTGGTAATCTACTTTAAGCAAATGTGGCCCTTTTCTCTTAAAAAAGAGGAGCATTACATAAAAAAAGACACCTTTTCGATGTGGTTTAAGGTTATAGTAGCAATTCTTCCTGCCGCTGTAATCGGTATCCCGCTTGATGATTTTTTTGAAGAAAAGCTACATAATTATATCGTAGTGGCTCTTGCACTTATAGTTTACGGTATAGCATTTATCTTTATTGAAAAGCGTAATAAAAGCTTAAAGCCAAAGGTGCAAAGCATTGCCGAAATAACCTATAAGGATGCTTTGCTTATAGGCTGTTTTCAGGCGCTGTCTTTAATCCCTGGCACTTCAAGAAGCGGCTCTACAATTCTCGGCGCAATTTTAATCGGTGTGTCGCGTGTTGCCGCAGCAGAATTTAGCTTTTATATGGCGGTGCCTGTTATGTTCGGCGCAAGCGCAATTAAGCTTTTGAAGTTTGGCTTCAATTTTACCGGTGCACAAATGACTATTTTGCTTGTGGGTATGCTCACCGCCTTTGTGGTTTCGGTAATTGCCATTAAGTTCTTAATGTCGTATATTAAAAGGCGTGACTTTACGGCTTTCGGTTATTACCGTATAATTTTAGGTATTATAGTTTTGCTTTACTTTGTTTTAAAATAGGAGAATAGAAATGATTTTTAAGAAGTTACAGTTAAAGGATTATTTTCCGTTTTTAGCCGAAAGCGGCGCTAACCCCACGTTAGATATATATTTACCTGACGAGGTTATGAATCGCCCCGATTTTAAAAGACCTTCAATGCTTATCTGCCCAGGCGGTGGCTATGCTATGTGTTCTCCGCGCGAGGCAGAGCCAATTGCACTTCACCTTTTGCCCGAAGGCTTTAATGTTTTTATTTTGTGGTATACCTGTGCTCCGGCTAAGTTCCCAACCCAAATTCGTGAGGTTGCCGCCGCAATGGAGCTTATATATAAAAACGCAGAAGAATGGAAGTGCGATACCGATAAAATTTCTATAATGGGCTTCTCCGCAGGCGGTCATTTAGCAGGTCACTACAGCACAATGTTCGACTGTAAAGAGGTGCGTGAGCTTTTCCCCGAAAGCAAGGCACCAAACGGCGCAGTACTTTGTTATCCGGTTATTACAGCTACAAAGGGCAAGTGTCACCAAGGAAGTTTTCAAAATTTAGTGGGACACTATCCTTTAACTGAGGATGAGATGCGTTATTTCAGTCTTGAATACTGTGTAAAGGAGAATACTCCGCCTGCGTTTATCTGGCACACCGCTGAGGATACTTGTGTTCCTGTTTATTCAAGCCTTGCTTATGCTACCGCTTTAAGTGAGCATAAAATTCCGTTTGAATTAAAGATTTTCCCTCATGGCACACACGGTCTTGCAACCTCTGACAATCAAACCGTAACTTCAAATGAGCGCTTTTGCGCCTATAATCACCAATGGCTGTCAGAAGCTAAAAAGTGGCTTAAATATATGAATTTAGCATAACAAAACCTCCATTGATACACCGTATCAATGGAGGTTTTAGTATTTTAAAAATTTTAAATTAAAAAAGCTTCCCGCTTTACCGTATCGTGCTTTGATGATAACCTAGCGATAGCCAGGTGGGTGCCCGCCGTACAGCTTCGCGCTCCCTTCTTCCGAACTCGGCACCGCCGCGGGAGGTCTGCAAGCCCACTGTGCGAGAAAGGGCCCCAAAATAAAAGTTGTAGGGTTATATAAAGCACGACACGGTAAAACAGGAAGTCGAATGTTATATATTTTATTATATCAAAAAATTAAAAAAATTCAATATGTATTGACATACATTTTTTGGAATGATATAATTTAAATGCTTTAAGCAGAGGCTTTTGGTGACAAATGCGTTATTTGTCTTAAATCGGAATAAGGGTGCAATTCCCTTGCGAACTCGTCGCCGTAATTTGTGTTAAAGCTCTTCATTATGTCACTGCATTTTTTGTGGGAAGGCGAAGAGCTGGAGAAACCCGAAACTCTCGCACAATAAGTCGGAATACGAGCCGGAAGCTGTCGGTACAAATGTGTCACGAGTTATTGACGATGTATTCGAGTTTAGAAGCCTTTATTTGTATTGTGGTATTCTAAAATTGTTTATATCTCCTTTTGTATTGGCGCTTAAAAGTACAATACAAAAGGAGTTTTTTTAAATGAAAAAGAAAGGTCTAATTATTACGCTATCGGTAGTTTTAGTGGCCGTTATCGCTGTGTTTGGTGTGTTGCTTGCAATGGGCAAGCTTGATTTTCAGGCGGGCGATAAGGACATAACTGTTACAGTAGTGTATAAGGACAAAACCCAAAAGGAATTTGAAATTTCCACAGAAGCCGAAAATCTTGGTGATGCATTGCTCGAAAAAGGGCTTGTAACCGAGGAAGAGCACAAAACAGGCTATTATTTGCATATTGATGGTGTAAGAGCCGATTATACGCTTGACAAGGCTTGGTGGTGCGTTACAAAAAGCGGTGAAATGACAACGGTAGGTGCTAATGAATTGCCTATTGCAGACGGTGACAGCTTTGAAATCACACACTCGCCTGCATAAGCTGTTTGAGCTACTCACCCTTACGGTACTCGGTGTACTTATGTACGTATCGCAGGTGATAATGGCTTCGCTTCCTAATATTGAGTTAGTTTCGTTTTTAATAATAATTACCGCACGAAAATTCGGTGTGAGCTCACTACTGTCGGTCTACATTTTTGTAGGACTTGAGGCTTTGACCTACGGCTTAGCCGAATGGGTTATAAGCTACCTCTACATATGGGCTGTTTTGTGCCTTGCAGTTTGTATTTTGCGGAAAATTGACAGTTGTATTTTATTTACACTCGTTTCGGGAATTTTCGGTTTATTATTCGGTACGCTTTGCTCGGTTCCGTCGTTTATTATGGGCGGTTTTGGGTACGGCATCAGTTGGATTATAAGAGGCATACCGTATGATTTTCTTCACTGCTTTGGTAATTCGTTGTTAACATTTTTGCTTTATAAACCGCTCACAAGGGCGCTTGATAAGGCAATTTAAAGCGGAATTCTCTTGGCAGTAGAGTTTGATTTTCAACTCTACTGCCTGTTTTTTAAGTTTAGAAAATTAATATCTGCCGATTATCTTGAAAAAATTCGGTCAATTATGTATAATGAGGCTATCAAATTTTCGAAGGTGATATAATGGCTTATAAAATTATTACCGACTCCTGCGCAAATCTTACTGACGAACAGATAGCAGAGTACGGTGTGGAAATTCTTTCTTTAAAATATTATATTGGAGATACCGGCTTTGATAGTTATATTAAGGGTAAAAAGATTGACTACAGCCATGTTTACAAAATATTAAGAGAAAAGGGAAAAATCACAACCTCGCTTGCTAACCGCGATGACTGTGACAAAACAATTCTTCCTGTTTTACAGGACGGATATGACGTTTTGGTTTTGGCTTTCTCGTCAGGTCTTTCGGGCACTTATCAGAATATCGTAAATTCTGCTGAGGATTATAAGGAAATGTTCCCTGAGCGCAAAATTATTGTTGTTGATACCCTTTGTGCTTCTATGGGCGAAGGCTTGCTTGTAAAGTATGCGGTTGAAATGAAAAAACAGGGCAAAACAATGGAAGAGGTAGCCGAGTGGGTTGAAGATAACAAGCTTAAGCTTTGCCACACATTCACTCTTGATGACCTTTTCTTCTTAAAGCGCGGTGGCAGACTTTCCGGCACAAGCGCGGTATTCGGCTCGCTTATGAATATAAAACCGTTAATGCACGTAGCGGATGACGGTAAGCTTTACGTAACAGGTAAGGCTCGCGGCAGAAAGGCTGCTATAAACCACCTTATTGAATCGGTTGGCGAAAAAGGTGTAGATGTCCAAAATCAAGAGATTTTTATAGTTCACGGTGACTGCGAGGACGAAGCCAAGATTATCGGTGAAGAGGTTAAAAAGCGCTACAATGTAAAAAATGTAGTTTATAACTGCTTAGACCCCGTAATTGTTTCTCACTCCGGCCCTGGCACCCTTGCAATATTCTTTATGGGTGATAAAAGATAAACTTAAAGACCGCTTCAGCGGTCTTTTTTATTGATTTTATCTTGTTTTTGTGTTAAGATATTTTTGAAAATGTGAAAATACAGGAGATTGGATATGCAGTTAGTTTTAATTACGGCTTTAGGCGTGGGCGGTGCTACCGTCATCGGCGCAATTATAGGCTTTGCTTTTAAGAATATATCACACAAATTGGCAGATATAATTCTTTCCTTTGCGGCAGGTGTTATGCTTGCTGCGGCAGTGTTGGGACTTATTTTACCGTCGGTAGAGCTTGGCGGTAAATATGGTGTTTTTATTACCGTTCTTGGAATTTTTGTGGGTGCTCTGTTTCTCAATTTTATTGATAAGCTGGTCCCTCATTTGCATAAGTTTGTCGGTCCCGATATTGAAAAACACAATAATGCTGATTTATCCAAGGTTTTGCTTTTCGTGCTGGCAATAGCAATTCACAATTTGCCCGAGGGTATTGCTGCAGGTGTCGGCTTTGGTTCGGGCGATGTAAAGGGTGCGCTTATGATTGCGGGAGGCATAGCTTTGCAGAATATTCCTGAAGGCGTAGTTATTATAAGTCCTATGCTAGCTGCCGGCGTGAGTGCGAAAAGAACCTTTGCTTGCGCAGTTATAACAGGTGTGGTTGAGGTTGTTGGCACCTTCATAGGTTATTTTGCAGTTAACGTTGCATCATTTATTTTGCCTTTCGCTCTTGCTTTTGCGGGTGGAACAATGCTTTATGTAATAAGTGATGAAATGATACTTGAAACCCATGCTCACGGTAGCGAACGCGCCGCAACATATTCACTGCTTGTTGGCTTTTGTGTAATGCTTATAACCGATGTTTTGTTAGGGTAAAAAATATTAATAAATTGCGCTATAAAAGGGTAAACCAAAATATAGACTACGGTTGACATTTGAGGGGCTTTTTGCTACAATTATTTTGTAAATTTATGTAATTTTTTATTTGAAAGGCGGACTTTTTGGGATGAAAAATTTTAGTAATTATAAGGATTACAGCTTGAAACAGGATTTGCATATTGAATCTAAGGTAGTTCACGGTGCTCTGGGCTGTGAGCCGCTTACAGGTGCTGTAAGTATGCCTATTTTCCAGTCGGCAACCTTCCGCCATCCCGAGCTTGGAAATTCTACAGGTTTTGACTACAGCCGTCTTGAAAACCCCACCCGTCAGGAATTGGAACGCACAATGGCTATTCTTGAGGGCGGTATAAAGGGCTTTGCTTTTTCAAGCGGACAGGCTGCCAATATGGCGGTATTTTCGCTTTTAGACGTAGGTGACCACGTTGTAATGTCAGATGATATTTACGGCGGCACTTCACGTATAATTAATGATATTTTCGGTAAATACGGCATTACACACACCTGTGTTGATATGTCGGATTTGGAGGCTGTTAAAGCTGCTATTACCCCTAAAACAAAAATGCTGTTTGTTGAAACTCCAACCAACCCTTGTATGAAGGTTGCAGACATTCGCGCGGTTTCAGATATTGCAAGGGCTATCGGTGCGCTGACAGTTGTTGATAACACCTTTTTAACCCCTTATTTCCAGCAGCCGCTAAACTTAGGTGCAGATATTGTAACCCACAGCTCTACAAAGTATTTAGGCGGTCATAATGATACCATTTCGGGTATAGTGGTTATAAAGGATGACGAGGACATCGTATCAAAGGTACGTGTTCATATTAAATCGCACGGCAGTCAGTTATCGCCTATGGATAGCTGGCTTGTGCTTCGCGGTATAAAAACGTTGGCTGTTCGTATGGACAAGCATAATGAGAATGCTTTGAAGGTAGCAAACTGGCTTCGCACACAGCCTAAAGTTAAAAAGGTTTATTATGTAGGCTTTTCTGACCATAGAGATTATGAGATTACCAAAAAGCAGACAACAGGCTTTGGCGGTATGATTTCCTTTGCGGTGGATAGTTTTGAAACGGTTAAAAAGATTCTTAAAAATGTAGATTTGGTTATGTTTGCCGAAAGCCTTGGCGGTACCGAAACCCTTATCACATATCCTACCACCCAGACACACGAGGATACACCTAAGGAAATGAAAGAGGCTTTGGGTATTGATGAATGTTTCTTGCGTTTATCGGTTGGTATTGAAAATGCCGATGATATAATTGCTGATTTGGAAAGAGCGATAAATTCGTAAAGGAATATAAAATGAGATTTACTAAAATGCAGGCGTTCGGTAACGATTATGTTTATATTGACGCCATAAATCAAAAATTGCCCAATTTATCGGCGCTTGCACGTTTTGTAAGTGACCGTCATTTCGCAATAGGCTCGGACGGTATGGTGCTTATCTGCCCGTCCAGTAAGGCGGATTTTCGTATGCGTATGTTTAACCCCGACGGCACCGAGGGTGAAATGTGCGGTAATGCACTTCGCAGTGTGGGTAAGTATGTTTACGACCACGCGCTTACCGATAAGACCGAGCTTACAATAGAAACCCTTGGCGGTATTCAGCATTTGTGGCTTACGGTGGAAAATCGTGATGCGCGTGACGGTGAACGCCAAATGCCCTATAAAAACCGCGGTTTTGTCAGCAATATAAGGGCAAATATCGGCAAACCAAGGCTTGATACTAAGGTTATTCCTGTGCTGAGTGAAAATGAAAAGTTTGTTGAACAGCCGGTCGAAATTCTGGATAAAACCTTTAACATAACCGCAGTATCGTGGGGTAATCCGCATACGGCTATGTTTGTAAGCGACCTTAATTTTGATGTTCATAAATACGGCAGAGAAATTGAATATAAAACCGAACTTTTTCCAAATAAAACAAATGTCACCTTTGCGCAGCTTATAAGCCGCGATTATATAAAAATCCGCGAGTGGGAACGCGGCACAGGGGAAACTATCGGTTGTGGTACAGGCTGTGCTACGGCTGTTGTGGCAGGTGTGCTTACGGGTAGGTGTGACCGCACTGTCACGGTAGAACAAATCGGCGGACCGCTTTTAATCGAGTGGGATGAAAAGACAGGCGATATGTTTATGACGGGTGAAAGCCACAATGTTTTTGAAGGTGAAATCGATATTACTCATTTAGGAGATTAAAATGAAACTCGCAGAGATTTTAAAAAATACTGAGTGCACTCTTCTACAAGGTGCACTTGATGCTGAAATCACCGATATTATATACGACTCACGCAAGCTCACTGTAGGTTGCGTGTTTGTTTGTATGGTGGGAGCGGTTGTTGACGGACACAGCTTTATTACCGACGCGGTAGAAAAAGGCGCCGTGGCGGTGGTTGTTGAAAGGGAAGTAGAAAATATTCCCGAAAATGTAGCAGTAATTAAGGTTGCGTCTTCGCGTAAAGCCTTGGCGCTTATGTCGGCACAGTTTTTCGGCAACCCTGCAAAAGAGCTTGTAACAATCGGTCTTACGGGTACTAAGGGTAAGACCACTACTACTTATATGATAAAAAGCGTGCTTGAAAGCGCGGGATTTAAGGCAGGGCTTATAGGCACAACGGGTGTTTTAATCGGTGACCAAAAGCTGCCTACAAAAAACACTACACCCGAGTCTTACGAGCTTCATAAAATATTCAGGACTATGGTTGATAAGGGCTGTAAATATGCTGTTATGGAGGTTTCTTCCCAAGGGCTCAAGCTTGACCGCACTTTAGGGATTGAGTTTGATTACGGTATTTTCACAAACCTTTCACCCGACCATATCGGCCCTAACGAGCATGAAAGCTTTGAAGAGTATACCGAATGTAAGAGTAGGCTTTTCCGTCAGTGTAAGACCGCAATTGTTAATGCTGATGACGAGCACAGTCAAGAGGTTTTAAAGGGGCACACCTGTAAGGTGCTAACCTATTCTGCAAAAGCGGATGCCGATTTAAAGGCGGAGAATATTGAGTTTATAAGGGACGGCGCCAAGCTTGGTATGCGCTTTAATGTAAAGGGTAAGGCAGACACCGCTGTTACTATATACACCCCTGGTCTTTTCTCGGTTTACAACAGCCTTGTAACTATTCTTTGTTGCGCGCTTTTAGGCGTGAAAACCGAGGATATTTTAAAGGGGCTTATTGAGGTTAAGGTAAAAGGCAGGGTGGAAATTGTTCCTTGTAGTGATGATTTTTCGGTTATAATCGATTATGCCCATAATGAAGTAAGCACTAAGAGTGTGCTGACTACATTGCTTGAATACAAGCCCAACCGTCTTATATGTGTTTACGGCGGCGGCGGTAACCGTTCAAGGCTTCGCCGTTACGATATGGGTGAGGTTACGGGAGCAATGGCAGATTTATGCGTGCTTACCGAAGATAATCCGCGTGATGAGGATTTAAGACAGATTAATGACGATATTAAAATAGGTCTTGCAAAATCAAATGGTAAGTATATTGAGATTGATGACCGTAAGGAAGCTATAAAGTATTGTATTGAAAATGCCCAGAAGGGTGATATGATTGTTCTTTTAGGAAAGGGACATCAAACTTACCAAGAGCGCAAGGGTGTAAAATACCATTTTGACGAGCGCGAAGCCGTAGCAGAAATTAAAGAAGAATTAGGTTTATAGTTTTTTTATAACAAAGCCGTCCGCTTGAAAAAAGCGGGCGGCTTTGTCTTTATATTTGAAAGAAGGGAAAATTGTGATAGTTTAAGCGGTTATAATTTTATCATATTCGGTATCGGTGCCGTATAATTTGCCTGTTAATAATTCGTTTTTAACAATAGCAATGTCTGTGGTATCAATATCACCGTCATTGTCCTTGTCGGCAACGCTGTTATAATCTGCATCAGCAGAGGTTTTGCCCACAAGCGAGTCGGTATAAACAAGGTCGCAAATGTCATATCTGCCATCATTATTTACGTCATAGCCCTCTTCAATAGTCAAGGTGTATTCACCGGCGTTTTTAAGAACTAGCTTGCCGTTTTCCGAGGGGATAGCCTCGCCGTCACTTACAGGAGTGGCAATAACTTTATAATCGTTTTTAATCTTGTATGTACCTGCAGTTTCGGTGAAGGTAAGTAAATCCTTAACGTCGGTGTTGTTGGTGATAACATATGTCGGAACATCAGCTAATGTGGTTTCAAGCGCAGAATAATTAACTGTATTACCTGTGGAATTGATAATCTGGAATGCAGAGCTGTCACCAAATTTAATGGTGTTTTTAGGTATTATAGTAATGCTTTTTGCAGCTTGAAAATCGAGATTTACATTACCGTTATAATTAGAAGCATAAGTGCTGTTTACTGTACCTAATCTAATTTCTTGAGAGTTGTTGGGAGAATTATAGGTTAAATTTAAATCGCCGTCATAGTTTGCAGTTCTGCCACCACCTAAACAAAAGAAAGTAAAGCCACGCATGTCGCTACCTACGATTTTTATGTTTTGGGTATCGTATGGGGTTGTTGCAAGAGTACTCGAACCGCCTAAGCAGAAATAGGTCTGCGCAGAAGAAACGGCTACCGTTGACATTTTAAAGTTTACATTATCACCAATAATAAAATCATTGCCGTTAAGATATATCTGGTCGAATTTATATACATGAAATTCAATGTTTTCCAAGGTTATTGAGCCGCCAAAGGTTGTAGAATCCTTTACAGTGTCATCTTTACCTATAGCAGCACCGCTTGTAGCAGAAGAAATATTAAGATTAAAATTAAATTTTATTCCTGAAGCATCGCTGTAGTCAACAAGATTGGCGGAGCTTCCGTTATATGCATCTAAAACCTTAAAATAAACGGTATTGACTTCAGTGTTATAACCGTTTGTATTGGCATCGGATACAGCCTTGGTAAGTGCACCGCCAATTGTTTTTAGCGGAGCTTTTTCTGAGCCGTCATAACTATTGTCACCGGTTACGGCGCTTATGTAATATGTAGGCGCAGTGCTCTGTGCTGAAGCTGTAAGGCTTATTGCACAACAAGATAAAAGCAGACAAATTGCAAGGGTGATGCTAAGGGATTTGTAGATTTTGTTTTTCATAAAATCAACCTTTCTTCTAAAAAAATTAAAAAAGCCAAGGGATTAATTTTGCATATATTTTTTTTGGTAATCGGTGACATCAACTACTGTATTTGTAAGTCTTGCTTCTTCTGCGGCGAAAGCGAGCAGGTGGTTTTTACAGGAAATTCCGATTTCACTTAGGTTTTGGGCGTCGATTTTATTGGTTATGTAATCGTAAAGCGAAATTAAAATTCCGTCATCGCCGCCGCCGTGACCTGATACAATGCTGTCGTCCTGAATGGGCAAATCAACCTTTAAATAACGGAACTCGCGGGTTGCAAAGTCATAAAAATGGAATGCCTTGTCTGCATCGGCGCGCATATCTGCCATAAGCTCACCCTTGGTGCCCATAATACGAATATAACGTCCGCCGCGGTTGAATGCCGCCATTGTAAGCGTAGCAGTAATGCCGCCCTCAAATTCCATATTAACGGTTTGGTGGTCTACAACATTGTTATCGCATTTAAAAACGCAACGTCCGTATTCGCCTGTTTTAAGTGCCTCCATTACATCTTCGTCGGTGGGATTAGGGCGTTTTGTGGCAGCACGTCTGAACCAATCATTTTCCTTATCGTCATAGTAAAGCTTTATAGCGTTGTAATAACAGCTCTCAGCGTGGGGACAGCCGTCGGTACACCTTTGCGGTGCGCCTTTGGGGGCGTTTTCCTCTTTAAAATAGGTAAGCGAGCCGAAGGATTGAATTTTTTTACAGTCCTTGCCTATAAGCCACTGCAGAATATCAAGGTCGTGACAGCATTTTGCAAGTAACATAAAGGAGCTGCTTTCACTGTCGCGCCAAAGACCGCGTACATAGCTGTGGCTTTGGTGGATATTTCCTACGGCTTCGGTATGCTCTATGGTAATAATATCCCCAAGGATACCGTCGTCAATCAGCTTTTTAATACTGCTGAAAAAGCTTGTGTATCTTAAAACGTGGCATACTAAAACCTTTCTGCCTAATTCTTTAGCCTTTTTGTATATCGCCGCACATTCCTCGGCGGTGGGGGCAACTGGTTTTTCGAGCAAAAGGTCATAGCCTGCTTCCAATGCTTTAAGGGCTGGCTCTAAATGCTGTTGGTCCATTGTGGCAATAACTGCAATATCGGCAAACTTAGGGATAGAGAGTATTTCCTGCCAGCTTTTAACACAATATTTATCTTCTATATTCTGGGTGAGCTTTATATCGTTTCTGCGTTTTTTAATGGGGTCTGCTACGCCTACAACCTTGAATTTTTGCGGCATTCTGGCAAAACCCTCGGTATAAATTTTTCCTCTGCTTCCAGCACCAATTATTATTGCGGTTAGTTGCTTCATCTTTTTCACCCGAAAACTGTATTTTTCTATTTATCTTGATTTTAGCAAAAAAATGTATTAAAATACATATCAAATAGAATAAATCATCTTTGATTTTGTATAAACGGTGAATGTTATGTATGAGTTTCAAAAAGTAGATAAAGGCTTTCGTATTACCTCGCTTTATACGGGGTTTTCGGCAACCCGTGAAAAAGGCTTTCATTTTGTAGGTGAAAACCACGATTTTTGGGAAATTGTATGTGTATTGGAAGGAAAATTGCTCGCGGCTGCGGATGAGCAGGTTTTTGTGCTTGAAAAAGGACAGGCTATAGTCCATAACCCTATGCAGTTTCATAATATAAGCTGTACACAGGAGTGCGGAACGGAATTTGCCATTTTCACTTTTGAAGCTAAAAATATGCCTCAGCTACAAAATAAGGTATACCAAATTGAAGATTTGAGTGAGGTGTACGAGCTTTGCCGTCTTGCGAATAAGTATTTTTATTTTAAGGATGTTATTCATTTTGACGGCTTGAAGTACGACCTCAACCGCGCAATGCGTTTTGTAAAACGCTTAGAGCTGTTTATACTCAATCTGCACGAAAGCGTTTCGGAGGATTATGTGCTTAAAACCGCATCAGCAAGGAATTATTTGTACATAGTACAGCTTTTAAATCAAAATCTGTCTAAAAGGCTTACTGTTAAGGAAATTGCTACACTTTGTAATATGAGTGCGGTGGGTGTGCAAAAAACCTTTGCTAAATATGCAGGCATAGGTGTAATGGAGTTTTTTAACCGCTTAAAGATTAAAAACGCCAAAATTCTTTTAGAAAAGGGTTGCTCGGTTAAAGAAACCGCGTTAATGCTCGGCTTTGAAGACCCTAACTACTTTAGTACAGTCTTCAAACGTATTACGGGAAACTCTCCGTTAAAAGAAAAAATAAAGCAAATTGACTGATTGTATAAAAAGAACAGCGTTTTTGCTGTCCTTTTTGTAAACTCGCCTAAAATTTGGAATGTAAACAAAAATGTATTGTGAAATTTATAACGATGTGTTATAATACTCGTTAATACTTATCAATTTTTAATATTTTGTAAAGGATTTTGTTATGCGTACAATAAATGTAAGCGAAATAACAGAGGCTATAGAAACGCTTTGCATAGAGGCAAATCTCTATTTGCCCGAGGATATAAAGTGTTCAATAATTGATAATTATGAAAAAGAAGACAGTCCGGTTGCTAAAAACGTGCTTTCAAATATCATAAAGAATTTTGAGATAGCAAAGGGGGAGGGAATCCCCATTTGTCAGGACACGGGAATGGCATGCGTTTTTCTGGAAATAGGTCAGGATGTGCATTTTACGGGCGGTAGCCTTACCGATGCCGTGAATGAGGGTGTCCGCCGCGGTTACATAAACGGCTGTTTGCGAAAATCTGTTGTTAAAGACCCTGTGCTTAGGGGAAATACAGGGGACAACACACCTGCTATGATTTATACAGAGATAGTTTTTGGAGATAAGGTTAAAATCACAGTAGCGCCTAAAGGCTTTGGCAGTGAGAATATGAGCCAGATAAAAATGCTCAAACCGTCCGACGGGGTAGAGGGTATTAAGGATTTTGTTTTAAAGGTTATAGAAGAAGCAGGTCCTAATCCTTGTCCGCCAATGGTGGTAGGCATAGGTATCGGCGGCACTTTTGATAAGTGCGCACTGCTCGCTAAGAAGGCGCTTTTGCGCCCTGTTGACAGCCAAAACGGTGAGGAGTTTTATGCCGCCTTGGAAAATGAGCTGTTAGAAAAAATCAATAGCACAGGTATAGGCCCACAGGGCTTTGGCGGTAGGACAACAGCCCTTTCGGTTAACATTGAAACAATGCCCACTCATATTGCGGGAATGCCTTGTGCGGTTAATATAAACTGCCACGTTACACGCCATAAAACAAGGGTGATTTAATATGAAAAAAATAAATTTACCTTTAACAGAAGAAACGGCACTCTCTTTAAAGGCGGGCGATAGCGTTCTGCTTTCGGGGTATATTTATACCTCGCGTGATGCAGGGCATAAAAGAATGTGCGAGGCGCTAGCAAGGGGTGAAAAGTTACCCTTTGATGCAAAGGATAGCGTTATTTATTACGTTGGTCCTACGCCGCAAAGGGACGGACATATAATCGGCTCGGCAGGGCCTACAACCTCCGGCAGAATGGATGCCTATGCGCCTACCCTTATGCAAAAGGGTGTTCGCGGAATGATTGGCAAGGGCGAACGCAATGCCGAGGTTATAGAGGCAATAAAAGAATACAAATGTGTTTATTTTGGTGCTATCGGCGGTGCAGGCGCGCTTTTGTCTAAGTGTGTTAAGTCTAACGAGGCAGTAGCTTACGAAGACTTAGGCGCTGAGGCTTTAAGAAAGCTTTATGTAGAGGATATGCCGCTTACGGTTATAGTTGACTGCTTTGGTAATAATCTTTATAGGATTGGAAGAGAAAATTATCTCAAAAACAATTCGGGCTTTTGACCCTTTATAATATATACTATATACGATTTTTTAGGAGTGAAAGAATGAAATTAGAAGTAATTTTAGTAATTGCTACCTTTGTGGGTGCTTTGTGCGCTTTGCTTTATGCAATAATCACTGCAAATCGTGTCTTAAAGTTCTCAGAGGGTACTGACAAAATGAAGAAAATAGCTTCCGCTATACGTTCGGGCGCGAATGCATATTTAAAAAGACAGTATAAGGTTGTTATAATTTTCTTCGCGTGTATGTTCGTTATTCTTATCGCTATGGCTGCGGCTAAAATGCTCACTTGGTATGTGCCGTTTGCTTTTGTTACAGGCGGATTTTTCTCAGCTTTATCGGGATATGTTGGTATGAAAATTGCCACTGCCGCTAATAGCAGAACTGCAAACGCTTGCAGAAGCGGTCTTAATAACGGTCTTCGTATCGCCTTTTCGGCAGGCTCGGTTATGGGCTTTACCGTAGTTGGCTTAGGTCTTTTGGATATTTCAATCTGGTTTGGACTTTTGAAGTTTGTATTCGGCTGTAACGCAACCCAGATTACAAGCGCAATGCTTACCTTTGGTATGGGCGCTTCATCAATGGCTCTGTTTGCACGTGTGGGCGGCGGTGTTTTCACTAAGGCGGCTGACGTCGGTGCAGACTTGGTTGGTAAGGTTGAAGCCGGTATCCCCGAAGATGACCCGCGTAACCCCGCTGTTATTGCGGATAATGTAGGCGATAACGTAGGTGACGTTGCGGGTATGGGCGCCGACCTTTATGAGTCTTATGTAGGCGCAATAATTTCCGCGTCGGCTTTGGGTGTTGCGGCATTCGGTAATTTTAATGCTATGGCAATTCCAATGTTAATGGCAGCAATCGGTATAGTTTGTTCTGTAATAGGTACTTTCCTTGTTCGCACTAAAGAGGGCGTAAGCCAAAAAGGTTTATTAAAGTCTTTAAGCCGCGGCACCAATTTCAGCGCAGTAGTTATCGCGGTTTTGGCATTCCCCCTAATTTATTTTATATTAGGTAAAGAAAATATCGGTTTCTATTTTTCAACAATAGCAGGTCTTGCGGCGGGTGTGCTTATAGGTCAGTCTACCGAGCTTTTCACAAGCGAATCCTATAAACCTACACGTAAGCTTGCTGAAAAGAGCGAAACGGGCTCAGCTACAATTATTATAGGCGGTCTGTCCTTGGGTATGCTTTCAACCGCTCTTCCGATAGTTATAATTGCGGTTTGTGTATTGGTAGCTTATGCTACAGCAGGCGGCTTTGGAGCCAACGGTGCTAACTTCGGTCTTTATGGTATTGCTTTAGCGGCTGTAGGTATGCTTTCTACCTTGGGTATTACCCTCGCTACAGATGCTTACGGCCCTGTTGCTGATAATGCAGGCGGTATAGCGCAAATGTCAGGTCTTGAGCCTGAGGTACGTGAGCGTACCGACGCGCTTGATGCTTTAGGTAATACAACTGCGGCTACAGGTAAGGGATTTGCAATAGGCTCTGCGGCGCTTACAGCCTTGGCACTTATGGCTTCTTACATAGACAAGGTTAAAGAGGTTGGCGGTACTGTTACTTCGTTCGACCTTATGAATCCTACCGTGCTTATAGGCTTGTTTGTGGGCGCTTGCTTACCGTTTGTATTTGCGGCGCTTACAATGGAATCTGTAGGTAAGGCAGCACAGTCTGTTGTGGTAGAGGTTCGCCGTCAATTCAGAGAAATTAAAGGCATTATGGAGGGCGAAGCAGACCCCGATTATGCAAAGTGTGTTGACCTTTGCACAAAGGCAAGCCTTAAAGAAATGGTGCTTCCCACAGTGGTTGCTATAGTAACACCTATAGCTGTAGGTATGATTTTGGGTGTAACAGGTGTTGTAGGTATGCTTGCAGGCGCTACAGCAAGCGGCTTCTTACTTGCAATATTTATGTCAAACTCAGGCGGTGCGTGGGATAACGCTAAGAAGTATATTGAATCGGGTGTTCACGGCGGTAAGGGCAGCGAACAGCACAAGGCGGCTGTTGTGGGCGATACCGTAGGCGACCCCTTTAAAGATACTTCGGGTCCTGCAATCAATATTCTAATTAAGCTTTTATCAATGGTGTCAATTGTATTTGCGGCACTTGTTGTAAACTTTAGTTTACTTTAAAGTAATAAAAATCTCTTACGGTGCATATACCGTAAGAGATTTTATTTTTTTGGAATGTTTTATATTGATTTATTCCAGAAATATGGTAAAATTAAATTAGGTAAAAAATTATTGAGGTGTTGTTATGGTATTTGAAAAGTATAAACTCTGGAAGCAAAAAGCTGTGGCTGATATTGACCTTGTAAAAGAGCTTGAGATTATGAGCGAAGAGGATATAAACGATGCTTTTTATAAGGACTTGGAATTTGGCACAGCAGGTCTTCGCGGTGTTATAGGCGCAGGTACCAACCGTATGAATATTTATACTGTCGGTAAGGCTACACAGGGACTTGCGGCGTATGTAAATTCTATTACTGAAAACGGTACTGTTGCAATTGCGTATGACAGCCGTATTAAATCAGATACATTTGCAAAATACACAGCCGAAATTCTTGCGGCAAACGGCGTTAAGGTTTACATATATAAGGAGCTTGCACCCGTACCGATGTTATCATTTGCGGTAAGGCACCTTAAATGTGATGCAGGTGTGGTTATAACTGCAAGCCACAACCCTGCAAAATATAACGGTTACAAGGCTTACGGACCTGACGGAAGTCAGCTAAGCCCTGAGGCTTCGGATTATGTGCTTGATATTATGAACAAGGTAGATATTTTCGACGGTGTAAAACGTATGGATTTTGATACCGCTTTAGCCGAGGGTAAGATTGAATACATAAGCGAAGAGGTAATTGAAAGCTATTTAGCAGAGGTTGAAAAGTGCCGAATTAATCCACAGCTTGATTTAAGTCAGCTTAATGTTATTTATTCTCCGCTTCACGGCAGCGGTAATAAGCCTGTAAGAGAAATACTCAAAAGAATAGGTGTTACTAATCTTACGGTAGTAACCGAGCAGGAGGAGCCCGACGGAAATTTCCCCACAGCGCCTTATCCTAACCCCGAAATTAAAGAGGCTTTTGCTTGTGCGTTAGAGCTTGCAAAGACAGTTAAGCCCGATATACTTTTTGCTACCGACCCTGACTGTGACCGCGTAGGCATTGCGGTACCTTGCGGTGACGATTACCGTCTGTTCACAGGCAACGAGGTTGGCGTACTGCTTTTAGAATACATATTAAAATGCAAAAAGCAAAACAGCACACTGCCTAAAAATCCTGTAGGTGTTAAGACCATTGTTACTACCGAAATTTGCAAAAAAATTGCAAGTGATTACGGCTGTGAAATGCGTGATGTGCTGACAGGCTTTAAGTTTATAGGTGAGCAGATTGCTTTACTCGAAAAGGACGGCGAGGCTGACCGTTATATCTTGGGCTTTGAAGAAAGCTACGGATATTTGTCCCGCGGATATGTTCGCGATAAGGACGCTGTTAACGCTTCAATGCTTATTTGTGAAATGACCGCTTATTATAAAGCACAGGGTAAGGATTTAATAACTGTGTTAAATGATATTTATGAGAAGTACGGCTACTGCCTTTGTGTTCAGAAAAGCTTTGCCTGTGAGGGACAAAGCGGTATGGCTAAAATCAAGGGCATTATGTCAGGTCTTCGTACCGATACACCAAAGGAAATTTGTGGTATTGCGGTAGGCGAATATAAGGACTATAAGGCTTCGCTTTGTGTGAATTTTGAAACAGGCAAAGAAGAGGTTATCAATCTTCCAAAGGCAGATGTGCTTTCTTTCGGGCTTTTGGACGGCAGTACAATAATTGTCCGTCCCTCCGGTACAGAGCCTAAGATTAAAATTTATGTAAACGCTGTAGGCGCTACCGAGGCCGAGGCTAATAAAAAGCGTGAAGACTTACTTGAAAGCGGAAGTGCTTTATTAGGATTTTAATTGTTTATAAAAACTTTAGGTTAAGGGGGAATAAAAATGTCAAAGCTTATTAAAAAGGCTATGGCTGTATTTCTTGCAGTATTAATGGTGGCTACAATGTTTACCGTTAATCTTACAGCACATGCTGACCAAACACAAACGGCGGATGTGTTAACCTTGGATACTCCTGTAACGGTTGAGGGTGCTAAAAGGTTTGCTTTTGTTGCACCTAAAACCGATGCGTATGTGTTCTACTCTACCAACGGTCAAGAGGCTGACCCGTATGTAGAACTGTATGACGCAGATGACGCATTAATTGCAGAGGGCGACGATATCCGTCAAGGTGAGTATGATTTTAAGGTAGGAACGCTTTTAACCGAGGGACAAACATATTATTTGAATGTAAACTCTTACGAAGAGGGTACCTATGATGTTAATGTTTCTTTGTCAAAGGTTTCAAGTGTTGAGTATATCGGCAATGAAATTGAGATTATCCAGCACGATAGCGATTACGGTAACTGGACATTAGATGGCAGTGATAGAAAGTATTTTTGCTATTATATTGATGATCTTGCTTCAAAGAACGGAAAATTAAAGGTAACCCTTAAAAGCGGAGAAGTTAATGAATACACCTTTAGTGAAGCGGATAAGGCGGGTTTTTATGTAGTATTTGACTATGTAAAATCAGCTGATGACGAGTGGAAATTAGGCTCCGATAATGAGGCTGTATTTTATTGTGACGGTGTAGCAGGCAAAGTTGATGTTACCTTAAATCCATCACCTGTTGAAAGTATAGAACTGCTTGAAAGTGATTTTGTTTTTGATGAGTATAACTCTAATAGCGGTTATTGGCAGCCCAAGCCTTATTCGCAAATGACAATCGACTCGTATTTTTTCTATTATGAAACTTATAGAAGATTAAGCTCAATTAAAATCAAGGTAACTTATGGTGATGACAGAGAAGAAATTATAAGCTATTATGATGAAAACCTTGAAAACACAGGTATTACATATACGGATTTTCAAGAGCAAAAGGAATGGGTGTACGGCGGAAATAATGAAATTGTTATCAGCTATAAGGGTGCAACTGTAACTACTAATGCTACCTTGAATAAGTGTAACGTTGCATCTATAGATGTTTTAAATCCCGAGGTTTTTGAATATGAAGAGTATGACGGTAACTACGGCGGGTGGATAGATATAGAGGGCGAAGACGGTAAAAGACAAAAAAGCTTTTATTATAGCTTGGACCAAAAGCTACAATCGGTAAAGCTTAAGGTTACTTATACCGACGGCAGCTTTGAAGATGTTGATTATAACGAAAACTTTTTTATTGTGGATGATCAGCGTGTTAAATCCTTTGTGCCCGACGGCGATAACGAGGCGGTTATTTTATACAAGGGCGCAAGAAAAAGCGTAAATGTTAAAATCAATAAATCTTTGGTTGAGAAAATCGAGGTTTCCGAGTGCGATTTTGCCTATAACGAGGGTGACGCAGACCAAGGCTATTGGGAATGGGTCCGCGAAGAAAGAATTTGGATTTACCGTACCAGTGCAATTAATAACGCACTTAAGATAAAGGTGACCTATGAGAATGGCGATGAGGAAATAATCGGTTATTATGATGAAAATGGTAATCCAACCGGTATAGTTTTAGGGGATGACCAATATTCAAAGCCTTGGACACCTGACGGTGAAAATGAATTAACCATTACCTACCGAGGAAAAAGTGATACAATTTCGATAGAAATTATACCAAGCCCTGTAAAATCCATAAAGGTTCATTCCTGCGATTATAAATTTATTAAAGAGGACGTGTCTGCAGGATATTGGCAAGAGCGTTGGGATAACGAAACAGGTTCGAATCAGACTTATTTCTGGTATGAAGCTTGGAATGTGCTTAACAATATCAGCTTCGAGGTTGAATACCTTGAGGGTGGAAGTGAAATTATTCCTTTTTGGAATGAAAATGGCGAGAATAACGGCTTTGATTGGTATACCGACCAATATCAAAATCCGTGGACAGTAGGCGGCGAAAATGCTATAACCTTTACTTATAAGGGTAAACAGGTTGTTTATAACGCGGTTATAGAGGAAAGCCCCGTTAAATCTATAAGCATTGTTCCGTTTGATTATAAATTTATAGAAAAAGATTTGACATACGGTAGTTGGGATACGCGTTGGAATGATATTTTGCAAACACAAGAGCGTTATTTCTGCTATCATATTGACAATTTGCTTTGGAACGTTTCGTTTAAGATAGAGTATACCGATGGTGAAACTGAAACTATCCCTTATTACAATGGGGATGGCAGCCAAAACGGCATATCTGCGTCTACAAATCAAGACGAAAAGAGCTGGACAGTAGGCGGCGAAAACCCCATAACCTTTACTTATATGGGCAAGCAGACAGTTTACAATGCCGTTATAGAGGAAAGCCCAATAAAGTCAATAAGCATTGTTCCGTTTGAGTATAATTTTATTAAAGAAGATGTATCTCACGGCTACTGGGATACATATTGGAATAGCGAATTAGAGTGTGACGAGGATTATTTCCGATATGATATAAGCGAGTTGCTCTGGAAAATTAAGTTCGAGGTAGAGTATATCGGCGGTGAAACTGAAACTATCCCTTATTACAATGAAGACGGTAGAGAAAATGGCTTTGGTTATTATTGCGACCAAGCTTCACAGCCGTGGACAGTTGGCGGTGCTAACGAAATAACCTTTGGCTATAAGGGCAAAGAGGTTGTTTATAATGCGGTTGTAGAAGAAAGCCCCGTTAAATCTATAAGCATTGTACCGTTTGAGTATAATTTTATTAAAGAAGATTTGTCTCACGGTAGCTGGGATACACGTTGGAATAGCGAATTAGAGTGTGATGAGGATTATTTCCGATATGATATAAGCGAGTTACTCTGGAAAATTAAGTTCGAGGTAGAGTATACCGGCGGTGAAACCGAAACTATCCCTTATTATGATGAAAACGGTAATGAAAATGGTATAACCGCTTTAAACAGGCAGGAAGAAGAAAGCTGGACTGTAGGCGGAGAAAACCCCATAACCTTTAGTTATATGGGTAAGTCGGTAATTTATAATGTAAACATTATAGAAAGTCCCGTAAAAGAAATTGAAATTATTGAAAATCCGCTCACATTTATTGAAAATGATGAGTCTGTGGGTAGTTGGGCAAACGAGTATGAAGACGGTGAAGAAACCGACCGAGAATATTTCTACTACCGTGTCTGGGATAAGATGTACGGGGGCTTAAAGCTTAAGGTTACTTATAATGACGACTCTTGGGAAGAAATAACCTATGACGGAGAGAATGGCTTACAATATAGTGATATTCAAGATGTAAATCATTTCTATAAGGATGCCGAAAATTATTTGCCCGTTAAATTTATGGGTAAAACTATAAATGTTCCTGTTACAATTGTTGCTACGCCAATTAAGAATATCACTGTTAAGCTCCTAAATGACGAGATTTTAGAGTATGACGAAAAATATGGCGGTTGGGAGGAATATTTTAACGATGTAACCCAACAGAATGAATATAATTTTATATATAGTACGTGGGATATAGTTGCATCGGCGGAATATGTTATTACCTATATCGATGACACTACCGAAACCTTGGGTTATTGGGATGATAATGGTGAATTGACAGGCATTATCTATGGCGACGACCAATATGCAAACCCTTGGAGCAAGGACAAGGAAAACTTTATAAAAATTCATTATAAGGGAATTACTGTTTACGCTCCTGTTGTTATAAAGGAAAACCCTGTTGAATCAATTGAAGTTTATGAGTCCGATTATGCATTTGTGTTTGAGGATGAAAATAACGGAAATTGGAGCTCATACCGGGATGAGGAATTAGGACAGGATGTACCATATTTCTATTACTATGCTGAATACTTGAAGGAATTTCTTAAATTAAAGGTGAATTATAAGGGCGATACAAGTGAGATAATAAGCGCTAAAGATAATGAAGATGTCAGCGTTTGGGTTGACCAAACTATCAATCCTTGGACAGTCGGCTTTAACACAGTAACTATTGGTTATATGGGCAAAAAGGTAAGCCTTGATGTTGAGGTTTCCGAGCCTATTATGCTTGAAAATGAGGACTACATTGTCGAGCCAAGAGCCAATAATACAGTTGCTATTAAAAGCTATGTTGGTGACGATACCGAGGTTATAGTTCCCGAAACCTTAGCAGGCAGAACAGTTACCGAGATTTGCGGCCACGCGTTTGAAAGTGGTTCTAATATAACTTCGATTCAGCTTCCAAATACGGTTAAGCGAATTGGCAATTACGCTTTTCAGAGTTGCTATAATATGCACGAATTCACCTTCCCGCAAAGTCTTGAGGAGTTAGGTAGGGGCGTTTTCGGCTCTAATCAAATGGAAAAATTCTACTTAAGCGAAGAAAATGAATTTTTCTGCCTTGTTGACGGCGTTTTATTCTCGGCTGATAAAACCAAGCTTTATTATTACGCTGCAGGTGATGAGACCACAGAATATACAGTACCTGACGGCGTAACAATTATCGGTGAGTATGCTTTTTCGGGTGCGCAATATCTTAAAAAGGTTGTTTTACCAAGCGGACTTTTAAGTATTGGCGAAAGTGCCTTTTCAAATTGCTACAAATTGACTTATATCAATTTACCCGACTCTTTAGAGGAAATTAATAACTCCTCCTTTGGCTGTACTAACATTAAACATATTGTAATCCCGTCGGGTGTGGAAAAAATAGGTTGTTCGGCATTTATGTATTCATCACTTGAATATATTACATTTAGCAATACTTTAAAGACTATTGAAGATAATGTTTTTTGCGAGTGCTACGACCTAAAGGGTATATACTTTATAGGAAGCGCTGAGGATTTTGCTAAAATTGATATTGTGGATATCGGCAATGAAATGTTCTCTCAGGCTGAGATAGTATATATCGAAACGCAAGAAACCTGTTCGCACAGCGATAAAAAGCTTGTAGGCGTTTTGGAAAAGGATTGCTGGATAGATGGCTACACAGGTGATGAAATCTGTCTCGCTTGCGGTCAGGTGTTACAGTACGGCGAAGCTATCGAAATGGGACACACCGAGGGTGAATTACAGGGCTTCCGTGAAGCAAAATGTGATGCACCGGGTTATTCGGGCGATGCATATTGCACAAAATGCGAATGTCAGGTTGTTTGGGGAAGTGAAACCTATAAGGAGCACACCCCAGAGGACACCCGCAGAGATATTGTAGAAGCCGACTGTGCTAACGGCGGTTACACAGGTGATTTATATTGTGCCGATTGCGATGTTTTAATGGAATGCGGCGACTACACCGAGTCTACAGGCGAACATAATAAAGCAGATATCCGCGGTGCGTATGACGCCACCTGTACTGAAGACGGCTACACAGGCGATAGGTATTGCACAGGCTGTGAACAATTTATGGAATCGGGCGAGGTTATTAAGGCTTCGCACACTAAGGGTGATATAAGAAACGCTAAGGTTCCTACTTGTGCTGAATACGGCTATACAGGCGATAATCATTGTACCGTTTGCGGTGAATTGGTTGAATCGGGTCAGACTATTGATCCTACCTATGATCACAAATATGTAATCGGTAACTATAATGATACAGAGCATTGGATGGAGTGTGAGTGCGGTGCTTCTGATGAACAAACCCATAAATATCACGCACTTGGCGATTATAAGAAAAACGACACTTACCACTGGAAAGAATGTGACTGCGGTTACGCTACAGAAGAGGCAGAGCATACCCGTGACAGTAGAGATTATAATACCGACGGCCACTGGGATATTTGTATTTGCGGATACAATCACGCTACAGAAGCGCACAGCTTTGATACACCTGAAAAGGATGTAAATAGCCACTGGAACGAGTGCGATTGCGGTGCCAAGGCTGATATTGCTTTCCATGACCATACTTCTTTGAGAACAGACGAAACATACCACTGGTATGAATGTGCCTGCGGTGATGAGAGTGAGAAAATCGCACATACCTTTACCGACCCTTGCTATGACGATACACATCACTGGAATCAATGTATATGCGGCAAGGCTGGCGAAAAGCAGACACATAATTTTGAATTGCCGAAAACTAATGAGCAATACCACTGGGATGAGTGTGCCTGCGGTAAGGAATATGGTACTGTAAAGCATAATTTCAATATACCAAAAAGTGATGAGCTTAATCACTGGAACGAATGTACTTGCGGTGTTAAGGATACGGCAGTAGCGCATAATTTCTCTATTGTTAAAAACAATGAATTCAACCACTGGAAAGAGTGTTCTTGCGGAAAAGCTACCGCTACCGAAAGCCATACGTTTGAAAAAGATAATAAGGATGATAATAATCACTGGAAGGAATGCGCTTGTGGTTTGGTAAACGTAAACACTGTAGAAGCACATACCTCTGGAAATCTTTACACCGATGAAACAGAGCATTGGTATGAATGCTACTGCGGTAAAGAGATGTCGAGAGCGGCACATACATATACCGAGGACTGCAAAGACGAAAATGCTCACTGGAAAGAGTGCTCTTGCGGAGTTATGGATGAAAGCACCTATGCTGAGCATGATTTCCGTTTGCTAAACGCAGGAAATGAGCATTATGAAGAATGTTTTGATTGCGGTTACGAAAAGGCAAACAGCCGTAAGTCGCATAACTATGATTCTTACTTTATCTTAACTGAAGAGCTACATTGCCTTGAATGTATTTGCGGTGCAAAGGATGAGGCTTCTGTCGAGGCACACAACTTTGCTACTATCAAAAAAGACGGCACTTATCATTGGTCGCAATGCGATTGCGGAGCGGAAACTGATAAAATTCAGCATATTTACAACGGTGTTGTATGGGATGATAATTATCACTGGGCTGAATGCGGATGCGGTGCCGGAAACGAAAAAATAAAACATAGATACGAATATGTAGTCACCGATGAAGAACATTGGCGTGAATGTGCTTGCGGTAAGCAAGAGCTTCCATACCATTTCGGTCACGGCTTGTCAAGAAGCTTTAATGACAATGAGCACTGGCTCGAATGTGAATGCGGCTATAAGGAAGATTTTGGTAATCATAAGTATAGCTATAAGTCGGACGGCACTTATCACTGGAAGGAATGCTTCTGCAGTAAAACCACCGCAAAGGTTAAACACGTAAATAAAACCACTGTAACCAAGGCTACAACAAGTAAAAACGGTAAGATAGTGGTAAGCTGTTCAACCTGTAACAGAACCATTTCAAGTAAAACGGTTTATTACGCTAAGACCTTTAAGCTCTCAACTACCAGTTATACATATAACGGTAAAAATAAGAAACCGTCTGTTACGGTTACTGCTTCTAACGGCACAAAGCTTAAGGAAGGCACCGATTTTACTGTAAGCTATCCATCTTCAACTAAAAAGATAGGCACATACAAGGTTACTGTTAAGCTTAAGGGTAATTATACAGGAAGCAAGACGCTTTCCTTTAAGATTAATCCAAAGGGCACAACTGTTTCCAAGCTTACAGCAGGTAAGAAGAGTCTTAAAGTCAGCATTAAGAAGCAAACTTCACAGACCACAGGCTACGAGATACAGTATTCTACTTCTAAGAAGTTTACTTCGGCAAAGACCAAGAAAATCAGCAAGAATAAGACAACTTCTGCAACCCTTACAAAGCTCAAAGCTAAAAAGACTTATTATGTACGTGTTCGCACCTACAAGACAGTAAACGGCAAGAAGTATTATTCGGGCTGGTCGACCTATAAGTACAAAAAGACTAAATAATAAAAATGCGTGGGGTATCCCACGCATTTTTTATTGTGTAATATTATTGCTTTAAAATTCATAAAAGAGGAAAATTTTTCATACAATTTAATAGTCCTTTTAGGAGTTGATTGTATGAGTCGGATAGAGCCTCAAAGAGCGGTGGTATTAGGAGAGTATATTCTTGATACGGGCGCTACCGTGCGCGCCGCCGCAAAGGTCTTTAAAATCAGTAAATCTACTGTACATACAGTAGTAACAATAACGAACGGTTTGTGTGGGGAATACTATAAATCAGTATTTTGTGGTATTGGTGAAAAAATTAAATATATATTTATACAAAAGAGAGCCAGTTTTGGGTAAAGCCTCTTCAGGTTCTCTTATTGTAAATGTTTGATTAATGTAGAATAAAATAGGTTTATAATATGCCGACAATGAAAAATGTGAAGTTTTACAATTTTAGCCGAGGTTTTATATTTTTTAAAATGAATAAACCTGCCGATAACGGCGAAAATACGAACAGAAATTATTTCCTATAATGCTTAGGCGATTTACCGTAGGTTTTCTTATAAACTCGGCTAAAATAATTATAATCGGAAAAACCCACGCTGTGTGCAATTTCGGATACTGGCAAATCGGTAGTTTTGAGCAGTTTTTTTGCTTTATGCATCCTTCGGCGCAAAATGTACTTTGAAATTCCCATTTTGAGTTCGGCTTTAAAGATTTCATAAAGTTTTGTTCTGCCTACATTCAATTCTTTGCATAGCTCATCGATAGAAATGTCTTGGTGAAGACGCTTTTCTATATAAGCTTTTGCGTTCTCAAGAATTTTGTTGTTTTCAGGTGTGATTAGTTCTTTGTAGATTATATAGGAAGTGCAGGCTTCCATAATTTTTGCGGCAGAATGTATTTCTTCTTCGGTGCGGTAGGGGATGTTTTCAATGCCTTTTTTTAGCATATCTGTGTCAAAATTATATTTTTCTTTCCATAATGCAGTTTTATTATATAAGATACTTTTATCAGGATTATCGGTTATTTGACCAAACATCAAATAACCGATAATTTTTTCATTTTCGTGTAAAGGCATTACTGCTTCTACCAAACCTGCATGACATTTGTATATGATTAATGAGTTTTGTTTTTCACATTCTTGAAACGAGCGTCTGTCGGCATAGTTGCATTTTCTGCGCGTTTTTGGACAACCTTTCATCAACTTACAAAAATCACAGTTGTGCTTCGGATATGCGATAATTTCGTGAAAATCGGAGTCGAATAGTACAAACCTTATACCTGATAACATATAAAACGATTTCATAAGTGTTTCTAACTGAGTATTGTCAAACTGTAATGTCATAAAAATTCGTCCTTACCGTACAAATTTACTATTTTTCGTATAATGATGACTATAATTATACTACACATTTTTGTAAAATAAAAGTAGAAAATAACAAATTAGGGGAAACAAGATGATAAATCTAATAATTTTCAATGAGTTTATTGATGAAAAGGAGCGTGAAACGGTAAAAGCTGTATATCCTGATGGGATACATACGGTGCTCAAACAGGGATTGCAATGTGAAGAAATTAACATTAAAACTGTTACGGTTGACAATGTTAATGAAGAATTAAGTGAAGAAGTCTTGTCAAATACAGATGTTTTGATGTGGTGGAGCCATGTTGCTCATGACAGGGTTTCGGATGATACTGCCAAAAGAATACAGAATGCAATTCTTAAGGGGATGGGTTTTATTTCGCTTCATTCTTCAGTACATTCAAAACCTTTCAGACTGTTAATGGGAACTAGTTGTGATTTGACTTGGCGCGAAGAAGACGATTTTGAATTTTTATGGGTATGCGATCCTTGGCATCCTATTGCACAGGGGATTAATAGGTATATCAAGTTAGAGCATGAAGAAGCTTATGGTGAACCTTTTATGATTCCGCCACCCGATGAATTAGTGTTTATCGCTGCTTATGAGGGCGGAGAGGCCTTTAGGGCAGGTTGCTGTTTTAACAGGGGATACGGTAAAGTTTTTTATTTTCAGCCAGGACATGAAGAATTTCCAACCTATAAAAATCCCGAAATACTTAAGGTTCTTAAAAATGCTGTAAAATGGGCAGCGCCACAAACAAGAATAAGTGAGCTTAGCTCACCCAATGTAAAAAAACCTATATTATTATAAAAGGAGAATTTTTATGAAAAAACAAACATTTGCACTTTACTTTGGTAACCGCGGCTTTATGCCGGCAGAGCTCATTGAGGGCGCTCGCGAGGATATGATGAAAGCTGTTACTGATGCCGGATACGACTATATTATTATGGATAAGGAAGCTACACGCTACGGTGCTGTTGAAACCAGAGATGAGGGCAGACTTTATGCTAAGTGGCTCAAATCTCATGAAGGCGAGTATGATGGTGTAATTTTATGTATGCCTATATTTGTTGATGAAAACGGTGCCATTGCTGCTTTGCAGGATGCAGGTGTACCTATTTTGATGCAGGCGTATCCTGATGAAATTGGCAAAATGGACTTTGCACATCGCAGAGATGCTTACTGTGGTAAATTTTCTGTAACAGATGTTTTCGAGCAATATGAAGTTCCTTATACTGTAATGAAACCTCATGTGGTTCATCCACTCACACCCGAATTCACACAAAATCTTCATGATTTTGCGGCGGTTTGCCGCGTTGTAAACGGTATGAAGCGTTTTAACATTGGTTGTATTGGTGCTCGTACTACTGCATTTAAGACTGTGCGTTTTGATGAGGTTACTATGCAGAGGCACGGTATAAATGTTGAAAGTTTTGATTTATCAGAGCTTTTTGAATTTGTAAGAGCCAAGGCTGATGATGACCAAAAGGTAATAGATAAAATTGTAGTATTAGAAAAATATACAGATTTTTCTAATGTTCCACAGGATAAAAAAATAATGCTTGCTAAAATAAGCGTTGTTATTGATGAATACATAGAAACTTATCATCTTGATGCTATTGCACTTCGTTGTTGGAATGAAATGGAAACCTATTTGAGAGTATGCCCCTGTGTACTTTTAAGTGAATTAAATGACAGAGGCATAACTGCATCTTGCGAAATTGATATGTGCTCTGCAATCACTATGCGTGCATTATCTTTAGCTACAGAAGGTCCTGCCGCTTGTCTTGACTGGAACAACAACTATGGTGATGACCCCGATAAAGTTATTCTTTTCCATTGTGGCTCAACCGCGCAAAAGCTTATGAAAGAAAAGGGAACTGTTACCTCACATAAAATGTTTGATAAAACCGATGCAGGCAGTGGTTGGGGTACAAATGAGGGCAGAATTGCCGCATTCCCGATGACCTTCTCTAACTGTAAGACTGAAGACGGTAAGATTACAATTTACTTCAGCGAGGGCGAATTTACTGATGATAATATAGAAAAAGAGTTTTTCGGTTGCGGTGGTGTAGCTAAAATTGATAATTTACAGGATAAGCTTATCCGTTTAGCACGCGGCGGCTTTAAGCATCATACAACCGTTGCTAACGGTCATGTAAAAGCAATACTTGAAGAAGCATTTAAATATTACCTCGGCTATGATGTTGTAAGTATTGAGGAGTAAAGTATGATAATTGGTGGACTTGATGTAGGTACTACAGGCTGTAAAATCGTTTTGTATAATGAAAAGGCGGAACTGCTTGCTACCTATTATAACGAATATAATGCTGTTCATAAAAACGGTCAGCACGAAATTGATTTCAAAGATGTTAAAAGCGGAGTTTTAGGTTTGCTTAAAAATGCAACAAGAGAATATAAGATAGATGCTTTGGGTGTTACAAGTTTTGGTGAAACCTTTGCTATGCTCGATGAAAATGATAACATTTTAGCACCGTCTATGCTCTATACCGACCCGCGAGGACAAGAAGAATGCAGCTATCTTTGTGAAAAAATCGGTGAAGAGAAATTGACATTGCTTACAGGTGTAAAACCACACCCTATGTATAGCATATCGAAAATAATGTGGCATAAAAACAATAATCCTGATATATTTTCAAAGTGCAAAAGGATACTTTTAGGAGAAGATTTTATTGTCTATACCTTGACGGGAAATTCACAGATAGATTATTCTCTAGCCGCCAGAACAGGTGCGTTTGATATTGAGAAAAAATGTTGGATAAAAGAAGTTTTTGATACCGCACAAATAGATATTTCACTTATGTCAAAGCCTGTGGAAGCGGGAACGGTTGCAGGAAATATAACAGATAAAATTAAAACTGAACTCCAAATTGATTATGATATTGTCATTGTAAATGGTTGTCACGACCAAGTGGCTGCAATGATAGGCTCTGGCGTGTTTGAAACTAATCAAGCAATGGATGGTACTGGTACAGTTGAGTGTATACCGGTTATTTTAAAGGAGAAGCCAACTGATATTAACTTTTATCAAGGTGGTTATTCGGTAGTACCTTACATAAACAATTTGTATGCGTGTTATGCACTTTCCTTTACGGGCGGTGCAACATTAAAATGGTTTAGGGATAATTTTGCAGAACTCGAATGGCAGAATGCCGAAAAAACCCAAAAAAATGTTTACGCTGTGCTTGATGATAAAGTAAGCTACAAGCCTACAGGAATACTTGTACTGCCTCACTTTGCAGGTGCGGCAACTCCTTATATGGATAATGACTCAAAGGCGGCTTTTATAGGCATCACCCTTGAAACTACAAAGTATGACTTATATAAAGCCTTAATGGAGGGTACTTCATATGAAATGCTTTTGAATTTCAATACAATGAAGACCTTGACAGGTGAAATTGAAGAAATTAGAGCTACGGGTGGGGGAGCTACTTCAGATGTTTGGCTTCAAATAAAAGCAGATATTCTTAATACTGAAATAACTGCTCTTTCTTGCAAAGAGGTAGGTGCGGCAGGAACAGCAGCGCTTACTGGTATTGCTGTAGGTGGATTTACGGAGCTTAATAAAGCAGTATCAAAAATGGCTACTGCGCGTAAGGTTTTCAAGCCCAAGACGGAAAATGTTTTAATATACAATGAACTCTACAAAAAATATGCTAATTTATACGGTGCTGTAAAGGGGTTGTAATAATGAAAGATTATGTTGGAAATTCTTTACAAATAAGAGGTGTCGAAAAATATATACTTCAGGACGGCAAAGGAGACGGAATGCATTTCCTTAATATCCGTAACGGATTAGGACTTGAAGTATGGATATCGCTTGACCGTGCGGGAGATGTTTCGCGTGTTAGCTTTAAGGGCGATAATATGGGCTATTTTGCACCCTGCGGTTATGTGGCACCAGAGTATTATGACGGCGTAGGTGCAGGATTTTTGAAATCCTTTACTTCCGGATTTTTCACAACCTGTGGTCTTACAGCAGTAGGTTCTCCTTGTACTGACGAGGGTGAAGAATTGCCCTTGCACGGAACTATTTCACACATACCTGCCGAGTTTATAGGTAAGGAAGAAAATGAGAAAGAGTTAGTTATTAAACTGCGTGTTACAGATGCTCGAATTTTCGGTAGAAAGCTTGTAATGGATAGAACTTACCGTTTTTCTTATGTGAATAATAGTTTTGAGGTATGTGATACAGTCACAAACTTCGCTGATACCGAAACACCTTATATGATACTTTATCATTGTAATATGGGTTATCCATTGCTTAGCCAAAACAGTATAGTTAAAATACCTAATAATAATATTTCTGCCAGAGATAAGCATGCAGAAAAGTTTTTGGATACGGCTTTAGATATGGAAAAACCGCAGGCTAATTATCAGGAGCGTTGCTATTATTACGATGTTTTGGAAGATAACGGCTTGGCAAAGGTTGGTATATTCAATAATGATATCGGTAAAGGTCTTATTATGGACTACGATAAAACAAACCTCCCTTGCTTTACCGAATGGAAAATGATGGGCAAGATCGATTATGTTTTAGGCTTAGAGCCCGGCAATTGCACTCCTGACGGCAGAGATGTTTTAAGGAAAAACGGCACTCTTAAATTTTTACAGCCTGATGAGAGTGGTACAACTGCTGTAAAATTTACATTTGTATCAGATAAAATAGATTTTGAAGGAGTGTTTTAAATGCTTGTTAATTTAAAAGAAATACTTAAAATTGCAGAAGAAAAAAAGATTGCTATTGGCTCGTTTAATACACCTAATATGACAAGTCTTAAGGCTGTTATCGGTGCGGCAGAGGAACTCGGACAGCCTGTAATTATAATGCACGCACAGGTTCACGAAGAAATGGGATTATGCAAAATGGATGAAATTGCACCTGTAATGCTTATGTTTGCAAAGCGCGCAAAAGTTCCGGTTTGTGTTCATCTTGACCACGGTACCGACCTTGACTATGTTAAAAAAGGGTTAGAATTAGGCTTTACATCGGTTATGTATGATGGATCAACCCTTCCTACAGAAGAAAATGTTGCTAATACAAAAATAGCTGTGGCAGAGGCTAAGAAAACAGGTGCTTCGGTTGAGGCTGAAATCGGTTCTATGGGTGCTCGAGAGGGTGGCGGCGGAAATGACGCATCTATTTACACCGACCCCGATGCAGCAGTTAAGTTTGTAGCTGATACAGGTATTGATGCGCTTGCTTGCGCGTTTGGTACAGCACACGGATTTTATAAGGATGCTCCAAAACTTGATTTTGAAAGGCTTTCAAAAATTGATAGTCTTATTAATGTACCTATAGTTATGCACGGCGGCAGCGGTGTTAGCGAAGAGGATTACCGTGAAGTAATTAAGCGCGGTGTAAGGAAGGTTAATTATTACACCTATATGGCAAAAGCGGGTGGAGAGGCAGTTTCTAATAAGGAATATTCTCAATTCCACGATGTGTTGCTTGATGCCGAAAAAGCAATGAAAGAAAATGTCAAGAAAGCGATAATGATATTTACAAGTATGTATCAATAATTTATTGCAGAAATATAAAGAAAATGTTATCATTATACGTAATATCCCGTAATTTATTGATGTTAATATGTTTTGAGGAATAGTAATATGATTTATTCACAATTAAATAATACGAATTTAAGCATAAGTAAGCTGGTCTTAGGCAGTCATTTGTTTGGCACCGAAATTGATGAAAAAACCTCCTTTGCTTTGCTTGACAGATTTTTTGAAGCAGGCGGCAACATTGTTGATACCGCAAGTGTTTATGCCAACTGGTTATCGAGTGAAAAGCATAAAAGTGAAAAAACTCTTGGTAAATGGCTTGATTCTTGCGGACACCGTAAGGAAATGATTGTAGTCACTAAAGGCGGACATCATGACCTTGAAACTAATAAATCAAGATTGTTTTATAAAGATGTTCGTGAAGACCTTGAAAAAAGTTTTGAAAATTTGCGCACGGATTATATTGATATTTATTATCTTCATAAGGATGATGAAAAGCAACAGCCGGAAGATTTGATACAGATGCTTAATGATGCTGTAAAAGGCTATGATGTCAGATATCTTGGTGTTTCTAACTGGAGCTTTGACAGAATTAAGCGCGCTAACGATTATGCTGCTTCAAAGCAATTAAAGCCGATTATTGCAAGCCAAATACAATACAGTATTGCAAAGGTAAATATTGCACCCGATGATATATTTGTGATGAATGATAATGAATATGCCAAATACTGTCAAAGTGATTTGAATGTGTTCGGCTTTTCAGCACAGGCAAAAGGTTTATTTGCAATTTTAGAAGATAAGGGTGCGGAGAATCTCCCTGACCTCCATAAAACAGAGTTTTTAAACGCTTATAATTTAAAGCTGTTTGAAAGGCTTAAAGAATTGGCAAATAAAAAGAATACCACAGTGTCAACTTTAGTACTTGCGGCACTCATCAATGATTCTAAGTTAAATACTTTTGCTCAAATCGGACCTGTAACTCAGGAGCAATTAGAAACCTCTTTAAAAGCAACGACTGTAAGCTTGACTGACAGTGAAAGGGAATTTTTATTTGACATTTATTAAATAAAATAGTTAGCCGAGTTTTACTCGGCTAAAGGTGTTTTTGGGATTAGCAAACGGAAATCAGTTTCCAATTTTAATTAATGCAAGTGGGGAATTATATGAGCAAAATAATTAATCAATATAAATTTAAAGATATGACTGTAAGTTACATACTTAATGACAACAACAGGGCTGTTATGGTTATATTGCCATCTTCGCAGGTGGCAGATATTTTAAGTAATAAAAATAATGAAGTTTATAATAATTCTTCATTGGTTCACTTGCTTATTGGCAGTCATAATGCGGGTATGTTATCAAATAGTTTTAAATTCAGTGAAACGCTGTCACTTTTAAGATTTAAAGAACAGTATCTTGAAGAATGCGAAGACAGTATAACTGTTGTAACTGTCGAGGAAGCCGAAGAGGGTTTTGGTATCCGCCATAGACTTTGTTGGTATAAAAACGAAAACGGTTTTGAGGTTAATACCGAATTTTACAATAATAGCGGCAGGGAACTGGAACTGGAATATTTAACAAGTGTTTCTTTGGATGCTCTAAGCCCTTGTCTTGATAATGAGGGAAGTAAAAATTTAGTTTTTCATCGCTTTAAAGCGGGCTGGTGTATGGAAGGACTACATCTGGCAAATACACTTACAGAGCTCGGGTTGGAACGTGCGTGGGCGACCTCAGCTGAAAGTCTTAAATTCGGCGCAGTAGGAGCACGCGCTGTGCGTGAATATCATCCATATTGTGCTATTGAGGATACTGAGAATAATATAATATGGGGTACATATCTTGCGCATAATGCCTCTTGGCAGATGGAACTGACTCGTTTACTTGACGGTGTTTCTATGTCAATTGGTTTGGCAGATAGTGTGACGGGGCATTGGAGTAAAACAGTCAAAAACGGTGAAAGCTTTGTTTCACCTACTGCTATGGTATCTGTAGCAAAAGGAAGTATAGCCGAGTTGTCAAACAGGTTGCTTTCTATGAGACATAGAGCAATAGATGCTTATGGCGAGGAAGGTATGCAAATTATCTATAATGAATTTGTTACTACCTGGGGCAAACCTACTGAAAATAATATGTTAGAAATGGCTGATATTTTAAGCAAGGGAAAAACAAAATATATGGTTGTTGATGCCGGTTGGTTTAAACCGTATATGGCTCCGGGAGACTGGATAGTTGATAGAAAAGTATTTCCAAACGGTATGAAATCCTATACCGATAAAATACGTGCCAAGGGTATGATACCCGGAATATGGATGGAGTTTGAATGTGCAGAAGCGCCTGCAAAAGCATTTGGTTCAGAGTTTGATGACCTTAAACTTAAAAAGAATGGCAGAGTCATTGTTGGAGAGGTTATAAACGGTAGGCGCGAAAATTTCTTTGATTTTAGAAATCAAAAAGCAGTCGAGTATCTAGAAGAAAAAGTAATAAAGTTCTTAAAGGATAATGGTTTTGGTTATATCAAGGTTGATTATAATACTTCACCAGGCGCTGTGGTTGATGGCGAGGAAAGCGGCGGCGAAAATCTGCGTTTGCATATGGAAAAGGTAAGAGAGTTTTTTATTAAAATGAAAAAAGAAATTCCTGACCTTATTATAGAAAACTGTGCTTCGGGCGGTTGCAGGTTAGAACCAAGTATGATGGATATAACGGCTATGTCGTCTGCTAGTGACACGCATGAAGGTTACGAGGGAGCTATAGTTGCGGCTAATTTGCACTATGTAACACCTCCTCGCCAAAATCAGATTTGGTGTACTCTAAAACCTGAATATTCAAGAGAGAGATTTTCTTATATAATTTCACAAGGCTTTTTAGGAAGATTATGCTGGTCGGGACTAATAAATGAATTGTCGGAAGAACAGCTACAGGAAATGTTTAAGGCGGAAGAATTCTACGAAAAGGTTTCTCCCGTTATAAAGCATGGTGACAGTTATATTTATAGAACTGATATATGCAGTTTTTACAGTCCTACAGGTACACAAGCAGTTGTGCGGTACAGTGAAGATAAAAATCAAGCTTTGATTGTGGCGCACGGCCTTGAAAATGCAAAAAATCTTGAAATTTGTTTAGATAGGGAATATATAATTAGCGAATCTCTTTATAATGACAATATTGATATACGGATTTGCGGTAATAAATTAACAATATCACCAAAAAAGAATTTTGTTGGTGATGTTATATTATTGCAACGTATTTAATTTAACCAAAACTATAAAAAACAAGACTGTGATTCTTTTTTCACAGTCTTGTGGTATATAGTAATCTAAAACATATCAATATGCAGTTTTAAAATGCTAAAATTTTTTTCTTTGAGGTTTTTCGTGGTAAAGTGTAAGTCCATTTTTAATCTTCCTATATTCCCTTATATTTATACCGAAAAAATGCTTGAATTTTTTTCGGAAATAGCTTTCATCGCAAAAACCGCAAAGCTCTGCAACCTTTGAGGTTGGGATATTTTGGTCGATTAATAATTTTTCGGCATGCTTCATACGGACACTAAGGAGCTGATCGGAAAAATTAATCCCGCTACTGTCTTTATACATCGCCGATAAATAAATCGGTGATATATTTAGCTCTGATGCAACCGACTGTAGAGTGATCTTTTGATTATATTTAGACTCAATAATGTAATCAGTTTTTTTAATATAGTAATTATTTTTTTCGATTTTTCTGTTAATACTGTTTCTGGTTATCGTATCTATTTTGTATAACAGTTTAAAGAATGCAGATAAAAAAGCTACGTCGTTTTCCGGATTGTTTGCGGACAACTTAATACTTTCATGCAGCACTTTTATTACACCAAGCTCATCAGCAAGAAGTAAATCTTCTAAGAAAGCGGGTAATAAAAGTGTTTTTTTATCGCTACAGTCTGCTTCGGTGATTTCACATGGTTTAAAAATAAAATCACTCAACCTAACTGCAACCGTTGCAATAGTTATCGGTTTTCTCGATTCGCAGGATGCTGTGCGCTTTTCATCTGCTATAATGCAGGACAACAAGCTGTTTTTAAATGTATAAGTAATGTTATTAACCGTTGTGGTTAGGGTGTCAAATTTAGAAAATGTAATTTCCAGAATATCCTTGCTTTCGCGATTTTGCCACTCATAGTCGTCAACGGTCGTTTCACACGCCCACACCTTTTGCGGCAAACAGTTTATTTTGACTTTATAACCGTACATATCAATTTCTCCCTATATTCGTTGTTATTATTTTAGAGGAATTCTGCAAATAAGTCAATAAAAAATACCTATAATATTAAAATTATACATATTTTATGACTGATTTAAGGATTATAATATACAAGGAGCAAGGATTGTTCTGACTTGAACAGTGTCTTGTAATATTATTAATTTTTATAAACATTAAAGTTTTATAAAATTAGCAAAGGAGAATACAGATATGTTTCAAAAATTAATAAGATTTCCACTTGGTTCTATTACGCCAAACGGATTTTTGAAAGAGCAAATGCTGAGAAACAAACATGGGTTAGGTGGACATTTGGATGAAATAGAGCCTGAAATGATAAGGGCACCGTTTATTGACAAGGTTTATGTACCTCGTTGGGGAGATGGTGACCAGTCAGGCTGGGGAGCTGAAATATCAGGTAGTTACTGGACCGGTCTTATTCAGCTTGCATACACATTAAATGATACGGAGCTTATAAACAAAGCTGAAGAATGGGTTAATGCGATGCTTAAAAAGCAAAAGCCTGACGGATATTTGGGTACATATTATGAGGATGATGCCAAAATATATGAGGACTATAATGCATGGGGAACATCGCATGGAATGATTGCATTACTTGCGTTTTATGAAGCGACTAAACGACAGGACGTGTTATCTGCCGTTCACCGTTGCTTGCTTTGGTTTTGCGATAAATGGAGCGGAGATAAAAAAACACGCTATGGCGGAGTTTTTATAATTTATCCGTTAGTGATCTGTTATCAGTATACAAATGACCAAAGACTCATTGAGTTTGCTGAAGAATATTTGGATTTTATGTGCAAAAATGATATGTTTGAATCTTCCTATAAACATTATTTATCCGATAAATTTGAATTTAATTCCCAACACACTGCAGCTTATGGTACACAAATGATGTTGCCGGCATTGTTGTATTCAGCTACCGGTAAAAAGGAATACCTTGATGCTTCTGTAAAGGCAGTTGAAAAGGTACGCAAATATTCTGTTCATCCAACCGGAGGACCGGTGTCATTTAATGAGTATTTAGGCCCTGTTAGTTCAATTTCTGAGTCAGAATACTGTACTTTTACATTTTTTAACAAAAGTTATTCATACTTGAGCAGTATAACAGGGAATCCCATATACGGTGACTATATGGAGCAAATATTTTATAATGCAGCACAGGGAGCACGAAAAAAGGACGAAAGGGCAATTGCTTATTTTAGCTCTCCAAATCAGATTTATGCTACCGGCGGCTCGTCTACCACATATATAAAACATCAGGTATATGCGCCCTGTTTTTCTGTTGCTTGTTGTCCGGTAAACTCTGTTGTGCTATTGCCCGAATTTGTGAGAGGTATGATGTTTGGCGATACAGAGGGTAATGTTTATATGAATGCATACGGACCATGTTCGCTTCAACTTGAGGATTTAAAAATAGAGGAAAAAACATTGTATCCATTTAGAAATTCTGTTGAATTTGTTGTGCATTCTGAAAAAGAGTTTTCTATTTTTCTTAAAATTCCTGCTTGGTGCAAAGAATATAAGATTAAGTTAAACGGAAAAGAAATGGACGGAGTTATTAAGGAAGGATATGTTGAAATTAAAAACTCATGGTCTGATGGCGATACATTATCAATTAAGTTTGAAATGGAAACAGAAGTGTTCAGGGTTGATGACAGTTTAGCTTCTAAAAAATACCCGATAGCAATTCGTAGAGGCGCATTAATATATTCACTTCACATACCGGAAAAATGGAGTATATATCACGATGCGGAAAGATTTGCTAACAATACAGACAAGTGGCCTTGGTATAATGCATATCCTGATTTTGAAGATGCTGATTTATATGATTATCACGAAATGCTTGGTATGAGAAAGTATCAAATCGGATGGAATGTTGCTCTCGATGAGAATCTTAATTCCTCTGATATAACTGTTGAGGAAATTGATACAGACGGATATGTATGGGAAGATGCAAAAATAAAGCTTCATGTTAAAGCGTATAGAGCTCCATACCTTTGCGCTCCATACCCTGAGAGAACTTATGAGCCATTTAAGGATAAGCAAACGGTTGATATTGAAAAGGAAATTGAGCTTGTGCCTTATGGGTGCACAAATCTTCGTGTAACTTATTTCCCTATTGCGGATATTGAGAATAGAAATAATAAGTAAGCTTCCAGATGAAGTTTCAGATACTTTTATGGAAAGAACTAACCCGACTTTATTACAGTGTGCTCAATGCTTGGAATGCATTTTATATGCATAAGGAATGTCAAGACTACAGCGCGTGCGCTATGAATAACAGTTTAAAAAATATTTTGTATGTATCCTTGGTAATTACCGATATCATATTTGGTTTGAAAAGTTTTTTGCTGTTATAATTATAGAAGAAAACAACATCTCCGCAAAGGCAAAGCGTTATTTCAAGTAGGTTAGATTAGAAGGTGAGATTAATTGTTAAATGTTATTTTTTTAATTGCAATTATTTTAGGCGTTTCAGGTCAAAATATAGTACGAAAGCCCTACACCAAAAAAGTAGGTGATGGCGGTGTATACTTTTTTAGCACACTGTTAAGTGTAGCGGCGTTGATATTCTTTGTTGTAACTTCAACTGAACTTGAATTTGATAATTCCTTTATTCCGTATTCTATAGGCTTTGCTGCCGCTTATGCTATATCATCTGTTTTTATGGTCTTGGCGATTGCATACGGTTCACTTTCGCTTACATCTTTATTTATTTCTTACTCTTTGATGATACCGACCTTTTACGGTCTTATATTCCTAAATGACGATATGAGCATTGGTTTTATACCCGGTTTGTTTTTGCTTATGATTTCGCTTTTTTTAGTTAATAAGAGTGACGAAAAAGCTAAATTTTCTTTCAAGTGGATAATCTGTGTTGTACTATCCTTTGTAGGTAATGGTATGTGTACGGTTATTCAAAAAATGCAACAGGTCGCATCCCACGGAGTTTATAAAAATGAATTTATGATTGTGGCTCTTGCAATTGTTACAGTGGTTATGCTTGTAATGTCGTTAATTAAAGAACGAAAAATATTAAAGGTTTGCGCAAAAGCAGGCTGGCATTGGGCTTTAATATGCGGCATATTAAACGGCATGGTAAATCTTTTTGTAATGATTTTATCAGATAGAATGGCTGTATCACTTATGTTTCCGCTGATTTCTGCAGGAGGTCTTGTGGTTACATACATTATCTCTCGTTTTTGCTACAAAGAAAAACTTACTAAAGTACAATTTGTAGGCTTTGTATTTGGTTTGTTTGCGGTTGTTTTTTTGAATATTTAAAAGTATTAATTTTACCTATAAGACGGATAAATTTATGTGTTATGGAAAATTAAAAAATTGAATTGCGGTAATCTTGTATGTTTGGAGTCCTCAAATTCGAAAACTGGAGGTATAATATATTCTGTGAAAACTGTGCTTCGGGCGGTTGTAGGTTAGAGCCGAGCTTGATGGATATTACGGCAATGTCTTCCGCAAGTGATACCTATGAAGGATATGAATGTGCCATAGTCGCTGCAAATCTACATTATTTAACACCGCCAAGGCAGAATCAAATCTGGTGCACCTTAAAGCCTGAATATTCCAAAGAGAGATTTTCTTACATAATTTCACAAGGCTTTTTAGGAAGAATTTGCTGGTCAGGATTTATTAATGAATTGTCAGAAGAACAGTTGCAGGAAATGTTTAAAGCAGAAGAATTCTATGAAAAGGTTTCTCCTATTATAAAGCACGGCGACAGTTATATTTATAGAACTGATATATGCAGTTTTTACAGTCCTACAGGCACACAGGCGGTTGTGCGCCACAGTGAAGATAAAAGACAGGCTTTGGTTGTGGTGCATAGTTTTGAAAACGCCAAACAACTTGAAATTGGTTTAGAAGGAGAATATAGTATAAGCGATTCTTTTTATGATGACAATATTGATATACAGATTTTCGGTAATAAATTAACAATATCACCCCAAAAAGACTTTGTAGGTGATGTTATATTATTGCGGCGTATTTAATTTAATCAAAGTTGTAAAAATATTAAAACGATTTTCGTATACTGAATTTATTTATATTAAAGATACAAAACCCATAGTTAGAAAGTCTCATAAATTCTTTCTAACTATGGGTTTTGTTGGTTGGCTTTAAAATTGCTTTCGGTATTCGCTTGGGGAAAGGCCTGTGTATTTTTTAAATATTCTGCTAAAGTAGTTTTGGTCGGCAAATCCTATATTTTCACTTATTTGTAAAATGGACAAGTCAGAGTCAATAAGAAGTTCCTTTGCGGCGTCAATTTTACAGATTAGAAGATATTGTTTTGGGCTTGTGCCTATTATATTAGTAAAAACGTGTGAGAATCTGCTTTCGCTCAGATTACACATATTTGCATATTCTTTGATTGAAATATTTTTTGAATAGTTTTTATGCATTTCTCTGCATATTTCATTGAATTTTTCATTTGTTATAGGACCACCGTTTATAATGCTTGAATTTTTTTTGGCAATTAATGTAAGGATTTCTAAAAGTAAGCCTTGAAGTCGGTATTTGCTGTATTTCTGTTTCAGCTGAAACTCTTCTACTAAATAATCAAACAATTTTTCCAATGTCATACTTTTTCCAATATAATATATGTTTTTATCAGTTAACTCAAGGTCTTTCATTAGTTGTTCGCAAACATTACCTGAAAAATGTATATAGTATGATATCGATTTATCCTTTTTATAAAATTGGTATTGCTGCTTTTGATATGGTAAATACACAATAACAGAGCCAGAATTTACTATTTCCTCTTTGTCATCTAAAGTGATATAACAACGCCCTTCGGCAACATATAAAATATGATAATCTACTCTTCCATTTGGACGAAAACTGCCAGAGTCAATGTCATACCATTTTTCACAGGCACAGTTATTTATTGCAAGATAGCTTGGTGAAATTGCTTCGGAACTTAGGTAATACATATTAATCCCCATTCTGTCATCGCAGGTGCGTTATTACACATAGGTCAAGGTGAGCTTATGCGACAATTTAATTACGTGAATATTATACTTGATGAGTGAAGTTTAGTCAACAACTAAAAAGTGCTAAAACTTAGCTGAAAATACCATATAAAGTAATTGGTAAAAATGTTATAATTAACGAACTAAAGTAGGTTGGAATGAAATCTTTGGTAAAAAATAATAAAAAATGAAAAATATGCTAAAAAGAAAGTACAGTTCGGTAAGTGTTGATTTTCCAACGGTTAAGTGCTAATCGGGGGCGAATTTTCAGGAGTGTAAACGGATTGAATATCTGTTTGAAATGAAAATAATTATTGATGTGACAAAAACGACGTGTTGCGCGATAAAGTATAATTGAAAATGATAAGTTTGTGACAGTGTTTGACGATGAAAATATAGTTGAATAAGTTGTGTTTGTAGGCAATTCAATTACACTGCATGGTGTATGTAAAAAAGCCGTTGCTTTAAAAGAATAATTTTTCTAAGAAAGGTGCGTCATATGAAGGCTAAAAGTATTCTAAAGGGTTTTGGTGGAAAGTTGATTACGAATTTTATTCGCTATCTATTTTTCATTTCGCTGGGCTTTATTTTAATCTATCCGTTCTTATATATCGTTGTAAATGCTTTCAAGAGTTTTTCCGATACATATGACGTTACTGTCAATTGGGTACCTAAATCAATATACTTAGGAAATATAGTTTCAGCGTTCAAGGTTTTTGATGTAGTAAACTCTTTTATAAACACTATTGTGTATGAAATAATATCTGCGTTGATGCAATTTTGCTCTTGTATGGTGGCGGCCTACGGTTTGTCCCGATTTAAATTAAAAGGCAAGAGTATAATGATGGCATTGCTGATACTTAATATACTTGTACCTACGATGATGATTATAACACCCAGTTACGTGAACTTCAGCCGTATGGACTTTTTTGGAATATTAGGCTTAATATCTAAGGTTGTTGGAACTGATATCAGGCCTAATCTGATTGGTACACCGTTGGTATTTCATTTGCCGTCACTGTTAGCAGTAGGGTTGAAGGGCGGATTATTCATCTACATATTTATGCAGTTCTTTAAAGGCTTGCCGAGAGAGCTTGAAGAAGCTGCTTGGATAGATGGCGCAGGTCCTTGGAAAACATTTTTAAGAATAGTTATTCCTTCTTCAGGTGCCGCATCTGTAACAGTATTGCTATTTTCAATAGTTTGGCACTGGAACGATTACTACTTAGCGCAAATGTATATGGAAGATAAAACATTAGCTAGCTCACTTAACAGCTATTCGGCAGTTCTTGCTATCAGTAAGCTTGGGCTTGACACTACTATGGCAGGTGTTTCGAGTATACAATTAGTTACAGCAGGTTGTTTAATTTTTGTACTTCCGTTGTTGATCTTTTATTTGTTTATGCAGAAAAAATTTATTAATAGTATAGCAACCAGCGGTATAGTTGGTTAATATAAAAATTTTTAAATGAAAGGTAGTCAGTTATGAAAAACACAATTAAATCTATTTTATCAACGTTTTTAGCACTTGCACTAATTTTTACTGTAGCGGGTTGCGGTGGCACTGAGGAGCCTGCAATAAACGATGATGATTTTTTTGCTGATACTGAAAATGTGCTTAGCGGTTCCAATGAAGGTAATGATTCTACTGGAAATCAGATTCAGGGTGATTCGCAAACTCAGACTGGTAGTAATGTGCAGAGCGATAATTCAAGCAACAATCAAACTTCTAAACCTTCCAATACTGGAAGTACTACAGGTGGTAAGAGTTGGATTAAGGTTTTGAGTTCAATGCCTAAAAAGCTCAGAGGCACTACCATAGAAATGTATAACTGGAATCCACCCAATGAATACGGTAATGCATCTGCACTTATGGAAAAATTCACAAAGGAAACAGGTATTAAAGTAAAATGGACTACAGCAGATTTTAATACCTATCAGACAAAATTGGCATCAAGAGTCGCCTCTGATGATGCTCCGGATTTTGCACGTACAAACAGACCTCTTGCTTATAACATGATGTCTTTCCAGCCACTTAGCGCTGCAAAGTATGATTTTACCGATGCCGCTTGGGATCAGACACTAATGAAGGATTACTCTGTAAACGGCAAGGTATACGCAACTTCCCTAAACAATACATATATCAGTTCGTGGGCTATGATGTTCTATAACAAGGCAGTAATTGATAAGTATGACCTTGAAAATCCATATCAGCTTTGGAAAAAGGGCAAGTGGACTTACAATAAATTCATGAGTATGTGTGAAGAGTTCAAAAAAGCTTCGGGTAAAGAATATGCCGCAGGTTCTATACAATATAGCGGCATCGCACAAATATTTGGTATCGGTGGTCCGTATTCTTATAACGGCAAGAAATATTACAGTATGCTTGATGACTCTAAATTCCTTAAGGTCACTCAAGATGTTGTAGATTTGTATAATACTGATAAAACACTTCTTCATTACGCTGTTAATGAATTCGATAATGGTGAAATGCCATTCTGGATAGGCTCTTCTATATATGCCCGTAGAATGAATTCGTATTTCAAGAATCTTAAAGGAGCAGGTACTTTGTATTGCGTTCCAATGCCTTCGGTTGATGGTCAGAAGACTTATTATCAAGGTGTTGACGAATATGAAGCATATGCACTTATAAAGGGAGCTAAAAATCCTGAAGCAGTTCCGTATTTCTTAAGATACTTCCTTGACCCCGAAAATTATGATTCTTCTTCATTCTTTGTAAATTCTCAAGCCGTTGAGGTACACAAATGGTGTGCTGAACAAAAAAACAAGCTACTCGTATTTGAGTATTGGGATAAGTTAAATCCTACTTCGTTTGATGCTATTAGAGATTTGAAAGGAAATCAGGTTAAGAGTTTTGTTGATAGCAATGAAAATGTTATTAACCAGCGTGTAAAGGAACTTAATGATGCACTTAAAAAATTAAGTTAACTGAACATAATGGTTGTTTAGGAGGATAAGATATGAAACAAGCAAGTATTGCTTTACGTTTGTTATCGTCAGTAATATGTTTGATATTAATATTTACTTTATGTGCTTGTAATCGTTCACAAGGGGGAGAAACTAAGTTGCCCGTTTCTTCGGACGCTTCTTCTACTGATTCTTCCGCCGATTCTTCTGCTGATTCTTCCGATATTACTGATGATGAAAGCGAAACTCATAATACCGTTTCAGTACATCCGATTTCGGGAGAAATTAATGCAGTAGGAAGCATTGTTTCTGCTGAGGTGGCAGAGACTGAAAAAAGCGTTCAGTTATACGATGCTGATTTATCGACATCGCTTAAAGGCTATGCTGAAAAAGAGGCTACTGCACGACGTAATGAGATATTAAAAACGCCAAACACTGAGGAACTTTATGATATAAAAGGTACGAAGTATTATATTTCAGGTGACGGCGATGATAAAAATGACGGACGTACCCCTGAAACCGCATTTAAAACTATTGATGCTCTTGAACTGGTGGATTTAAATAAGGGCGATGCAGTTCTTTTCGAACGAGGATATGTATACCGTTTCAAACGTACTATTTCGGTTAAGAGCGGTATTACGTACGGTTCCTACGGCAAAGGTAATAAGCCTGCTATTTACGGCTCGCCATTTAATGCAGCTAAATCGGTTTGGACACCTTCAAAAAAGAAAAATGTATGGCAGACAGACTTTTCTTTCGAAAGAGCATGTGGAGTATTTTTTGATTACGGCACATCCTTCGGAAGCTTGAAAAATGCAGGAATCGGTGCTCTTGATAAGAATGGTGATTTTTATCACGATTACTTAGGCGGTACGATTTATGTGTATTCGGATAAAGGTAACCCCGCAAATGTATATGAATCAATCGAAATATCACCGTCGATGCATATTTTTAGACTGGATGGAGTTAAGGATGTTGTAATCGATAACTTTAGTATAAAATACGGTTCATACGGTGTTGTTGGCGGTATGTGGGAAAATGTATATGTAACAAACTGTGAAATGGGTTATATTGGCGGTATGGTAGGTACTGATGTTCGAAGAGGCAATGCTATTGAATTTATGAGTAATGATAATTCGAATGTATTTTGCGACCATAACTGGATATATCAGACTTTTGACTCGGCGATTACATGGCAGGGTTACTCCAGCTCGGGTTCGATATACAAAAATATTTCATTTTCAGATAATTTGCTAGAATATAATAATGCTGATTTTGAATTCTGGGAAGACGAAGGCGTTATTATTGACGGTTTTGTTATGGATAATAATATAATGCGCTTTACAAGTCTTGGCTGGGGAACCAGAGAAGGTATACGCGGCATAGAAGGCTGTTATCTCGGTAACCTCAGAGAAATGATTATACTTGAACCAATAGAAATGACAAATAGTATTATCGATTGTCCTGGCCGTCAAATCGTAAATTTAAAGGCAAATGTCGAACAAAAAAATCAGTTTGTAACTGCTAACAATAAATATTTTGTTAAAGGATCATACCGTACTCTTGATGTTGTATTAAAATACTTCCCCGATGAAGTAGCGGCTGCAGGAGATATTAAGGCTTATAATCTTGAAGGGTTAAAACAAGCATTTTCAAGATTCGACCCAACTGCTGAGTTGAAATGGTATAAATAGGTTCTTTAACGAACTTTATGTAAAGCCGAGCAAGCCCTTAAAAGATTGGCTGATGATACTCAGATATATTGGTTCAACGAATAAATCTACTAAATGTAACTAAGAAAAGAGGAAACGATGACAGTGAGAAAGCAAATAGCATTTATTTTAGCAGTAATGACGTTAATCACCTGTTGCTTTACAAGCAGTGTTGTTTCGGCGGCTAGCAATGTTGAAGATTCTGTTCAACGAATATTGGGTGCGGCAGAAGTTGCACAGGGTGACAGTTCTTACGCAAAGTATTTGTCGGCGAATTCAAATATTAATGTTTCTTCTAATGATGTTAAGGTTGATATAGGAGCAAAGGTTACTCAAGGCAAGACTGTAAGCTTCACTGTAGATGTAGCTGAGGAAGGCTACTATACGATAGGTATGTGTTATAAGGTAATTGACAGCGGAACACAGGATTTACGCTTCGGTTTAAAGATTGACGGTAAGTATCCATATGACTACGCTGAGAAACTCCAGTTGCCTCGAATGTGGTGTGATGCCGCCGGCGAAAATCGTGTAGACGGGTTAGGAAATGAATTTGCTGCACAACAGGTACCGTACGAAAACTATTGTTATAATACTGTTGTAGATGAAACCTTGGAAAACGGATATGAACTTTATATTTGCCTTTCAAAAGGTGTGCATACGGTAGATATTATTCACAAAGATGGTGAATTTTCGGTTAAATACTTCAAGTTCGGGAAAACAAGTGAAATTGAAGAATACAAAAACCCCAAAAATGCTGATGAGTATTATAAAGGTGAGCCAATTATTATTGAAGGTGAAAACGCAAAAATTAAGACGAGCAATTTCCTTATAGGTAAATCGGATTCTTCTACTATAAAGATAACGCCTCACGACTCACAGAGAAATGTTGTTAACTATATAGGCGGTGGAAATTGGAAGACCATAGGCGACACAATTATTTGGGAAACACCGGAGGTAGAATCTGGATATTATCAGCTTGGCTTTTCTTACCGCCAGAATACAGTAATCGGCGGAAAAGTATATCGTGATTTAACAATTGACGGTGAAACTCCGTTTTCGCAGGCAAGTGCTATAGGTTTTACTTACGACGATAACTGGAAAAAGGATGTTTTTGCTGACGACAAAGGCAATCCGTATATGATATATCTATCAAAAGGTAAGCATGAAATTGCATTGACTGTAGTACCAGGTGATATATATCAGGTGCGCAGCCTGTTAACAGAAGCCGTAGCAGAGCTTGGAGAGTTGTATGTAGATATTACAATGATAACAGGTGAGACGGTAGATATATACAGAGATTATAATTTGTTCAAACAAATTCCGAATATGGAGCAAAGACTCAAAAATATATTGACTCTTTTGAATGAATCGGCAGAAAAACTGCTTGTTATAATGGAGCAGGATAGCGGCTCTAATTATTCGGTAATTAAAAATATGGTTGAAACAGTCAATCAAATGCTTAAAAACAAATATGAAGCACATACATATAAGAACTCATATTATTCTAACTATTGTTCGGTTTCTTCGGTATTGCAGGAACTGCGCAATATGCCTCTCGACTTAGATAAGATAGTGCTATTTTCACCCGAGGATGAAGAACCGTTTGGTAACACAAATTTTTTGAAGCAGATACTGTTTTCTGTGACGAGATTTTTCTCAACCTTTGTGCGTGATTATAACGAAATTTCAAATTCAGATTCAGAAGGTAATATTACTATCTGGGTGAACTGGGGAAGAGATCAGGCGCAAGTGTTAAGCTCGCTTATTGATAGGTCATTTGTTGCAGAAAGTGGAATAAATGTAAATATGCAGCTTGTAAACGCTACTGTTGTTCAGGCGATTCTTTCGGGTAATGGACCTGACTGTATCTTACAGCATACTCGCTCCGAACCTGTAAATCTTGCCATGCGCGGTGCGTTGTATGACCTTTCACAGTTTGAAGATTGTGATGAGGTGTTAAAACGTTTCCAAAAAGGTGCAGAAGAACCTTACAGATATAAAGGTGGGCTATATGCACTTCCTGATACACAGACATTCTTTATGATGTTTTACAGAAAAGATATATTAGAGGAGTTTGGTATAGCAGTACCTGAAACTTGGGAAGATTTCAATGAAGCTGCAAAAACTCTTATGCGACATAATATGTCACTTTCGCTACCAAATACGCCAGCAACTGATGCTTCACAGATTAATGCAGGTGTAGGAAGTATAAACATTTTTCCAAGTTTGCTTTTGCAAAACGGACTTTCGCTTTATGCAGATGATGGAAAAAGTACAAATTTGCTTTCAGCAAATGTAATAGATGTTTTCGGTGAATGGACAGATTTCTATCGTAAGCAGAAATTCCCCATATCTCTTGATTTTTATAATCGATTCAGAATAGGTATAACACCTATAGGTATATCGCCATATACGTTGTATACCACATTAAAAGTGACAGCCCCTGAAATTGATGGACTATGGGGTATGACCTATATACCTGGTACGGAAAATAAGAATGGAACGGTTTCACATGCGTCTTCGGGCGGCGGAACAGGCTGCGCTATTTTGCGCACATCAAAAAATCCCGAAAAAGCTTGGGAATTTTTAAAGTGGTGGACCAGAGCTGATACTCAGCTTTCATATTCAAACGACGTCGAATCAATTTTAGGCCCTGTAGGTCGTGTTGCTTCATCAAATGTGGAAGCAATAAAAGGACTTTCATGGGATGAGGGAATGCTTGAAGCAATATTAAAGTCATGGGAACAGGTAGAAGAGATTCCTGAATACCCCGGAAGCTACTATGTTACTAGATCGATTTACCAAAGCTTCTGGAATATTGTAAATGCCAATCTCAGTACAAAGGATACATTGATGAGATACGGTAATGAAGCCAACGACGAAATCGCACGCAAATGGGCGCAATATTCAGACAAATAATTAGGTTGTCGGCGACGAATTAGCCTAATTAGTTTAAATTCTCAGGAAAAGAGGTACAAACGTGCAAAGAAGGATTGAAAAATTACCGCGTAAGAAGCTGACAAATGAAGAAGTTGAATTTTATCTCTTTTTGATTCCGTTTATTGGAACCTTCTTTGTTTTTAATATTTTGCCTGTAGTATCTTCAATGGTGTTGAGTTTTTTTGATTTTGATATGCTTTCAACACCGACCTTTGTAGGTTTTGGAAACTATTTACGAATGTTTGTAAAGGACCAAGTGTTTTCAAAAGTTGTGGGAACAACACTTAAATTTGCGGTAATAGCAGGTCCTGCAAGCTATATATTAGCTTTCTTGCTTGCTTGGATGATAAATGAATTTCCAAGGGCAATACGTGTGTTCTTGACATTTATATTCTATGTTCCTGCTCTTGTCGGAAACGCGTATTACATATGGCAGATAATGTTTTCGGGCGATAGCTATGCTTATGTAAATAATTTTCTCATAAGCTTTGGCTTTATAACTGAACCGATACAATGGTTTCAGGATTCGCAGTATAACTTCACAATAATTTTGATTATACAGTTATGGATGAGCATGGGTACTTCATTTCTTGCAAACATAGCAGGTTTGCAGAATGTAAATACCGAACTATATGAAGCCGGAGCAATTGATGGTGTAAGAACAAGGTGGCATGAGTTGTGGTATATAACGATGCCGTCTATGAAGAGCATATTATTGTTTAGCGCAGTTATGCAGATTCAGTCGGTGTTTTCCGCAAGTACTTTGATGCAGACCTTGGCAGGATACCCTAGTGTGAGTAACTCGGTTGATACATTAGTATCATATATATCTGACATAGGTACCGTAAGATATGAAATGGGATATGCATCGGCACTGTCGGTATTTTTGTTTATTATTATTCTTATAGTGCGCTATCTTATTGGCGGATTGTTGAATTTGGTTGGTAAGAGTGATAGATAAAATAAAGATGTAATTTGAGTAAGGAGATGAAATCTGTGGCAAAACACGTTGCACAGTATAGGCGTTACACCCGTTCAACTGCAGGTAGTATAGGCTATTTTACAATACTAATTTTAGCTGGACTGTTTATGGTGTTTCCGCTGTTTTATTGCATTATTACATCATTGAAACCGTTAGATGAACTATTGATATTTCCGCCTAAGTTTTTTGTGCGCAGACCGACTTTGACAAACTATACAGTATTACCTGCATTGCTTGGCAATTTGCAGATACCTGTATCAAGGTATGTGTTTAATAGCATATTTATAGCAATAGTTTCAACATTTTTAACCATTATAGCAGGTTCAATGGCTGCCTTTACTTTCTCCAAATCAAAGGTAAAAGGCAGGAAGATATTGTTTTTAATAGTACAGGTAATGCTTTTGTATAACGGTGTAACACTCGGTGTACCGCAGTACTTAATATTCACAGGTTTAGATATTATTGATACATACTGGGTATACATATTACCTGCAATACCGTCGGCAGTAAACTGCTTTTTGATGAAACAGTTTATGGATGTAAGTGTTCCTGATACCTTGATGGAAGCTGCGCGTATAGATGGCGCAAGAGTATCTACAATGTATTGGCGCGTAGTAATGCCAATTATGAAACCCGCTTGGATGACGGTTTTGCTGTTTTCATTCCAAAGTATGTGGTCGGTAGTTCCGGGCGGAACAATATTTAGCGAGCAGTTAAAAACATTGCCGTTCGTTATGAGTTCGATTACGGCAGGCGGTATAGCTCGCGCAGGAAGTTCAATGGCGGTAACGGTAATATTAATGATACCTCCAATAGCGGTTTTCTTATTCACACAAAGCAATGTTATGGAAACTATGAGCAGCTCGGGAATAAAAGAGTAGTATAATTCAGCAGAGAGTAGGTAGTATAGATTGTTTAAAAGGATAATGTCAATTGTTATAATCACTGTTATGATAATCGGGACATCACTTACGGCTTCGGCAATATCGGATTCGTATAGCAGGGTAGATGTGCCCGGAGAACAGACTGAGCTTCGTCTTTCCCGTGAAATGTATTCGGCAACCAATTCTATTACAGCTACTTCTCTGGGACTTAACGAAAAGCTAGAGGGAATAACAGATATTTTTTCTGATGAAGCAGGTAATATATTATTGCTTTGCGGTAACAAGTCCCGAATCATTAGTATAAATAACGATTATACATTGGATAAAGAAATAACTGTCACTGATGCTAAAGATGAAGAAGTTGACTTTAAAGGTGCCATGGGCATTTATAGGGATAAAAACGGTGACATATATATTTCGGATACACAAAATTCACGTATTTTAGTGACTGACGGTGACGGAAAAGTAAAAAATATTTTGGAAACTCCTAAGTCAAGTCTTATACCTGAAGATTTTTTGTATCAGCCGGTTAATGTTATAAAGGACAAAAAGGGGTATACATATATATTAAGTCTTGGTTGCTATTACGGCGCATTGTTATATTCACCTGAAGATGAATTCCTGGGATTTTACGGTGCGAGTACAGTGGAAGCCAATGCGCTTGACACACTTTCATATTTTTGGGATAAGTTAACAAGTAATGAAGTTAAAAAATCAAATTTAACAAGAAAACTCCCCTATTCATTTTCCGATTTTTGCTTTGATTCGGAAGGATATATGGTTACTTGTACAGGCAGTACCTCAAAGAATGAATACGGCACAGGTCAGATAAGAAAAATAAGCCATAACGGTTCAGAAATTATGTATAAACGAACTTTAACCGGTGGCTCTGTAGATGCATCTACAGTTAACTTTCTTGAAAATGAGCGTGATGAAGATTATTATACACCGCAGGATTTGGTCGCTGTTGGGGTAAGCGAAGACGATTATATATTTGCTCTTGACCGTACTAATGGTATTATATATATCTTTGACTACGAATGTAATCTTTTGTCAGCTTTTGGCGGAGGTTATGGTTCAGGCGAACAATTAGGAACTTTTGTTGTACCTGTTTCTCTGGCGTTAAGTAACGATTCTGTTCTGGTTGCCGATTCTGCGAGCTGTTCCATAACAGTTTTTGAGTCGACAGAGTACGGAAAACTTATTCGTAAAGCCCAAACTCTTTACTTGAATGATGATTACGATCAAGCAGCAGAAATTTGGGAGAAGGTCTTAGATTTAAACAGAAACTGTCAGTTAGCCTATAGAGGTTTAGCGATGGTTTATTATAACCAAGGCGATTATGAAGCAGCACTTGAGGCTGCACGAATTGCAGTGGACTATTCAGTTTATGATATGGCATGGAAAGAAATAGTCGCTCAATTTTTAACAGATAACTTTGTTTTGATAGCTATACTATTTTTGCTCATTATAGCTACACTGATTTTCCTTATTGTATATTTGAAAAAGAAGAATAAAAAGCTTATAACAAACCCAAAGATTTTGTTGATGTTAAAAGCACCGTTCCATCCGTTTCAGTCGTTTGATGATTTGAAATACCGCAAGTTAGGTTCAATGAAGTTGGCGGTGACTATAACGGTTCTGTTTTATGTTTCATCAGTTTTAAATATCATATCAGCAGGATTTTTATATCAGAATACTTTACTTCGAAATTATAACGCATTGTTCACTCTTGCAAGCACAGTAGGACTTGTACTTTTATGGTCGGTATGTAACTGGCTTGTGTGTTCAATGTTTGATGGCAAGGGTTATTTATCGGAAGTATTTATTTCAACAACATATACATTAGTTCCGTTAATTATATTCTATTTCGTTAAAGTAGTGCTTTCGAATTTTCTTCCTCTTTCTACGACAGGTCTTATTGGCGCAATTGAAACAGTAATTTTGATTTACACACTATTTATGCTTTGTATTGCAATGATGAAGGTGCACGAATATGATTTCTTCAAATTCTTGCTTACAACAATTGTAATTATATTCTTTATGATTTTGGTTGTATTTATAATTCTTATGGGAGCGATACTTGTAAAACAGCTGTGGACATTTTTAGTTTCAGTATATGAAGAAGTTATTTATAGGTAAGTTTTATCGGTATTTGTTTAGGAGGTTTAGTAATGCGAATCGGTATTGGCAATAAGTGCTTTATACGCATAATTGCAGTCATCAGTGTGCTGTGTTTAATGATTACGTTATTTGCAGGCTGCGATAATAGTAATACAGCTAACGCAAAGTACAGAAAGATTAATGCTATTACGTTAGAGTCACAAGTACTTGCTACAAACTCAAATTATGAGTTATCGTGGGACGGTAATGCAAATGCCGTTTTGCTTAAGTCATTAAAAACAGGAAAGATTTGGTCAGATATTCTGTACGATGGTTTTTTGGCGGGAAGCACAAGTGCAAATACCAATAGCGGACTTTTATTGAATATAGCAAATACAAAGACTTTGAAATTCAATACAATCCGCAGTTATTCCGAAATTCCTTCAAATGGAAACATAGTTTGCAAGGTGATAGAGAATGGAATCCGCGTAACTTATTTTTTTGATACTTATGAGATAGCAGTTCCTGTTGACTATATTCTCAGGGAAGATTCGGTAAGTGTTTCGGTAAATACAGCGCAAATACTTGAAAACGGAACAGAATATATGCTGCTTTCGGTATCTGTAGCACCGTTTATGTGCAGTGTTAAGAACGATGCTGAAAACGGTTATCTATTCGTTCCAACAGGCAGCGGAGCAATTATGAATGCGGCAGAAACAGCTGATGGCGCAAGACATTATGTTGGAGAAGTTTACGGCAGTGACGCTGCACGCCAAGTACCGAGAGATTTAATTGATGATGAGGATATAAAACTTCCAGTTTTCGGTGCGGTTCAGAAAGATAGCGCAATTATGGGAATAATTGAACAGGGCGCGGGTGCTGCAGAAATAGAAGCTCAAGCAGGCAACAACAGAACAGGTTATTCAAATGTAAATGTTAATTTGTACGTTCGTGGTTATGATGAATTTCTTTACGTGGCTCAGGGTTCTACTCAAGGCACTGAAACTACAAGAGTAAGTAAAGAAATTTCAGGACACACTTTAACAGTTGCATATTATCCTTTGTATGATGAGGATGCAAGCTATGTGGGTATGGCTAAAAAATATCGCGAATATTTAAAACAAAATTCTAAGCTGACAGCATCAGGTGATGAATCATCACCTTATAGTGTAACTTTTCTTGGCGGTACAAATATTACACAGTCAATATTGGGTATACCCAATCAAAAAACGGTTGCAATGACAACCTTTGCACAAGTTGAAAATATTATAAGTCAACTAAATAGTGAAAACGGTATTGCACCTGCAGTAAGGCTTTTGGGCTTTGGCGATAACGGTGTAAGTGCAGGAACTATAGCGGGCGGTAAAAAATATCCGTCGATATACGGCAGTAAGACACAGCTTAATTCTTTACAGGAATACTGTGAGAAAAGTGGTATATCGCTATTCTTTGATTCGGATATAGTATTTTTCTCGAAATCAAGTTTGGGATTTTCAAAGAACTTAAACAGTGCATTAACCGCAATAAATAAAAGGATTGTTCATTATTCGGTTTCGCCGATAAAAATACAGGATAAATCCAACGGATATGCAGTGATTTCTAGGGAAAAACTGCAAGAGGCAGCTAAAATTGCGCTAAAAAAGGCTGAGAAATATAAAAATACAGCTGTGAGTCTGTCGAGCCTTGGGTACACGGCGTTTTCAGACAATGTCGATAAACAATACTATACTAAATACGGTATAGAAGCTGATGTAACAAAGATTATAGAATCTTTTAAGGCAAAGGGGATTAAGACTGCAGTTGCTTCTGCAAATTCTTATGCCGCGAGTGCTGCCGATATGATTTTTGATGTTTCGGTTTCAAATGGCGACTACTCGGTATTTGACAGTGCGGTGCCTTTTTATCAGATGGTTTTCCACGGATATAAGGATATGTATACCGAAGCGCTTAATTTGAGTGAAAGTTACGACAGACAGTTGGCATTGGCAGTATCCTACGGAATGGGACTTGGCTATACACTTATAGACAGTTACATTGCTGACTCTGATGAGCTTGATATTTATGAGTTTTACGGAATGGTATATGAAGATTGCGCAGAGAAGATTAACAGCACAATCAGTAGCAGCGGATATGTACAAGTATACTCAGCAGTAAAAGATGCGGAAATTATAAACTATGAAGGTTTATCAGGCGGTGTAACGAAAACCGAATACAGCAATGGAATATCGGTTTATGTAAATCACACAGAAAAAAAGGTAGAGAGTCCCGCTGGCACACTGGGTGCATTTGAATTTGCAATGGAATAGGAGGAGTGGAATATGTTGAAATCAAACAAAAAATCCAGTTTGGAAGCCTCGCGCAACCGAGCAGGGTATACCTTTGTGATACATTGGCTTTTAGGATTAAGTTTATTTTTCGTATACCCACTTTTTAATTCCATTTTATATACGTTTAGTGATGTTACTATTCAAGCAGGGGCAATAGAAACAGACTTTATCGGTCTACAAAAATTGCGAGAGTTGATATTAGAAGATTCAGGTTATATCGATTATTTAAGAGATTCAATAGGTATGATGTTTTATTCGTTGCCCTTTATTATAGCAATAAGCTTATTATTGGCTGTTTTACTGAATCAAAAATTTAAAGGAAGGGCAATATTCAGGGCGATTTTCTTTTTACCGGTAATTTTTACAAACTCGGTTGTAATGCTACAGCTTAATACTGAATATGTAAAGATGCCATTGTTTTCTTCAGATGAAGCGGGTGTGGGGATAATTGATTACACAAGTATTATTACTCAGTTAAATGTTCCTACGGAAATAAGTCCCATACTTATATTTCTTTTATCTAACACAATTAATCTTATTTGGAGCTGCGGTGTTCAAACAATTCTTTTCTTAGCAGGATTACAGAGTATTCCGCCTTCGCTTTACGAAGTGTCTAAAATTGAAGGTGCTAATAAATGGGAAGAATTTTGGCGGATAACTGTTCCAAGCCTTAGGCATATAATTTCACTTGTTCTCATTTATACAATGATTGAATTATTTGTTGACTCTAAAAATAAATTAGTTTCACAAGCATACAATAAAATGATTCAACAAGATTATAATACAAGTTCGGCAATGCTCTGGATTTACTTTGTAGTAGTACTTATACTCATAGGTGCCGTTCTGGCTTTGTATCAACGGTATTGCATTAAAAAATGGGAATAAAAGTAGTTTTATAACTAGCCCAGAACAAATAAAGAGAGAGGTTTTGATATGTTATTTACAAAAATACGGAATTTTAACTCCAAAAAGGTACTAGCTTTTATTCTTGCAATTTGTGTAACCTTTTCTATTGTGCAGTCTACTATGATGTTATCTTTAGCAAATTCATCTGAAAAGCAAATGCTGCATTTAAGCGATGGACTTTCAAAGGTTGGTTTGGAATTGTCCGGTGATAAGGTAACTGTAGGTACTGAGTATATTATAGAGTTTAAGTATCATTTTGAAAGCGGTAATTTGTATACAACCTCTGCAGAGGCAGTATCATCCCCGAATGCAATGTTCCATGTGTTCTATCAGGCAACAACTGAA
>JAFXCZ010000003.1 GCA_017516445.1 Clostridia bacterium
GTAATGGAGCCGGACGGCTATAAAGAAGTTCCTAAGAGTATTGCTGAGAAGATTATCTCTCAGAGAGCTAAAAAGGACTAATTTTAAGAAATAAGACTTGAAATTTCAGGGATTATTTGATACACTATAATTATAAGTTTAACTTAAAAATTTCTAAGGAGGAAATTCACAATGGCAAAGGCAAAATTTGAACGTAATAAGCCCCATGTAAACATTGGTACCATCGGTCACGTTGACCATGGTAAAACAACTCTTACCGCAGCAATCACAAAGTACCTCTCCCTTAAGGGTCAGGCTTCTTTTGAGGATTATGCAAACATCGACAAGGCTCCCGAAGAGAGAGAGCGTGGTATCACAATCAACACCGCTCACGTTGAGTACGAGACTGATGCTCGTCACTATGCTCACGTTGACTGCCCCGGACACGCTGACTATGTTAAGAACATGATCACCGGTGCTGCTCAGATGGACGGTGCTATCCTTGTTATCGCTTCTACTGACGGTCCTATGGCTCAGACTAAAGAACACCTTCTCCTTGCTCGTCAGGTTGGCGTTCCTTACATCGTAGTATTCATGAACAAGACCGACTTAGTAGACGACGAAGAGCTTCTCGAACTCGTTGAAATGGAAATCCGCGAGACTCTTGATAAGTATGAATTCCCCGGCGATGATACACCTATCATCAAGGGTTCTGCTTTCCAGGCTCTTGACAGTGCTTCTACTGACCCTGCTGACCCCGTATATGCTCCTATTAAGGAACTTATGGATGCAGTTGACAGCTATATCCCCACTCCTGACCGTAAGGCAGACCTCCCCTTCCTTATGCCTATCGAGGACGTTATGACAATTTCCGGTCGTGGTACTGTTGTTACCGGCCGTGTTGAACGTGGTCAGTTAAACGCTGGTGATGAAGTTGAAATCATCGGTCTTACCGAAGAAAGAGCTAAGACTGTTGTTACTTCTATGGAAATGTTCCGTAAGACCCTCACATACTGTGAAGCTGGTGACAACGTAGGTGCACTTCTCCGTGGTATTGGCCGTGACGAAATCGAGCGTGGTCAGGTTCTCTGCAAGCCCGGTTCTATCAACCCCCACACTAAATTCCATGGTCAGGTTTATGTATTAAGCAAAGAAGAAGGCGGACGTCATACTCCTTTCTTCAACAACTATCGTCCTCAGTTCTATTTCAGAACTACTGACGTTACCGGTGTTGTAGGTCTTCCTGCTGGTACTGAAATGTGCATGCCTGGCGATAACGTAGAGATGGACGTTGAACTCATCACTCCTATCGCTATTGAAGAAGGCTTACGTTTTGCTATCCGTGAAGGCGGCAGAACTGTTGGTTCAGGCGTTGTTACTGCAATCAACGAGTAATTCTTAATTTAAGAATACTTCTTAAAACTTATAAAACCGAAAGGCTAAGCCTTTCGGTTTTTTCTATATTCTTAAAAAAATAGCGCCGCTTTCGCGGCGCTAAACCTTAAATTATTAATGTATCCAACCCTCTGCTTTGCGGGCACTGGTTTTACCCTCGGGCTTAATCTCCCCTGCCTTAGTAAGCGAAATCTTAGTAAGGAATGGACCTATAAGCTCATAAACCAATACAGAGAAAAGTGTAATATTTGCTATTAAAGCACCCTGTGCGCCTAATGCTTCAGCTTTAAGCGCCATTCCAAGCGCTACGCCAGCCTGTGGGAAAAGTGTTATACCGAGATATTTTACAATATTAGGGTCACATTTGGTAGCCAGCGAGCTTATCCTTGCACCAAAATATTTACCAGCGCAACGGAATACAATATATACTAAACCAATAAGAACAATTAATGAATCAGCAAACACCGAAAGCTCCAGTTCGCTGCCGCTTATAACGAAAAACAGTATAAATAGTGGTGCTGTCCAACGGTCTACACGGCTCATGAGCTCTTCTGAGAAATCACAAATATTGCAGAACACTGTACCGAGCATCATACAAACAAGTAACGACGAAAACGCGATATGCACACCGCCTATATTAAACTCAAGCATTGACAGTGCAACGGTTAAAAATACAAACGTAACCGACATTGAAAGACGCTTAGAGCGTGAATGGAAAAACCTTTCAAAGAAATTAAATGCAAAGCCCATAGCTGCACCAAGTAACAGTGAAAGCACAACCTCTAAGACAGGCTCTAACAATACCGAAACGAGATTTACTGCACCCGAAATTAACGCCTTTGCCACACCGAATGAGATTGCAAAAAGTACAAGACCTACCGCATCGTCAAGCGCTACTATCGGCAAAAGTATATCTGTAACAGGTCCCTTTGCCTTATACTGCTTTACAACCATAAGCGTTGCCGCGGGAGCTGTTGCCGAAGCAATAGCACCCAAAACTATCGCTGCCGAAAGCGGTAGTTTATCGGGCATTATAAAATGAAGACCGATAAGCGCCGCATCAACCACAAGTGTTGTAAACACAGCCTGAACAATACCTATTACCGTTGCCTGTTTACCGATTTTCTTAAGCTGAGATAAGCGAAACTCATTACCGATTGAAAAAGCGATAAAACCGAGGGCGGTATCAGAAAGCAAACGGTAGGTTTTTATATTATCCATACTTACAAAGCCTAAGCCCTCAACGCCGAATGCACCGAGGCAATAAGGCCCTATTAAAATACCGGCTACAAGATAAGCCGTAACAGCGGGCAGCTTTACAAGCTTTGCCAAGCGTGAGAGCATAAGCCCCGAAAACAAAGCCACCGAAAGACTTAATAATACATACATAATTATCACCAAGATTCTCAAAACTGTACTCTATTATACGCCCTATGAAAGCAAAAAACAAGTGATTTTTATAAAAAATTACACTTATATTAAAATATTATTTATTGATAAATTTTTCTAAAAAAATTGCAAAAAAGTATTGACAAAATTTGGGCTTGGTGGTATTATATCTTAGTAGTTAGCGTATGCTAATTTATTTTGTGCTTTGCGGTTAGCGTAAACTAACCCTTTTGTTTAAAGGTGATAAGGATGGATTTAACATTAGTAGAAGAAGGTAAAGAATATATTATAAAAAGCATTGAAACTGATGATGAAGAGTTGGATGCTTTTCTTTTCTCGCTCGGATGCTATTCGGGTGAGCCTATCACCGTAGTAACACGCAAAAACAGTGGTTATGTAGTATCTATAAAAGACAGCAGATACAATATTGATAGCCAATTAGCCCAAGCTATTTTAGTTGAATAAAAATAACGGCTGGAAACAGCCGATTGTTTTTAAAACGCAGTTAGCGTTAGGTAACCAAGGCTTAAAGCCTTAATATAAGGAGGAACAAAAAATGAGAATTGCTTTAACGGGCAATCCGAACAGCGGTAAAACCACCATGTTTAATGCACTTACCGGCCGTAACGAAAAGGTTGGTAACTGGGCAGGCGTTACTGTTGACAAAAAAGAACACGCCATTAAGAAAACCTTTTCAGACTCGAATACCGAGCTTATCGCGGTAGACCTTCCGGGCGCTTACTCGATGTCCCCTTTCACAAGTGAGGAAAGCATCACAAGCTCCTATGTTAAGAACGAAAACCCCGATGTTATTGTAAACATAGTTGACGGCACTAATCTAAGCCGCAGCCTTTTCTTTACAACACAGCTTTTGGAGCTTCAAATTCCTGTTGTTGTAGCACTTAACAAAGCGGACATCAATGAAAAAAAGGATACTAAGATTGATGTTGCCGCATTAAGTGAAAAATTAGGCTGTCCTGTTATTGAAACAGTTTCCACTTCAAACGAAGGCTTAAAAGCAGTTGTAAAAACCGCTATAGAGCAAGTTGGTAAAAAACAGGCTGCCCCTTACGTTCAGGGTGACATTGACCTTACCGACAAAAAGATTGTTGAGACTGCTGACAGAAAGCGTTTCCAGTTTGTAAATAAAATAGTTGCCGAGGTTGAAACCCGCAAAATTAAAACCAAGGATAAAAACTATCAGGATAAAATTGACGCTGTTCTTACTAATAAATGGCTTGGTATTCCGATATTTGCTGTTGTAATGTTCCTCGTTTTCCAGATTTCACAGGTTTGGGTAGGTCAACCCATTGCCGATATTCTTGTGGGATGGCTCGAAATATTCCAAGAATGGATTGGCAGTCTTTTAGCCAACGCAAGCCCGATATTATCTGCACTTTTAGTTGACGGTGTAATCGGCGGTGTAATTGCCGTTGTAGGATTTTTGCCGCTCGTTATGGTAATGTACTTCCTTATAGCCTTACTCGAAGACTGCGGTTATATGTCGCGCGTTTCTGTAGTTTTAGACCCTATCTTCAAAAAGGTAGGTCTTTCAGGTAAATCGGTTATTCCGTTTGTTATCGGTATCGGTTGTGCTATACCCGGTGTTATGGCAAGCCGTACCATTCGTAACGAGCGTGAACGCAGAGCTACTGCAATGCTCACACCCTTTATGCCTTGCGGTGCGAAAATCCCCGTAATCGCTTTGTTTGCAGGTGTTTTCTTTAATAAGGCAGGCTGGGTTAGCACCGCGATGTACTTATCGGGTATCGTTCTCATTTTCCTCGGCGCATTACTTATTAACAAAATTACCGCGCACAAGGTTAGAAAATCCTTCTTTATTATTGAGCTTCCCGAATATAAGTTCCCCTCCCTCTTAGGCGCATTTAAGTCAATGTGTGCACGCGGTTGGGCTTACATAGTAAAGGCTGCTACAATTATTCTTCTCTGCAACACTGCAGTTCAGATTATGCAGACATTTGACTGGAGCTTTAAAACTGCCCAAAGTGCAGATACCTCAATCCTCGCTTCTATTGCGGGTCCGTTTGCTTACATACTGGTACCTGTTGTTGGCATTCTTTCGTGGCAATTGGCTGCTGCCGCAGTTACAGGCTTTATTGCCAAAGAAAATGTTGTAGGTACCCTTGCAGTTTGCTTCTCAATCACAAACTTCATTGATACTGAAGAATTAGCATTAATCGGCGGCGCAAACGAGGTTGCCGCTGTTATGGGACTTACTAAGGCTGCCGCTTTAGCTTACCTTATGTTCAACCTCTTTACTCCTCCCTGCTTTGCCGCTATCGGCGCTATGAACGCTGAAATGAAAAGCGCTAAATGGCTTTGGGGCGGTATTGCTCTGCAGCTTAGCGTAGGCTTTACTGTAGGCTACCTTGTAAACACCATCGGTACACTTATTTTTGATGCCTCAAAGCTTCACATAGGCGGCGCAATTGGCGGTGCTGTCGCTGTAGCAGTTATAGTTGCTATTGTGGTTTATCTGTGCATAAATGCCGAGAAAAAGCTCAAGGCTGAGTACGCTTTAAAAAGCGAAAAAGAAAAGGCACGTGTTTAATTTATGGAAAATTTTATAATAATAGCTATTTTGGTGATAATCGTTGGTTTAGCCGCAGGATATGTTATAAAAGCTAAAAAAAGCGGTAAAAAATGCATCGGCTGTCCCGATTGTCAGGCTTGCAGTAAAAAAGGAGATTCACCCTGCTGCTGCAATAAAAAATAAATCCTCTTAAAGACATACATAGATTTACTAAACAGAAAACCAGACTTATTATAAAGTCTGGTTTTCTGTTTCTTGATTTTTTATTCAGATTGTTTTATAATAAACAAAGATTTATATTCTCTGCTTTGTCCGAGTGATACAAAATCATTAGCCGCTACAATAATATGGTCAAGCAATCTTACACCTAATTGATTTAAAGTGAAATTTAAGGTTTGAGTCATTTTAATATCTGCCTGACTTGGTATTGCTATATTATTAATATGGTTATGAGAAATTATAGCAGTTGGTGCATTGTGCTTTAACACACAGTTTACGATAGCCTTTATCGAAAGTGAAACCGATTCCATATCCCCCTCTTTCAAAACATCACAAGCAATCATTGTTCCGTTTTCTCTAAAGGTTGTAACCATAAGCACTTCTGATTTATAACCGCTATGCTTCTTTACAAGATATTCACCAATTTCATCAATGCTTTTAAATCTATAACCTTCTTTATACTTATCGGTATGGTATCTTCTTGCAAGCGGTAAGATTAATTTTATAAGCGTTGCGGCGTGCTCTGTCATACCCTTGACGTGATACAAATCATTAACATCGGCCTCCAAAACACCGCTGAAGGAGCCAAAGGTATCTATAAGAATATGGGCAAGCTCATTTGTATCCCTTTGAGGTATTCCGTAAAACAGCAAAGCCTCAAGCAATTTATGTGTTTCTGTAGTATCAGCAAAATTATTTGCTATTAGTTCCTTTTTCAAACGCACTCTGTGTCCTTTATGTAAATTTTTATCCGCCATTAGTTAACCTTTCGATTTCGACATTATTTGACAAAACAATTATATAACACAATAACTTGTATTTCAAGTAAATAAAGGATTTTATATGAAAGAATTTACCATTACTAAAAATGACGCCACTCTAAGACTTGACAAATTCATAACTAAAACCTGTCCCACGCTCCCCTCCTCGCTTATGTTCAAATACATCCGCACTAAGCGTATTAAGGTTAACGGAAAACGCGCAGAAATCAGTACACGCCTTAACACAGGTGATGTGGTTTCGGCATATATAAATGATGAATTTTTTACACCGATCACCCCTAAGTATGACTTTTTATCTGCTTCAAAGAAGATTGATGTTGTATATGAAGATGAAAATATTATCTTAGCAGATAAAAAACAAGGACTTTTGGTGCACCCCGATAAAAACGAATACGGTGACACCCTGATTGCCCGTATACAGCATTATTTATATGATAAGGGTGAATACAACCCACAGGACGAAAACAGCTTCAGACCAGCCCTTGCGAACCGTATTGACCGTAATACAGGCGGTATTGTAATTGCCGCCAAGAATGCAGAAACATTGCGTATTTTGTGCGATAAAATAAAGTACCGCGAAATAGACAAACGCTATCTTACAGTAGTGCACGGTATACCCAAACAAAAAACTGCTACCCTTGAAGGCTTTTTAGAAAAGAACGAAAGTAAAAATAAGGTATACCTTTCAAGCAACAAAACCGAAAATAACAAGACAATTAAAACCAAGTACACACTTATTGAAAGCAGAAACAACCTGTCACTTTTAGAGGTTGAGCTTATCACAGGAAGAACACACCAGATACGCGCGCACATGGCATCAATCGGTCACCCGCTTTTAGGCGACGGAAAATACGGCAAGCTAAAGGATGATAAAAAGCTTGGCTTTAACAAGCAAGCGCTCTATTCATATAAGCTGACTTTCGATTTTAAGACCGATGCCGGCATACTTAACTATTTAAACGGCAAAACCTTTACGGTTAAAAATGTGTGGTTTGCAAATGAGCTTTTCGGTGAGAAATACAAAAACTTATAAATGCTTTAGCAAAAAAATAACCCCGAGTTTTAAAAACCCGGGGTTTAATACTACTATTAGTTGGTAACAGTAAGCTCTGTATCCTTGTCGAAGATATGAATCTTAGAAGGCTCAATAGCAATCTTAATCTTGTCACCAGGACGTGCAGTGTTAGTAGGAGCAACACGTGCATTGATTGAATGACCTTCGCAGTTCATATAGAGATAGGTTTCAGCACCCATAAGCTCAGTAACTTCAACATCAGCTTCAACAACACCGTCAGCATAAGCTGCAATGAGGTCTTCTTCATTATGAACGTTTTCAGGACGGATACCCATAATGATTTCCTTACCAACATAAGCATCAAGGCAATTATCCTTGTTCTTATCTGCCGGAAGCTTAATCTTATATTTAACGCCTGCGCGTGTTTTGGTATCTTCTGAACCGAATTCAACAAAGAAATCGCTACCTTCTTTAATAAGAACAGCATCAATAAAGTTCATCTGAGGTGAACCGATGAAGCCTGCAACGAAGAGATTGCAAGGATAGAGATAAAGATTCTGAGGAGTATCAACCTGCTGAACAACACCGCTCTTCATAACTACGATACGGGTACCCATTGTCATAGCTTCTGTCTGGTCATGTGTTACGTAAATGAAGGTTGTACCTAAACGCTGATGCAACTTAGAAATCTCAGTACGCATCTGTGCACGAAGCTTAGCATCCAAGTTGGAAAGCGGTTCGTCAAGTAAGAATACCTTAGGTTCACGAACGATTGCACGGCCAAGAGCCACACGCTGACGCTGACCACCTGATAAAGCCTTAGGCTTACGCTCAAGAAGATGTTCAATATCAAGAATACGAGCAGCTTCTTCAACACGACGACGGATTTCATCCTTCGGAGTTTTACGAAGCTTAAGACCAAATGCCATATTATCGAATACGGTCATATGGGGATAAAGAGCGTAGTTCTGGAACACCATTGCGATATCGCGGTCCTTCGGAGCTACGTCGTTGATAAGGCGGTCGCCAATGTAAATTTCACCTTCGGAAATTTCTTCAAGACCGGCAACCATACGCAGTGTAGTAGATTTACCGCAACCTGAAGGACCAACGAGGATGATAAATTCCTTGTCCTTAATTTCAAGGTTGAAATCGATAACCGCAGTTACACCGCCGGGATATCTTTTGTAAACATTACGTAATGATAAACTTGCCATTTTGGGCCTCCTGAAAATACAGTTTTTAACAATGCTATTATATCAAATTATTTGCAAAAAAACTATGCAAAATTCAAACAATATTATTATTGACAATTTGTCTAAATTGACATCATTTATCAACAGTTGGTAAAAATAGTATCAATTTCTTGTTCAGTTAGTAAAAAACACTCTCCCTCGCTTAAATCACCGGGCAATCTCAAACCGCCGATTGCTGTGCGTTTAAGCTCGTTCACACCGAGTCCCACCGTGCCGAACATTCGCTTAATTTGGTGATATTTACCTTCACTTATCATAATTTGTGCTTTATTAGGGGCTATTGGCGTAAGTCTTGCCTTTTTGCAGGCAGTTCCGTCTGCGAGTATTACACCCTGTGAGAATGCCTCTACCATTTCATTTGTCACAGCACCGTCAAGGGTGGCTTCATAGGTTTTATAAACATTCTTATTGGGTGCAATTGCCCTGTGCGCAAAGTCCCCGTCATCTGTTATTATAAGCAGACCTGTAGTATCCTTATCGAGCCTGCCCACAGGAAAAAGTCCGTTTCTTTTAAACTGCTTAGGCACTAAATCGACAACCGTTTTTCGACTTTTATCCTCGCTTGCCGACAGCACACCCTTGGGCTTATTCATAAGTATATAAACAAATTTTTTATACTCTAGTGCTTGTCCGTCAAAGACAATTTTACTTGCAGTATCAACCAATAAAGAGGGGTCGCGGACAGTCTGTCCGTCAACTGTTCCCTTGCCGCGCCTTATAGCTATACGCGCGTCCTTACGGGAAATATTAAATTGATTTGCTATAATTTTATCAAACCGTTCTGTCGCCATTCTTACTTTCCTTTAAAGCGGTCATCTGACCGTCAATTTTAAGCGAAGCTATATCCCCGCCTATGAGCCTATCCTTATACACCATTAAATTTACAACCGTTTCGCCGTCAATATTATATGTGTATATTTTAACCTGTTTTCCGCGGTAGCCCAATAAATCAAACCCCGCTTTACGCTGCAAGGCGTTATAATTACTGTAAACCGCGCCAAACTGCTGCGGAATTGTGACCGTTTTTTCTTTATAATCATCACTTTTAAGCGTTATGCCCAATGTGTTTATAAATTGAACACGCTTTAAATTGGTAGAAGCGTCAATCTCATTAGCCTTAACCGAAAAAAACTGCCCTACTAAAATAAACAACAACACCGCCGCAAACAGTATTACAGATATTCTTTTTTTAGTCAGTGTAATATACATTCGCAATACCCCTTTGTACATTTTATTATACAAAGGGATTTTTTATTCACCTATAATGCAGACTGCGTGAGCCGATATCCCCTCTAAAGCACCTGTAAAGCCTAAGCCCTCTTCGGTGGTAGCCTTTACATTCACGCAATTTTTATCTATATTGCAGTCTTTTGCAATATTTTCACGCATATTATCAATATAAGCCGACATTTTAGGCTTTTGGGCGATTATTGTTGCATCAATATTCCCTATTTTATAACCTTTTTCGGCTAAAAGTGCAACCGTTTTTCTAAGCAAAATACGGCTGTCAATATTCAAAAAGCTATTATCATTATCGGGAAAATGCTTGCCTATATCCCCAAGCACCGCCGCTCCCAAGAGTGCATCACAAACAGCGTGCAAAAGCACATCCGCATCCGAATGACCTAAAAGCCCCTTTTCATAGGGTATCTCTACACCGCCTATTATGCACTTTCGGTTTTCGCTGAATTTATGAACATCATAACCGTGTCCTACTCTAATCATTCTGTTTCCTCACTTAAAAAGCCTGTGGCAATAATTAAATCGTCAGGTGTGGTTATTTTAATGTTTTTATAGCTTCCCTCAACCACAAAAACATCATACCCTGCCGCTTCCATAATTGATGTATCGTCAGTAAACGCCGAAACGTCGGTATTTTCTACCGCCTTAAGATAATCCGCTATCCTTACACCCTGAGGCGTTTGAACACAAACAAGATTTTCGCGGTTTACGGTTTTTAAAACCTTGCCGCCGTTACCCACCTGCTTTATTGTATCCTTAACCTTTACGCCGCAGGTTACCGCACTGCATTTATCCAAAGCGTCTATCACAGCCTCGATAATAACATCACTTACAAGCGGTCTTGCGCCGTCGTGGATAAGCACCTTTTCTGCACCGTCACCCAACCGCGAAAAGCCTTTTAAAACCGATTCCTGACGGCTGTTACCGCCGCATACAATATCGGTAAGCTTGGTTATCATATACTTTTCGCAAAGCATTTGTACAGTAAATAAATCCTCACTTTTTACAACCAATATAATATTGGAAATAGCTTTACAATTTTCAAATTTAAGCAGGGTGCGTATTATAACAGGTATACCGCCAAGCTCTGTTAACTGCTTATTGGTTCCCTGCATTCTTGTTGACGCGCCTGCCGCAACAACGATAACAGGTATGCCGTTTTTATTTTCGCACACGCTGTAATCTAATTTCAATTCCGTTTTATGCATCTTTTATTACCTTTTTAAAAATTTCACTAAAGCAAATTGCAATTATAGCGCCAAGACACCAACCGCAAATCACATCGCTAAAGTAATGAACATTAAAATAAATACGTGAAATGCCCATCATAATCGGGAAAATGAGCAATACCGCCAAGGTTAACACCTTTTGCCACCTATGTTTACAATAAGGCATAATACAAAAGGCTAACATTAAATAAAGCGCCATATTATTCATAGAATGTCCACTCGGAAAGCTGAAGCCACCCGCTTCCAAAAGCTTTTCCAAAGGGCGCGGACGTGCAATAATATTTTTTATAGTGCGATTAAGTAAGGTTGAAACAATTGCAGTTGTAGCAACAGGTATACCCACCCTTTTACAAGTGAGCGGTAAAAGCACCAACGCCGTAAGTATTAAAACATCAATCTCGGTATCGCCCAGCATTGTAAAGGCGTAAAACCATTCCCCTATTTCACCCTTTGGATTAATAGCAGTCGGCAGCCAGCTTTCAAACGCTTCTATCACACCCGAAAAGCCAAGATAAGCAACCACGCCGAAAACCGCAGCCAAGGCTGCAATGCTTATTAGCTTACTCTTTCTCATATTTTACCTCACAAAACATAAAAACCGCACATTAAGTGCGGTTTTTTAGGATTTATTCTTCGGTTTCTTCTTGGCCGCACTCGCAACCTTCACAGTCGCAGCCTTCAAAATCAAATTCAAGCTCGGTTCCGCAGTTGGGGCAAACCATACCTTCTTCTTCAAGCATATCTTCGTCGAGATAGATTATATCATTGCAGGCAGGACACTCGATTTCGTAAACCTCGTCGTCACAGCAATCGCAATCACAATCACATTCATCGTCCTCGTCATCTTCATAAATGAAGCTTTCAAGGTCAGACAAATCTTCATCTACAGCGTCGATTTGTTCAATAATTTCTTCACAGCCTTCTTCGATATCGCAGATTTCCTCGGTAATATCGCCAAGAAGGTCAATAATAGCGGTTAAAACCTTACCCTCGTTTGTGCTGTCATCAATTTTAAGACCCTCAGCCAAGCCTTTAATATAAGCAATCTTTTCACAAATATCCATAATCACAGCTCCCTTAAAAAATTATACGCGTTCCATATACTCGCCAGTACGAGTATCAACTCTTATCATTTCGCCTTCATCGATAAACAAAGGTACACGAATTTCTGCACCTGTTTCCAAAGTAGCGGGCTTTGTTGCGTTAGTAGCGGTATCACCCTTGAAGCCGGGGTCAGTCTTAGTAACTGCAAGCTCAACAAATGTTGGGGGCTCTACGCCGAAAACCTTACCCTTGTAGGATAAAACCTTGCAAACCATATTTTCTTTTACAAACTTGAAGTTATCGCCAAGTTCACTGCCGTTGATAGGCTCAAGCTCATAGGTTTCCTGGTCCATAAAGTAATAAAGGTCGCCATCGTTATAAGAATATTCCATATCCTTTCTTTCAACGAAAGCTGTCGGGAATTTTGCTGTGGGGTTATAGCTCTTTTCAATAACTGCGCCTGTAATAACGTTCTTGGTTTTTGTTCTTACAAATGCAGCGCCCTTACCGGGTTTGACATGCTGAAATTCAACAACCTGAAGTACGTTGCCGTCTTCTTCAAATGTAACGCCGTTTCTAAAATCGCCTGCACTAATCATAATAATCCTCCAAATGTGCAATATTTTCTATAATATTATAAAGCTTTTAAAGTATTTTGTCAAGGCTAAGTATCCATTTAAAAGGATAAGCCCAGAAAAATATTGAAAACCGAAAAAACTGTGGTATAATTATATTACAAAGTATAAAGGAGCACCTAAATGATAACTGAAGATATAAAATACGTTGGAGTTAATGACCATAAAATCGACCTTTTTGAAGGGCAATACATTGTGCCTAACGGTATGGCTTATAACTCATATATTATAAAAGACCAGAAAACCGCCGTTATGGATTCGGTGGATATAAATTTTGCGGAAGAATGGCTTAACAATATTAAATGTGAGCTTGGCGACAGCGCTCCCGACTATCTTATTATACAGCACATGGAGCCCGACCATTCTTCGAGTATTATGGAATTTAAGCGCGCCTACCCAGACACTGTATTGTTTCAACCGATAAGTCCTTTGTTATGATGGACAAGTTTTTTGAAAATGATTTTTGCGACAGCCGTTTAGTAGTAAAGGAGGGTGACACCCTCTGCCTTGGAAAGCATAATCTTTCCTTTATAACTGCACCGATGGTGCATTGGCCTGAGGTTATGATGACCTATGACAGCACCGATAAGGTACTGTTTTCGGCTGATGCTTTTGGCAAATTCGGCGCACTGGACTGTGATGAGGACTGGGCTTGTGAAGCACGTAGATACTATTTCGGTATTGTTGGTAAATACGGTACACAGGTACAAGCCGTATTAAAGAAAGCCGCCGCACTCGACATACAGATAATCTGCTCATTACACGGTCCTGTGCTTAAAGAAAACCTTGACTATTATCTTAATTTATACAACACCTGGTCTTCATACGGTGTTGAGAGCGAGGGTGTTTTAATCTGCTATACCTCGGTTTACGGCAACACCAAAAAAGCGGTTGAGATTTTAGCAAAAGAACTAAAAACGCTTGGCTGTGTAAAGGTTGCAATAAACGACCTTGCACGCTGTGATATGGCAGAGGCGGTCGAGGATGCCTTCCGTTACGGCAAAGTAGTGCTTGCTACAACCACCTATAACGGCAGTATATTCCCCTTTATGCACACTTTTATAAACGAGCTTACAGAGCGTGGCTTTAAAAAACGCAAAATAGGCATTATTGAAAACGGAAGCTGGGCACCTATTGCCGCAAAGACTATAAAGAAAATGCTCGAAAACAGCAAGGAGCTCACCTTTACAGACACTACCGTTACAATCCATTCGGCAGTGAAAAGCGATACTCTGCAGCAAATAAAAAATCTTGCAAAAGAGATTATATAATTTTATTGCAAAAACAATATTATTTATGGTATAATTTAGAAAAATTAACAATAAAGGAGAATTTATTATGGCTAATAAATATGCAGGCACACAAACCGAAAAAAATCTTGAAGCCGCTTTTGCGGGTGAATCCCAAGCGAGAAATAAGTACACCTATTACGCTTCAAAGGCTAAAAAGCAAGGCTTTGAGCAGATTGCCGCTCTCTTTTTAAAGACTGCCGACAATGAAAAAGAACACGCTAAGATGTGGTTTAAGGAGCTTCATAACGGTATTGGTGACACTAAGGATAATCTTTTAGACGCCGCAGAGGGCGAAAACTATGAGTGGACTGATATGTACTCGGGCTTTGCAGAAACCGCCGAAAAGGAGGGCTTTACAGAGCTTGCAAGAAAATTCCGTTTAGTTGCCGCTATTGAAAAGCACCACGAAGAGCGCTACCGCGCTTTGCTTAAAAATATTGAGCTTGCAGAAGTTTTCCAGAAGAGCGAGGTTAAGGTTTGGGAATGCCGCAACTGCGGACATATTATAGTAGGCACTAAGGCGCCTGAAATCTGCCCGACCTGCGACCACCCACAAGCTTATTTTGAAATCCATGCTGAAAATTATTAATTTTAGGTAATACTAACCTTTAAAGGAGGTTTTTTTATGAAATACGTATGCGATATTTGCGGTTATGTTTACGATGAAGAGTTAGGCGATGCTGATAACGGTATTGCACCGGGCACCAAATGGGAAGACCTACCCGAAGACTTTGTATGCCCACTTTGTGGCGTAGGCAAAGAAAACTTTTCAGAAGAATAATCTGTAACGCAATAAGCACCGTAAAGACTCATATCTTTACGGTGCTTATTTTTTTATCTTTTATCTGCTTCTTTTTGAATTTTTAAGGTGTAGCGTGTCGAAGCGATTGTGTCCTCCATAGGAAGAATTATATCCTCTTCACCATTAGTCATATTATAAAAATCGGTAAGATAATCACACTTTTGGGGTTTAAGTGCCAATATCTTAGGCTCCTTATCGCCTGCAACATAATATTTGATTTCCTGGTCCTTAATATTGAATTTTAATGTGCCCTCTGTTCCCCAGATGGTGAAATCCCAGTAATAAGGCAAGCCAAACTCAATTCCGTCAGGAGAAGAATATGATACGTCTGCTATGATACCTGCGCCGTTTGTGGCAGTTATCATAAGCTGTGCGCTGTCTTTAAAATGGGGTTGCTCCTTAGCATACTTATTCCAGCATCTTGCACCTACTACCTCATCAACCTCAAGACCTAACGCAAATAGAAGAATATCTATTCCGTGAATGGCGATATCGTTAATTACACCGCCGTGCTTACCCTTTTCAAAGTACCACATAGGCCTTCTTCCGTACTGAAGCGGATGCTGACCGCCGAAATAAACATTGTTAATTTCACCCAAAGCGCCGCTCTCAACAAGCTCCTTTACAGCTACTACTCTGGGGTCAAAGCGCATTGTATACATACAGCTTACAAACAAATTGTTTTCCTTAGCCAATCTTTCAATTTCGTCAAGCTCTTCCAAGGTAGTACAAAGCGGTTTATCGGCGATTACGTGCTTGCCCGCCTTTAAAGCCTTTATTGCCATTTCGCCGCGTTCAGCATAACAGCCGCCAAGAGCGACAGCGTCTACCCTTTCATCAGCCAGAAGCTCCTCTAAAGTGGCATAATTACATTCAAGCCCCTTTTCCTTTGCCTCTTGGATTGCGGGCTCATAGGTTTCATAAGCACCCAGAACCTCATAATGCTCACATTCCACAGCATTATTATAAATTGCATAAATATGTCCGTGTCTTAAACCTGCAAATGCTATATTCATAACCTTTACCTCTTTTTAAATAATTTTTCCTGCTACTATAACCTTTTTAATATTTATATCATCATCAAAGATAACAATATCAGCATCATAACCGCAGGCAATTTTGCCTTTGTTATTAAGCTTCATTACCTTGGCGGGATTAACCGTAATCATTTTAACCGCGTCACAAATATCAAAACCCACCTCTTTTACACAAAAACGCACAAGGCGGTCGGTAGTAGCAATACTACCTGCAAAGGCGCTTTCGTCCATAAGACAAGCAACGCCGTTTTTAATTTTACAGGGTACACCGCCGATTGATGAAACCTCTGCATCAATACCGCAGCAACGCATTGAATCGGTTACAAGACAGATATTGTCAACACCCTTGATTTTGTAAAGCATTTTAAATAAATCCCTTGGTACGTGACAGCCGTCTGCTATTGCCTCTACTACAATATCGTCAAACAAATATCCACATTCGGTAATACCTAGCTTTCTAAAGCCCTTTTCACGTGTGATTGTTGATATGCAGGAGTAGAAATGGGTAATAAGCTTACAGCCATTTTGATAAACCGAAAGCACATCCTCATACTTAGCGTCACTATGCGCGATGGACGGTACTACGTCATTTTGCTTTAAGGCTTCTAAAAATTCCAGCGTTCCCTTAAGCTCAGGCGCAAAGCTCCAACGGCTTATAATATCGCCGTATTCTTTAAGAAGTCTTTGATAATCCTTCTTTACAGGCGGTGTTATAAATTCAGGATTTTGTGCCCCGCTCTGATTTTTTGAAAAATACGGGCCCTCTAAATGCACACCTGCAAAATTCGGTAAAAATTCGTCGGTTGCCACAGCCGCCTTGACTGCCTTAAGTGCGGTATCTATAGCCTCATAGGAAGCTGAAAGCGTTGTGGGACAAATGGTAGTAGTTCCGTGCTTGCAGTGATAATTTGCCGCATTAATTACCGCATTTTTATCCCCGTCAGCAAAGTCACCGTCAAGCGCGCCGTGTACGTGAAGGTCAATAAAACCAGCCGAAACATAAGCCCCATCCGCATCTATTTGCGTATCATAGGGTAAATCGCTATCGGTAATATGGGTTATAAC
>JAFXCZ010000004.1 GCA_017516445.1 Clostridia bacterium
CCGGGCAGACGTGAATTTGGTCACGGCGCTTTGGCTGAAAAGGCTTTGGCTCCTGTTATTCCGAGTGTTGAAGACTTCCCCTATGCTATCCGTGTAGTAAGTGAAGTGCTTTCTTCAAACGGCTCTACTTCACAGGGCTCTATCTGTGGCTCTACCTTAGCACTTATGGCTGCCGGTGTTCCGATTAAGGCTCCTGTTGCAGGTATCTCCTGCGGTCTTATCACAGGTGACGACGGCGTTTACGGCGACTTTATGACAATGGTTGATATCCAAGGTCTTGAAGACTTCTACGGCGATATGGACTTTAAGGTAGCAGGTACTCACAAGGGTATCACCGCTATTCAGATGGACCTCAAAGTTCACGGTCTTACACCCGCTATTATTAAAGAAGCATTTGCAAAGACCAACAATGCCAGAATGCACATTCTTGACGAGGTTATGCTTAAGTGTATTCCCGAATACCGCACAGAGCTTTCACCCTATGCTCCCAAGATGCTTACAACCGCTATCAACCCCGAAAAAATCGGTGACGTTATCGGTAAGCAGGGTAAGGTTATCCAGTCTATTCAAGAGCAGTGCGATTGCACCATCAACATTGAAGAAGACGGTAGAGTATTTGTATCAGGTCTTGATATTGAAAAGGCTAAGCAGGCAATCGGCATTGTTGAGCTTATCGCTAACGACCCCGAAATCGGTGCTGTTTACAGCGGTAAGGTAACAAGACTTATGACCTTTGGCGCATTTGTTGAAATCGCACCCGGTAAAGAGGGCTTAGTTCACATTTCAAAACTTGATGTTAAACGTGTTGAAAAGGTTGAGGACGTTGTAGCAGTAGGTGACCAGGTAATTGTTAAGGTAACCGAAATTGACGACCAGGGCAGAATTAACCTTTCTCGCAGAGATGCACTTGTAGAAATTAACGGCGCAGTTGTTGAAGACGATGCCGAGGACGAGGCTCCACGTAAGCCCCGCCGCGACAACCGCAAGGGCTTCAAAAAGCGCGACAACTAATAATATATAGCAAAACCGCAAGTTCTTTTGAACTTGCGGTTTTTGTTATTCCTCTATTTCTTGTTGTTGCGAAATGTCAGTTTCAGCAGGATCACTTTGTGTGTCCACTTCGGCTTCTTCATCTATAAACTGCAACCTATTTATACCAATAACATCGCCTGTAAAAGCGTTTACTATAAAAGTGGATTTATATTCTTTTATTCCTTCTTCGGTTTCGCGCTTTCCTTTAAAAACAACCTCATAAACAACCAAATTTCCACTTTTGGTAAGGGTGCAGGTGCAGTCGTAAATTTCATTTTCGTAGAATAATTCCTCGGCTGCCATCTTTTTAGCATCTTCTGGGTTTATATATGACTGTGTCATATTTGGATTTTTAGGTCCTTGCGGACTCAAAGAAACAACCTCGGCTAAGTGAGCATCAACACCCACTCTATATTCAACTAACCCTAAACGGAAAATCATAAAATATTTTTCCCCAGAAAAAGAATATTGGAAGTGGGTTATCTCTTCTTCAGTAGTTCCAACTGCTTCAAAAGCAATTTCTTTTGCTTTCTCAATGCCTATAAATATACCTTTTTCTATATGTGAATTTTTAATTTTTCCGCTATATATATCAATTTCATACACATACTCATCTAAATCGGTATCGAAAACAACCCTGTAAAACATATTTGATTTCGAATCATCAAGTTCGCAGGATAAATTAAATATATCTTTCTTTTTAAAGCCTGCCGCTTCTAAAGCAATACTTTTTGCTTTGGTTTTTCCTATAACCTTTTTTGTAGTATTGTTAGTTGCTATCTCCACCTTTTCCCCCGAAAGAATCGAATTCAACTGATGAATTGTAAGTGTTGCCAAATCCTTAAAGCTGTATTTTTTATTCTTGTCGGTAATTTGCTTTATAAGCTGAGCCTTACCGCTTGTAATACCGTATGTCTCAGCCAATTTTACAAGCTCCTTGCTCTTTTTTATAGTTTGGCTTATTACCTCACTGTCAAAATCTTCATCATTTAAAATAGATTTAATCTCATCCAAAAGCCTCTTTTCAAGCTCGGCACTTTTTTTGGCGTCCTTATTATCCACCGTAATAAGAATAGAATTTGATAACTCGTCAATATATCCGTTACGAATCATCGAGCCGATTATCGCATTTACCGCTACCGAAAGGTCGCTTCCCTTTAAATCCATATTGCCGAGTACCTTTTCGGCATCCTTATTAAGCGGTTGAGCCTCGATAATTTTTTCCTTCTTATTTACTTCCAGCTCGATACTTGGGTTTACGTCAAAGCTTATTACCGAATCAACCAAATCAAGCTTGGCAACCAAAAAGCCCGCTATTCCCGAGGTTAATATAATTGCCACAGCGGCAGCGATACTTAAAGCTTTCTTAAAGCTGACAAGCCTTGCCTTTTTCTCGGTATAAATTTTTTGCATTTGCGGTTGTTCACAGCCCGCCAGAACAGAATCGAATACGTCAGGAATATCGCTTGTGAATGCTTTTTTTATTTTATCTTCAATTTCTCTATTCGTCACCGTATTCGCCTCCTTGTAAATATTTTTTAATTTTGGCTATTGCCCTTTGGTACTTAGAGAGAACTGTGCCAATAGGAAGACCCAAAAGTCTTGCTATCTCGCGATGCTTAAAGCCCGAAACCGCGTGAAGAACAACAATATTGCGCTCGTCCAAGCTTAAAAAGTTAAGACAATACTCTGCCAAGAGCTTATCTTCAATATTCATATTGTTTGAAAGGGATATTTTGCTTTCTTCTAAATCGGTGAATTCTTCCTGCTTTGAAAGACTGCGAAATCTTTCATAGCACAGATTTTTAGTGATTGTATGCACCCACGCCATAGGCTTGCCTTGAGGCTTATAAACGTTAGCCGACTGGTACACATTTATGTACACCGTCTGCATAACATCCTCGGCATCGTGGGTGTTTTTAAGAAGGGAGAGCGCAAAGCTATAAACGTCGGCTTTAGTGGCTTCGTAAAATTGCCTGAAAGCGTTTTTATCGCCCTTAGCAATTTTTTGAAGCAGTTCTTCCGCGTTTGCGTTTTTAGGTGTTTTTAAATTATCATAGACCGTCATCAAAAAAAGCATCACTTTTCTCCCTTTCATAAGAATAATGCAGGCTAACACATTTTTATTGCAAAGCCTTACAAAAATATTTTAGCATAAACTAATATCACTTACAACACAAATAAAAAACGCTCGGAAAACCGAGCGTTTTTATAAATTCATTTAAGCCAAAGCTTTTTTCTTGGTTAAAAGCTGTACTACAAGCACAAGCGCTACCAAGCCTAAGCCTACAAGGTCGGTAACGATGCCTGGGTATATAAGCAGCAATCCACCCACCGCAGACAGAATGCGTTCATACCAACTCATTCTATGTAGGAAATATCCCTCCAACGCGGCAGATACGCCGAATATACCGATAACCGAGGTGATGCAAATTAAAATAACCTCACCCACATTGGTATTTATAAAGAGCATTGCAGGGTTTAATGCAAATACATAAGGCACTATAAACGCGCCGATTGCAAGCTTTGTTGCGGTAAATGCAGTTTTCATCGGGTTTGCCTGAGCTATAGCCGCGCCGGCGTATGCCGCAAGGGCAACAGGCGGGGTTAAGTCGGCAACGATACCGAAATAGAAAACGAAGAAGTGCGCCGCAAGGTCGGGCACACCCATCTTTATAAGAATAGGCGCACAGGTAGCCGCCATAATGCAGTAGTTAGCAGTAGTGGGAACACCCATACCGAGAATAATACAGCAAAGCATTGTAAGGAACAAAGCAATGATAACCTGGTCGCCTGCCAATGCAACAATGCCGTTAATCATAATATTTGCAAGACCTGTCATAGTGATAGTGCCTGCAATAATACCTGCCACACCGCAAGCAACGGCAACGGTAATCATACCCTGACCGCCGGCTGCGAGTGCCTCAAAAATACGCTTAGGTGTTATACGCTCTTCTTTATTAAATAGTCCTACAATAATGGTTGCAACTATTGCAATTGCCGCAGCGTAAGCAATAGAACGCGAGCCCGAGCCTACAAGCGCTATAAGGATAATAAGCGGAAGTAAGAGATAGGACTGCTTTAAAAGGGGCAAAAACCTCGGCAACTCTTCCTTGGTAAGACCGCGAAGACCTTCCTTTTTAGCCTCTAAGTGAACGGCTATGAAAACGCCCAAGAAGTAAAGAGCGGCTGGCAAAATAGCACGTACAACAATATTGCTGTAAGGAACGCCGATATTTTCAGCCATAAGGAAAGCGGCGGCGCCCATAATAGGCGGCATAATCTGTCCGCCTGTCGAAGCCGAAGCCTCAGCCGCGGCGGCAAACTCAGGCTTGTAGCCTGTCTTTTTCATGAGCGGAATTGTAACCGAGCCCGAGCCTACAGTATTAGCAACCGATGAGCCCGAAACCATACCCTCCATAGCGCTTGCCACAACGGCAACCTTTGCAGGACCGCCCGAAAAACCGCCTACAACCGAGTTAGATATCTTAATAAAGAAATCGGCAATACCGGTTCTTTCCAAGAATGCACCGAAAATAATAAATATTGCAATATATTTTGAACATGTATTAACAGGAGTAGATAAAATACCCGAAGTGGTAGTGTAGAAGAGCTTACCCACAAGTCCCTCAATTCTGCGAAGTATATCAGGATTGGTAAGTCCCCAACCGAGAGCGTAGATAATAAATACCGCCGCAACTATAATAATAGGCATACCCACGCATCTGCGGCAAAGCTCCAAAAGGCAAAGTATGCCGATTACGCCGATAATAATTTGATGTAGCTCGAACTTATTTCCCTGTTGGATAATGGTCATAGCATCAAAGGTGAAATAAAAAAATGATGCCGACCCAACAAGCATTAAAGCAATATCATACCACGGGATGTAGTTAGCCCTTTGCATACCCTTTTTTGCGGGGTAAACAAGGTAACCGATAAACATAATACAACCCACAAAGCTTGAAAGTCTTATCGCATCAAGCCAAGTGGCAAAAAAGGTTACATAAATACAAAACAGAGAAAATGCAGCCAAAATACAATTTACCACTATCTTCGGCTTGCCTTCCCAGACACGTGTGTTGGATTCTCTGTCGAATTTTTTCATTACCGATTCTAAATCCATCGGCTCAGTAGAAACATTTTCTTTCTTTTTAGAGAAAAGCAACAAACTTACTTCCTTTCTTCAAAATTATTAAAATAGCTGCGACTTTTTATGCCGCAGCTATTACTTTTAAAAAATCAAACCTTAGTTGATTACTGAACTGCTACTTCAATTCCCTTTTCTTTGAAATATTTAGCAGCACCTGCATGGAAAGGAACAGTCATACCGTCGGTAGCATTCTCAAGGCTTAATTCTGCACCCTTTGCATGTTCTTTAGCGATAGCTTCTGTATTATCAAATATAGCTGCTGTAAGCTTATAAACTTCATCCTCGTTTGCATCAGCGTTTACAATCAAGGTAGCCTTAACGGTAACAGTTAAAACTTCTTCCTTTTGGTTGCTGTAGGTATCAGCAGGGATTTTGTAAACTGAATAGAATGTGTTATCTTTCATAAGCTTTTGGGCGATTGCACCGTCAATAGGAACGATACGTACCTTTGAGTTGGTCATGCTAAGCTCTGTAATAGCGGGTGTGGGAGCGCCTGCAACGATGAATGCAGCGTCGATTTGTCCGTTTTTGAGAGCGTCTGCGCTTTCGTCAAAGTTCTGGTACTGGGGCTTAATATCCTTTTCGGTAAGACCTGCAGCAGCAAGAACGTCCATAGCATTGAAGTAAACGCCCGAACCAGGAGCACCGATAGAAACCTTTTTATCCTTTAAATCTGCAACAGATTTAATGTCAGCATTAGTAGTAACAAGCTGAACTGCCTCTGCATAAAGGCCTGCTACTGTACGGAAGGTATCAATCTTGCCGTCTTCTTCAAAAGAACGGGTGCCGTTCCAAGCATAGTCCATAACGTCAGACTGAACAGTACCTAACTGATAGTCGCCTGAGTCAATACCCTGAATATTGTCCTTTGAGCCGCCTGTAGATACAGCGTTAACTGCGATACCTGCATTGTTTTTAATGTACTGACCGATAATTCCGCCGTAAGCGTAATATGTACCTGTGGGGCTTCCTGTACCCATTGTCATTGTGGTGCTGCCTGCACATGCAACAAGTGCAAATACTAAGGCTACAACCATTAAAGCTGATAGAATTTTTTTCATTTTACTAACTCCTTAATATATTTTTGTTAATAATATATACTATTGTACCAAAAAATTACCATTTTGGCAACAAAAATTTTTTAAATAACCAGAGAAACAATCCAATTTGCGAAAAAGCCCAGTCCTATAAGAACGAGCACGATATAATTTAAAAACCGAGATTTAAAGATTTTCCCGTCAAAAAGATAGAAAACAAGCAAAACAGGCACCGACCAGAACATCGGATGAAAGCTAAAAGCAGCGGCAATATCAAACCGTAAAAGGCTTATGTAAGCGCGGGTCATTCCGCAGCCAAAGCAGGCGACCCCAAAAAGCTGTTTAAAAACACAGGGAATTTTAAAAACCGCGAACAAAATAACAATCACCAAAAGCAAGCCGCAGTTAAAAAGCTTTTCCTTTAAATTTGTAATTTTCATAACCCTTATCCTTTACGCTGTGTTAAATATATTATATCTGGCCGACAGCTTTTTTGCAAAAAAACAGACCGAAAAATCGGTCTGTTTTTATGTACTAAAATTTTAATTAAGCAGGAATACCGCTTGTAATAGTACCTTTCTTTTCTGCATACTCTTCATCAGTCATCTTAAGCACCTTGATACCTAAAATGATACCCTTGATAACATTGATGATACCGATAACGCCGCAGCTAACAATACCAAGAACGATACGTAAAATACCCGTCTTAACCTGTCCCTGCATGAAGCACGGTACACCATAACTGTTGAAAATGATGCACATAATACCAAATAATACTTTGTTATCCATAATATAGCCTCCCACTTAATTTGGTAATTTTATAATACTCTAAATTGTCCTTGTTGTCAAGGTTTATCTACTCAATCACAATGATTTCATATTCTTTTATTTTATCAAGAGAAAAAGATATTTCGTTGCAGTTTATATTAATATTTTGCAGCGCAGCACCTCTTAATGACCTTAGTGTATATTCCTTATCAATGCCGAAGCCGTCAAGATTAAGAGAAAACTCAACATTATGTAAGGGCACAACCCGCTCAATCGGTCTTTCCATTGCGCCTGTAAGGTTAATTATGTGCAAAATAAACCTGTCTTGCTGACGGCGCAAAACCACTTCATAAAGGCCTGCCGCATCACTTACAACCACCGGCTTTGAAGTAATATCACAATAGCTCTTGATTATTTTTTCATAATCCTTAACATTTCTTACGTTTGCTACATATTCGGCATAGGTGCCGCTAATATAATAAGCTGTGCCCTTGCCGTATTTATGCTTAAATAACGCAGGATAGTTTTTATCAAGAGGAATAGCTTCATATTGTGATTTTTTAGGGACAGAAGCCTTCATAATAACTTCTACGTCTTGTGCTACATCCCATTTTACGTTTAAAATCGGACCGGGGAATTTCGGAACAGATATATTTTCAATGAGCTGATGGTTTTTTTCTTGGAAATAGTATGTAGACGACATATTCATACCCTTGAAAACCTGTGGCTTGCCTACAAATCCGAACACTTTTGCAAGCTTACTTTCACCCGCAAAGCTACCGTCTGCATGGTAACAAGCAATATCAAAATTACCGAGAATGTTGCCGCCGTTTTGAACATAGCTTGCAATTTTTTCGGCAACAGAATCTTCAAGACACGCAACCGTAGGCATAATTACCGATTGATAATTATTAATGCTTCCGTCCAAAACGCTTTGTTCGTCAATAATATCAAACTGAATATGATTTCTGTAAAGCATATCTGCGACCGAGAAAATCGCCTCGTAATGGTCGCCTCTATCCTCAAAGCCCGATTTTTCTGCTGCCACAAAATCACTGTCACCTATACTTGAAGCATAGTTGTTAGAGGTCTCTTGCGACCACATAACAGCTACACGTGCACAGGTTTTTGACGGAGCAAAAATATCCTTATTGGCGTTTATAAAGTCGTTCATTTCTTTAAGCTTTGAAGCGGCGCTGGTTTTTGAAAATTCTTTTGCTGGAAAATGCGGTCCAAACCAAATATTTGAGCCATTACCGTAGGCTTGTGCGTAAGCAAGCTCAACCTCTGCAGGAGTGTGCGGATAATCCGAAATACCTGCATGATTAGCACTAAAGAAAGTGATAATCGGCTTTTCACCCTTTAAGGTGTCGTCGACAATGCCCTCTAAATGCTTAACCCTTGCGCTTAAATGCCAAAGTCCCGTTGTGCCCATCCACGCGCCGTGGAAACCGCCTTCAGCACCTACCATATCTACATAATCGTATACCTTGCGTGTGTTACTGCCTGTAATATCAGACCTTAAGGCGCTGTTATTTATATAAACCATTATGTTTGGATTAATGCTCTTTACAAGCTCATAAACCTCTTTCAAGTGCTGTGTACAGGTATCAACCGCCATTTCCTGAAGTTCAAGTCTTGTTGCCTCATAAATAGAATGTCCGTACCTTTTTTCAAAAGCAGCCCGACAGGTATCACAGTAACAACCCGTGCTGAACATAACCGGGCCGTCCATAAAAATACCGTCTATATCAAGCTTGCAAAGACTTTCAAGCTTCTTAAGAAAATCTTTATGAAAATCACCCTTGGGGTTAACACAAACACCAGAATAAATTTGATACATAACCTTCGGTGTGCCGTCCTTTGTTATTTGACACCAAGAGGGATGATTTTTAGAAGTCTCTAAATCTAACACGTGGGTATTTACGTATATAATTTCGCGAATACCGTGTTTGCGGGATTTTTTAAGGTATTCGGTAAGATTTTGCTCATCTCTTTCTGGGAAGAATGTGGTTATATAGCCATCACCGAAAAGGTGAAGCAACTGCTCGGTATTAAAACCGTTTTTAACGACATAATCCTCCAATGTCCAATTGCTGTCCCCTTTGGTTGTTTGCACTGCACTGATTAAAAGCGGTTGCTCTTTCCACCAATTTTTCTTATTCATAAAATTCCCTCCTTTTTATTTTAAAGGCATTTGCAAAAAAGCAGTAAAAAATCAAGTCGTTTTTACTTTACTTAAAAAATAGCATCTGCCCGCTTTTTTGTCAATATAAAAAGCAATATTTTACAAAAACGCAGCACAAAATTAAAACACCAAGCTCGGTACCAAGACCAAATTTGGTGTTTTGTTACATTTTTTCAAATATCTCTATCGCCTGTGAAAGATTATCAAGCTGGCAGAACATACGCTTTTTTGCTTCCTCGCTGAAAATCGCAACATCTTCTATGCCGATACATTTCATACCCGCAGCAAAGCCTGCATTTATTCCGTTTTCGGAATCCTCAAAAACAAAGCAATCTACAGGGTCCGCCCCCAAAAGTTCTGCGGTTTTCAAAAAAACATCAGGTGCGGGCTTACCGTTTTCTACCTCTGTTCCGCAAACAATAACATCAAACATTTCCAAAATGCACACTTCTTTGAGATGATGCTCAGCCGACGGTCTTGATGTGCCTGTAGCCAGTGCAATTTTGATATCGCGAGCCTTTAAATAATCCAAAAGCTCCTTTGCCCCCTCTTTAAATCGCACAACAAGATTATCGTGCATATATTGGCGCACATCTGCTCTGAATTTAACAATATCTATTTCGGGATACCTTTCCGTTACAAACGCGCGAACACCCATTTCGTTCATACCACAAACCCGTGAAATATATTTCCCGAAATTTTTATAACCTTGTTTTTCGCCCGCCCATTCCCAAGCCGTAATATATGGGCGCTGGGTATTAAGCAACGTGCCGTCCATATCGAAAATAACACTGAACATTCGCTTTTCTCCTTGTGAATACTACGAAATATTATACCAATATTTTCACTCTTTGAACAGTCCTTTTTTACTGTACAAGTTTCACTTCTTTACTTTTCACCTTAAAAATCGCCGATACAGGCAACTTTTTATACGCTGAAACCCTCTCGGGTTCGAGCCCTTTGTTCTAAAAATAAAAAATCGAAGTATCCACAATACTACGATTTTTTCTAAAATGGTGGAGATGGTGGGGCTCGCGTCCGCTTCGCGTACTACTAGGCTTGTCGACCATCGCTTTGCGACGGTACCCGACTGCGCCGTTTTCAGCTAAAAACTTGCCACAGGCAACTTTTTATACGCTGAAACCCTCTCGGGTTCGAGCCCTTTGTTCTAAAAATAAAAAAATCGAAGCGTCCACAATACTACGATTTTTTCTAAAATGGTGGAGATGGTGGGGCTCGAACCCATGACCTTTTGACTGCCAGTCAAACGCTCTCCCAGCTGAGCTACACCCCCGAATGTCTGTATAGTAACATATAATTACAAGTTTTTCAAGAGATTTTTAAATTTTATGCTTGACATAATCAAAAAAAAGGGTATAATATTTTTGTTGACAAAATTTTGGGGAATTGTGTAACGGTAGCACGACAGACTCTGACTCTGTTTGTTGGGGTTCGAATCCCTATTCCCCAGCCAGAAAAAACGACTTGTTTCGACAAGTCGTTTTTTTATAAAATTTCACTTTACATTAAGGAGTGAGGATTATGCAAAGTCAAAAAATTTGTGTAAAAGCTGTTTTAAAGCTTATTACCGCGAGCCTTGCTTTAGGACTTTCTGGCGGAATTGTCGGTGCATTGTTTTCACTTCTTATAGGTCTTGTTACAAATATCCGTACGAACAACGGTTGGCTTATATGCCTTTTGCCTTTATTCAGTGTTGTAATTGTGTTTTTATATCAAAAATTAAAAATCACAGGGGTTGGCACAAACCAAGTGCTGAAAGCAGCAGACGAGGGTGAAGAGTTATCCCCATTATTATCATTAGGGGTGTTTATAACTGCGGGCGTTTCTCACCTTTTCGGTGCATCTGTAGGGCGCGAGGGCGCGGCACTTCAAATAGGCGGCAGTCTTGCGGCGGTGTTTGCCAAGCTTTTCCGTTTTGACAGCACAATGTATAAAATTTTAGTGCGCGCAGGTATGGCGGCGGTATTTGCTGCAGTTTTCGGCACACCGCTTGCGGCATTTTTCTTTGCGTTGGAAGTTGTCTTGGTGGGCAGTATTCATATTAAATCGGTAATACCCTGTTTTGTTTCGTCCTGTACAGGCTACCTAACAGCCCGTTTAATAGGTGCCCATCCCGAAAGGTTTAATTTGTTATCCGTTCCGCAATTTTCACTGAATGTTGCTTGGAAAATTGCAGTTATAACCGTTTTGACAGCCGTTTTAAGTATAGGCTTTTGCCACAGCCTTAGTTTTTCGGCAAAATATTTAAAACAGCTTATCAAAAACCCGTTTTTGCGTATTATAATAGGCGGCGTGGTTATCGTTTTGCTAACTGTTTTAGTTGGCAATCAAGACTACAATGGTGCGGGGATAAATGTTATTGAAAACATTTTTAACAGCTCGTTAAACCCGAACTCGTTAAGCTTCAAGCCCGAAGCCTTTGCGCTAAAGCTGATTTTTACCTGTATTTCGGTGGCAGCTGGCTTTAAAGGCGGTGAAATTGTACCAACGTTATTCATTGGCTCAACCTTTGGCGCACTTGTTGCAACGCTTTTAGGTCTTTCGGCACCCTTTGGCGCGGCGCTTGGTATGATTTTACTCTTCTGCGGTGTCACAAACTGTCCGCTTGCCTCTTTATTTTTAAGTGTCGAGCTGTTTTCGGGCGTAGGCGCTTGGTATTTTGTGCCGACAATAGCCCTTTGCTTCTTACTTTCGGGCAAAATCAGCCTTTATTCCACGCAAAAGCATAGGTTTAATTTTTTATAAGTTTAACTCCTTCCACCAACGCTACGCGTCGGTCCCCCTTCCTCAAAAGGAAGGCTTTTATATGAAATTGATGTAAAGGTGATATTTTGAAAAAAGAACTAATAACCCTTTTTACAGAAAACGGCGAAAATTTTGATATAGAAAACTGGAATGTTTATCCGCGTCCGCAAATGAAGCGTGATTCATTTTTATGCCTTAACGGGCAGTGGGATTTTGCGCTTAGCGAAACCCCTAAAGCACCCCAAAAATTCAACCAAAAAATCACTGTACCCTTTGCGCCGCAATCGGTGCTTTCGGGTGTCTTTAAAAATATTCCCGATAACCTCTACCTTATATATAGGAAAGAGTTTTCTCTGCCCGACGGCTTTAATATGGGTAGAGTGCTTCTCCACTTTGGTGCGGTGGACCAGCTTGCAACCGTTATTATAAACGGCACGACGCTTCCCACCCACACAGGCGGTTATGAGCCGTTTTATTTTGATATTACCCACTATTTAAAACAAAGCAACACCGTTACCGTAATAGTAAAGGATAATCTTGACAGCTTTGTTTTACCTTACGGCAAGCAAAAACACAAGCGCGGCGGTATGTGGTATACCCCCGTTTCGGGAATATGGCAAACGGTTTGGCTTGAAAGCGTACCAAACGAATATATAAAATCGGTTAAAATACAAGCCGACGATAAAAAAGCCGAGGTTTTTGTAACAGGTGTGACCGACGGTGTACTACGCCTTGACGGCAGAAGCTTTGAAGTTAAAAACGGCAAAGCCGAAATAGAGCTTGAAAATCCGCTTTTATGGTCGCCCGAAACACCTAATATATATAACTTCACCATAGAAACCGCCGAGGATAAGGTTGAGTCTTACCTTGCCTTTAGAAAAATTGAAAGCCGCGTTGTAAACGGCGTACCGCGGCTTTGTCTTAACGGCAAGCCCTACTTTTTCCACGGGCTTTTAGACCAAGGCTACTTCCCCGACGGCATTTTCACCCCCGCAAGTCCAAAGGAATTTAAAAACGATATACTTTCTATGAAAGCATTGGGCTTTAATATGCTTAGAAAGCATATTAAAATTGAGCCCCAAATCTTTTATTATTACTGCGATATTTACGGTATGACGGTTTTTCAGGATTTTGTCAATAACGGAAGATACTCTTTTTTCCGCGACACCGCTCTGCCAACAGTTTTTATGAAAAAATTCCCCGATAAGCTGTTGCACACAAACAAGGAAAGCCGTAAAGCCTTTAGGGAACATATGATTTCGGCGGTAAATACCCTTTACAACCACCCGTCAATTGTTTATTGGACCATCTTCAACGAGGGTTGGGGACAGTTTGACAGCGCGAATATGTATAAGCTTTTAAAAACGGTTGATTCTTCACGCATAATAGATACCACTTCTGGTTGGTTTAAGTCGGTGGTAAGCGATGTTGAAAGCGAGCACGTTTATTTTAAGCCTGTAAAGCTCAAGAAAAGCGATAAACCGATTGTTTTATCGGAATTCGGGGGTTATTCCTACAAGCCCGAAAACCACGTCGCCAATCCGCACGATACCTACGGCTACCGCTTTTTTAAGGAGCAGCCCGATTTTATGAATGCTCTTGAAAAGCTCTATAAAGACGAGGTTATTCCGCTTATTAAAAAAGGTCTTTGCGCCGCGGTTTACACACAGGTTTCGGACGTTGAAGACGAAACCAACGGTCTTTTAAGCTATGACCGCAAGGTTTTAAAAGTAGATAAAGAAAAAATGCTCGGAATTGCCGAAAAAATATATAACGAAATCAAAGAGGAAGCGTAAAGCTTCCTCTTTGATTTTTAAAAAAGA
>JAFXCZ010000005.1 GCA_017516445.1 Clostridia bacterium
CCCTCAGGCAATCTTAAGTGGTAAAGTACAAACTCATTATCCCTCAATGTGAAATGGTCTTGGTGAAGTGAATCTTTAATATTATTTTCAAAGTATTTGTTAAGGTTAATGGTTTCAGAAACACCATCCGAAAGAATAATCTCAGGACAATTATCAGAAATAAAGAACAACAAGCAGTGTTCAATAAGTTTCTTCGCAATAACATCTAATTCAACAGGACAACTTTGTTTATAAGGAGAAAGGAACTCTTTTAGTGTTACTGTTGTTGACAGTTCCTGTTCTTGAGAAACTTTAATGTTTTCATCTGGGATAATGCCATCGGGCGAGAATGTGAAAGTACGATTATACCAAACTCCATTTTCGGCATAATTACTTTGCAAGGATACTTCTTTAAAAGCTTTCAACCATAAAAATCGACCAATTCCTTTACAACCTTTTTTCGCTTTAAGTGTTGAATATGCGGTATTAAAAGACTTATAGTTTTGTTCGTCAAGCCCCACTCCATTATCTGTTATAGAAAAAGATTCAAACTTTTCGAGAATATCTTTATTTGCATCAAGTTTCTCATTATATGATATTTCTCGTTGTGCAGAAATATGGATTCTTCCGTTATTTTTATTTGGAGAATCCTCTATCGCTTGTATTGAATTTACCACCGCTTCAAATAATGGCCAAAGTGCCTTAGATTCTGCCAAACGAATATTATTTAATTGACCACGAATATCTAGAACAAATGAACTCATTTTTTAACTCCTTTCAAACATATCTCATTTTTTGAAGTTATTTTAATCTGATGTAACAGGTTGACTTCCCTTTACCCTCGCGTTTCAGTTCGCCTGACGCTACCATTTTACGTAGAGCACCTTCTACAGAACTAAGGCTAAGCGTCGGGCACAGTTCACGTATATCTTGCTTATTAAAGCGGCCAATCTTATTCATAGTAGCTTTGCGAACCATCTCAACGGCAGGAAGTTTCTCTTCAACAATAGCAAACCGATCTCCAAAGTCTTTGTATGCTGCGAGAACGGTGCCAAGCAAATATTTAATAAACGGAACAGTATCCTCAGTGCCCTCGTGCCAACCATGCTGAGAACGTCCAAGTGCATCGTAATACAAGTCCTTATTCTTAGCAATCTTTGCTTCTAGGGAAATGTATTTACCCACATAAAATCCGCTTCGGTACAGAAGCAACGTGGTGAGCAAACGGCTCATTCTCCCGTTGCCGTCGTTAAAAGGATGAATACAAAGAAAGTCGTGAACAAAAATCGGAATTGCGATTAACGGCTCCAATTCCATATTGCCAATAACACGGTTGTATTCATCACAAATTTTATCCAACGCCTCTGGTGTTTCAAACGGAGCAAGAGGAGTAAACAAAATCTCTGTATGTCCGTCAGGGTAAGTTGCACTAATATAATTCTGAACATTCTTTGTCTGACCGGCCATAGGGTTATTCATATGGCTGTACATAATTTTATGGAGTTGAAGAATATAATTGCGGGACAAAGATATCGCATCGAAACTTTCGTGAATAATAGAAAGAACGTCGCGGTAACCGGCAATTTCCTGTTCATCACGATTCTTAGGTGTCGTTTTCTCTTCCACCAACTGCTTGATACGGGTATTGGTGGTAACTATACCTTCGATCGCATTGGATGCTTCTGTACTCTGAATTTTTGCGATTTCGACCAACTTTTCCAATTCTTCCGGACGTTGTTTAAGATACAATTCTTGCTTTCCTGCTTCTTTATATATTGCAGCTATAAGTCCTAAAATTTCAGAATCCCATTTTTGATTTTTAATAACAGAGTAATTAAAAGGTCTCATTCTCTTATCCTCCCTCTCTTTCCCTTATATTATAGTAATTTATAAGGGAATAGTCAACTATTTGTTTAAAATATTCCCTTAAATATTTTATGTTTTTAAGGGAACCATAATGCAATTAAGGGATATTATCTCCCTGATCTTATATTTTATTATAACAAAGCCGGATGAACATCTGTGTCCATCCGGCTGAGTGCTATGTATTTCAACACCTCGTTTTCAAGAAACTAAAAAGCCTAAAGCCGCCTGTTTTCTCGAAAAATTTCGGGCAAAATCAGCGGAAAACCCAGTGTTTCTGCGGCTTTCAAGGCTTTTGTGTTATTATACCGCGAGCATCTATGCGTCTAACAATTCCTGTTGCTTTCATATATAAATCTCCTTTAATTTCAAATCGTGATACTATTATCTGTCAATCGAGGAGATTTATACTGATTTACTTCTCTAAACTTAAATTTGCCCTCTTTTGCGATATTGTAACGGTGAGCAGTTTTCCTCCTCTTTGAAAACTCTACAAAAATAAGAAGTACTGCTAAATCCATATTTCCCGCTTATTTCGGTGATGGATAAATTTGTTTTTTTTAATTCATTTTTAGCAAGGACTATACGCGTTTTTAAAATATAGTTCATAACCGTCATTCCTGTATGCTTCTTGAATTGTCTGCAAAAATAGTATTTGCTTATATTTATAGCAGAGCAAATTTTATCAATATTTATATCCAGCGAAATATTTTCATTAATATACTTTATAGCCTTACTCATAAAACCTATGGTGGCAGGTGTGCTTTCTATGGTATATTTATCAAAAAAACAAAGCAATCGCAAAAGACAAGAGAATAAAGTCAATTCTTCGTTGAAACTCTTGCAACCATTCATTTCTTTAAAAATACCATCGACCTCATCTCTGTCGTTTTCATCTATTTCGGCATAAACGATCGCTTTATCAAAAAAACTTTTGAATATGTTGCTTTTGCTTAATAGATCTGATATTTTGTCCAGTTCATAAGGTAATACCGCAAGTTTGCTTCGGTCATAGATTGCAGGTTCATCCGGCATCGTATAATGATATGTATTTGCGGCAATCAAAACAAGAGTTCCTTTTTTAATAGGAAAAACCTGTTCATTACTCACTATACTTCCGCCGTCCGAATAAAAGAATATAAATAGATGCTCTTTAGAAGCATGCCAGGTTTTATATAAGGGATCTTTACCCCGTTGATGATATACGATCCTTTTTTCCATATTCTCACCCCAAGTAAGATTAACATATTATCACCAAAAAAGCAATATTAGTAAAATTTTAAGCAATAAACATCTATATTTCGGCGAATTTTTACGATATTCTAAAAGCACAAGTTTTATTCAGGAGGTAATGAAATGGAAAAATATAAAGGAATTTTTACAGCTCTCTTAACCCCCTTTGACAAAAACAACAGGGTGAACGAAAAAGAACTTGAAAAACTGGTGAAATTTAATTTAGAGAAAGGCGTCAGGGGCTTCTACGTAGGCGGCAGTACCGCCGAGGCATTTCTGCTTTCTACTAACGAGCGTAAACAAATTATGGATGTAGTAAAGAGTACCGCACCAAACGCTACCCTTATTGCTCACATTGGCTCTATAAATGAACGTGAAGCAACTGAACTTGCAATTCACGCGAAAAAAATAGGATATGATGTTATTTCATCTGTAGCACCTTTTTATTATAAATTCACTTTTGAAGAAATTAAAAACTATTATTTCCGATTGGCAGATACCGCGGAACTTCCAATGCTTGTTTACCATTTCCCCGCTTTTTCGGGTGTGAATATGGGCGTAAATGAAATGGGTCAGTTCCTTAATGATGATAGATTTTTAGGAATTAAATATACGTCAAATGATTTCTTCACAATGGAACAATGCAAGTCAAACTTCCCGGATAAGATTGTATACAACGGTTTTGATGAAATGTTTTTAGCGGGTCTTTCTATGGGGGCAGACGGCGGTATCGGCAGCACCTACAATTTTATGGCAGATAAATTTGTTAAAATCAAAGCTTTGTTTGAATCCGGTGAAATTGAAAAAGCACAAGAAATTCAAAAGCAGGCAAATAAAATTATTACTATTCTTTGCAAAATTGGCGTAATGCAGTCAGAAAAAGAAGTGTTAAATCAACTCGGCTTCGATTTTGGCATTTGCCGCCATCCTTTTGGTGAGCCAAACACTGAGCAAAAACAACTAATCGCCAAAGAAATTATTCCGTTTATATGATTAGAACAAACAGGGACGATATAGTTCTGTTGTTTTGACACAAAAGCGAGGTGAATTCACCTCGCTTTTGCTATGTATCGGTCAAAATATGCTGCTTTTTGTCAAAAATTTTTCTTTAAAAATCGCCTAAAAAGTCAGTGTTTATGCGGTCTTTTTAGCTCTTGGTGTTATTATATCTCATTCTTCTATACGACGTACAATACCTGTTGCTTTCATATATAAATTCTCCTCTTTTTATAATTTTAGTGTGATATTAGTATCACACTTTTTGTAGAAATTATGAGCAGAATTTCCAATTGTTTTTAAAATTTCAAATTGTGATGTGAAAAGGGCGATGACATAATCAGTCATCGCCCTTTAGGGTTTAATGTCTATTTATCTCTTTACAAAGCTTTAATTATTCGGCTTTTTTCTTTTTAATAACAATAAATGTAACGGCTCCGCCTGCTGCAAGTACAATTACTGCGCCGAGAACTATCCAAATCAGTCCACCGTTAGTCTTATTGTTGTCGGTCTTATCTATTTTATTTCCCTCGTTTTCAACTGTCGTATCACTTTCTTCAGTTTCGCCGTCTGTTGCTTGAATTTCATCATCGGTTGGATCTGTGACAGACGAATCGTTGGAACCTGAATTTGTGGGCTCACTTGTTATGGGCTTTTCTGTAGAAGTGGTATTCTCATTAGAAATAGCATAAGCGCATATATCACACTTGTTATCCTTGTTTTGATCCTTGTGCGTCTCTTTTGCTACTGTGATAGATCCGCAAGAGGTATCCGTACATACCTTCCAGTGATTATCCTTATCGGTTTTCCAAACAGAATTTGTGTGCTTATGTTCTTTACTGAGAGTGGTAAGTTTTACTGAAACATTGATGCTACCATCGTCAAAGGTTTCAACTGTTGCAGTTTTGCAATTTATTTTAGCCGTTAATGATTTGCTAAACTTATATCCATCCTTGGCGGTGAGTGAGATTTTTACGGTATATCCGGTTCCGCCCTTAAATGTTTCGGTAGTGCCGGGGCTAATGTAGGATGACGCCGATTTATACCAAGCGACTCCGTTTTTATAAATTTTTGTAGAAGTTCCGTTTAAGCCATTGTCACTGTAATAACCTGTACCGTCAATTTTGGTATATGTGGGTTTTTCGCCGACTTTAGGCGCAGTAACCGAAAGGTCAATACTTGTAATTTCCTTTTTACCATCGCCGGGGACAAGGTCACCGAGGGATACCTTGGCATGGGTTGCATCAGTTACCGAAATGTTTGCGGCAGAACCGTTAATTGTACAGGCGGTAGCGGTGGTAAACTTATATCCTTCCTTTGCGGTGAGATAATAGGTTACCTTGTACTTTGCGCCTTCTTTAAAAGGATTACTTACAGTTATGTTTATGTTATTGCTCTGATTTGTCCAGGTAACGCCGTTTGAACAGTTTGAAACTGAGCCATACTTTTCACTGAAATACTGCGTTGTATCAACCTTTGCGAAGGTTGGAGTTTTTCCAATAATAGGTTTAACAACATTAAGGTCAACCTTTTTTATGGCAGTTTTGGTATCGGCGGTAGAAGTAAGAACCGCCGATACGACAACACTTCCGTCCACATCGCTGTATTCAACCGTTGCAGTCTTTCCGTTTACTGTTGCAGTAACATTATTAGCAAACTTAAAATTTCCCTTTGCAAGCAGATTTATTTTAACTACGTAGTCCTTGTTTCCCTCAAAGGTAGCAGTTGTACCCGGACTAAAATAAGACGAAGCGGATTTGTACCAAGCAATTCCGTTTTTGTAAATTCGGGTAGAAACTCCATTTAATCCATTGTCGCTATAATAACCTCTTCCATCTATTTTATCGTAGGCCGGCTTTGCCCCTTCTTGCGGAGAAGTTACCGTTAGGGTAAGATTTGTAAGGCTTTCTTCCTTCGCCGCAAAAACAGAGGTGGTTGGTATTAAGCATAACATCATAATTAATGCTAGCATCATAGCTAAACAATTTTTCATAAACAATTTCTCCTTTGTACTTTTGATTTATTGATTATCACATCGAAAATTTTACCGTTCCCGATGGTACCAAACTAATAAATAATGCCCGCTATCAGTTAGTTTTTTTAAACTTATAAGAAGACCATCCGGAATAATACTTTTTACCGTTTATGGTCTTATAGGTGCGAACTCTTACATAGTAAGTTTTCTTGGCTTTCAAGTTCTTAAGAGTTGTAGAAGTTGTCTTATAGCTCTTAACAGTCTTTGTCTTTGTATATTTAGACTTAAAGCTCTTGCTGGTAGAATACTCAATCTGATAACCCGTAACTTGTGACGACTTTTTCTTAATGGTTACTTTAAGGCTCTTTTTAGCGGCACTAAGCTTACTTACGCTTGTCTTTGGTGGATTAATCGTTAAGTATAAGGTCTTTGTTCCGCTATAATTACCTTTCATGGTAACAATAACTTTATATTTTCCTACGTTCTTTCTTCCGGATGCATACTTCACTGTATAATGTGTGTTTTTCGTCAGTTTCGTTCCCTTTGCATTCTTTACAGTTACGTAAGGTGTTTTTACCTTGCCATTGTATGTATACGTGGTGGTAGAAAGTTTAAAACTACACTTTGATGCACTAATTGGATTAATCTTAAAGCTTACCGTTTTTGTACCACTGTAGTTTCCTTTCAGGGTAACAGTCACTTTATATGTACCTGCATCCTTTCTGCCGGATGCATAGGTTACTGTGTAATCCGTGTCTTTTTTAAGCTCTGTTCCCTTGGAATCTTTTACTTTTACGGAAGGTGTTTTTACCTTGCCATCGTATGTATAGGACGTGCCGGAAAGTTCAACTGATGAAACCTTACGAATTATAACAGTTGTTCTTGAAACTTCCTCTTTACAACTTTCACATTTCACAACTTCTTCATACTGTCCATCAGCGCTCATTGTAGCCTGTGTGAAATTCTCTATATCCTTTGATGTATCACTATGATTACATTTGATTTCAATCGGAATATAAAGATCGATTACTTTCCAATACTCGTTATAATAACCATCTGCAATACCGGTCATTTCATGTCCATTAACAACGGTGGTTAATGACGTAGTATCAAAACTTGTTCCATCATGTTTAAAATCAAAGCCGTTATTAGCACTTATTTCAAAATTGACGTAATAATAGAGATCGGGGTCAAGCAAATCTGTGTCCTCAGATTCGATTTGTTTAGCTGTTCCTCCCCTGTTCGGTTCGGTATAAGACCGCAAATAAACATTCATGCAATATGCAACATCTTCTGTTCCGTTGCTTATGTTTTTGCCATCGAGTTGTCTGAGTTCTTTTGTCAGTTCATAGGCAGTAACTCCTACCACTGCTTTTTCTGTGGTGTAATTAATTAAAACTCTATCAATGATAGTCAATTGTTTAACCGTAATACTTGCAGTTGCCGATTTTGTTGGATCCTTAACTGAAGTTACCTCAATTGTAAGAACTTCTGCAGTTTCGTCTTTGCCCACTGCTAAAGTACATGTTTGATCATTGGGTGTAATCGTTGTGTTTGCACTGCTGTTTCCTGTAAGTTGCCATTCAACCTCGTGCGTGTCAGTTCCTATAACTGTTGCGGTAAACACTTTGCTGTCTCCTGCAAAAAGTGTTGTGCTCTGCGGGTCTACCTCCACGCTGTCTATTTCAAGCTTATCCAATACATTCAGCGTTACGGCATCATATTTCTCTGCATCTTTTTCGGAGCAGACTTTAACCGTAATACTATCGGCTGTTTCATCAGCGGCTACCGTAAGTAAGCCCGAGCTACTAATAGTTGTACCGGCTTTTTGGGCGCCCTCCAAGCTCCATGTAACTGCATCATATCCATCGCCATAAGATACGGTCTTGCTTTGGAATTGAATGGTATCGCCCTTTTCCACATTCACATCACTATTCGTAATTTCCACCGAATACACTTTGCTTGAAGTGTCGATTTCAATCGGAATATAAAGCTTAATCAGTTTCCAATACTCGTTATAATAACCATCTGCAATGCCTGACATTTCCTCTCCATTGATAAAGGTTGTCAAAGACGATGTATCAAATTCTGTTCCTGTATGCTTGAAATCAAATCCATTATTAGCTCTTATATGAAAACTAGCATAATAATAAAGATTTGGATCAAGAAAATCTATGTCTTCAGATTCAATTTGATTAGCTGTTCCTTTTCTTCCCTCTTCTGTATAAGACCACAAGTAAACATTCATGCAATATCCAACATCTTCTGTTCCGTTGCTTATGTTCTTTCCATCAAGTTTTCTGAGTTCCTTTGTCAATTCATAAGCCTCTGCAGCGGGATGAGCATTTTCCGTGGTAAAGTCAATGCAAAGTTTATCGATGATTATAGGATCTGACCCTTCAGCAAACACCGTTAGCGGTGTAAATACCGACACTAAAAATGTTAGTGTTAACACTAAACTAATGATTTTTTTCTTCAAAGCTTTCACTTTAAGACCTCCTTTTAAATTTTATGATTCAACGCGATAAAAACTAACGCCTTGTTTCATTTTGTAATCTATGATATAATTATAATGGTTTCTATACCATTTGTCCCCATACTAAAAGTATGGGAAAAAGTGTTTTTTTAAAAAAGTATAGGAATTTTTGAGTTAGACCGCCTATTAAAAAAACACGGTCGGAGGAGATCAGAATGAAGAAGTTATTTGCAAGTACACCTATCTTGCTGTTTTTAATACTTTGTTTGTCGGGATGTAACGCTGTCGGAGCAAAAAGCGCAAGCCTAACAATCATCTACGGAGCTGCCGCCATGCTTTCTTTATTGCTTCTGATTGGTTGTTGCCGGTTGGTGCGAAAAAATAAGGTGTGGTTTGTTTTGCTGTTTTCATCGGTACTTGTGGTGAACATTGGATATGCCTTTTTGGCAATGTCCACAAGTCTCACGATGGCACTATGGGCAAACCGTGTGGCATATCTTGGCTCGGTATTTTTGCCTCTTGCAATGCTGATGATCATTCTGAATGTCACCAACACAAAGCATCCAAAATGGTTGCACGGTGTTTTGGGAGCGTTATCTATTCTTGTGTTTCTCATTGCCGCAAGTCCCGGAATACTCACGATTTATTACAAAGAAGTTTCGTTTGCGATAGTAGACGGCGCATCCACACTTGAAAAAGTTTATGGACCGTTGCATCCGTTATATCTTGTTTATCTGCTTGGCTATTTTTTCGCTATGGTTGCAGTCATTATTCGTGCACAGGTTAAGAAAACAATTGACACCATGGCTCACGCTGTTATTCTTGCAATTGCGGTATTTGTTAATATTGGAGTGTGGTTTATCGAGCAGATGACAAGCATTGAATATGAAACGTTATCCATTTCATATATCATCAGCGAACTGTTTTTGCTTGGCATCCACCTTGTAATGAACGAGTACCAACGCATGAAAAAGATTATCAAGCAGGTCGAATCGGTGCGGAGCTATTCCGATGCCGAATCTTCCACACCGGATGTGATGCTTGAAAAGCCGGTAGAGGATGAGGCTGCCTCCCCTGAGCGTATTGAAGTCTTTATGATGGGACTGAAAACGCTGACACCGACAGAACGGGAAATCTATGATGCATATATTGCCAGGGTTACCACCAAGGAGATTATGGCGAATATGAACATCAAGGAAACCACCTTGAAATATCACAACCGAAATCTTTACGGGAAGTTGGGAGTAGCATCCCGTAAGGAACTGCTTGAAATACATAAGCATATTAAATCCGTACAAGCCGCGTTCGAGGATGCAAACAATGTCACTGGCAAATAGGTTAAATCAAATTATTGACGAACAGAAGATCTCCAAGCGTAAGTTTGCAAAACGGGTTGGGGTTTCCGAAAACTATGTATACACACTGAGCGGTGAGAGCAATAAAATCACCACGCTCTCACCAATGCTCGCAAAGGTAATTGCAATGGAGTTCGGCTATGATGCCGAGTGGATATTGCATGGCGACAAAAAGGTATGACAAAAGCCGAATGAGTTTTAATGCTCATTCGGCTTTTTCTGTGACAGTTTGAATATTTAGTTTTTGCTACTCAGATCAATGGATTTCTGACTCATATTTAGAATGTTATTCTGCTCCTTTCTAAAACCGCCCAAAAACCCGTTTTTGACACCAATGCGTCGGGTGGGGCAAACCAGCGAAAACCCTAGTGTTTATGCGGGTTTGGGGCGGTTTGCCCTATTATAACGCATTACTCTATTCTACGAACTATTCCAGTGGCTTTCATATACAAAATCTCCTTAAATTTCAAATCGTGATACTATTATTTGTGATTGAAGGGAATTTATACTTTCAACTTTACTTTTTAGAGCAACTATGGTATAATTATCAAAAATTATTCGAGGAGCATAAATATGAATAAATTTTCTGCATTTTTGACTAATTTCTTTCTAACTGCATTTCGTCATATAAGCTCTATTGCAATTTCTATAGTTTTAATTATATTCGGTGCAATATGGTCTAATGTTTATTTTTACATACATCAAAAATAATATAAACGAGTTTTAACATAAAAAGAGGAGAGATTATAATATGAAAAACTATGATATCGCGGTTTGCGGCGGTGGATTTGCGGGAATTTCGGCAGCTCTTGCCGCGGCGCGCGAAGGAAAAAAGGTTATACTTTTTGAAAAACAATATATTCTTGGCGGGCTGGGAACGGCGGGCCTCGTTACAATATATTTACCGCTTTGTGATGGTTTTGGGCATCAAGTTTCTTTCGGCATTGCCGAAGAGTTATTTAAGCTTTCTATTACTTACGGTGCGGAAGACCGCTACCCTGAAAACTGGCTTGATAATATTGGCACAAAAACAGAAGCAGACAAACGCTATGAGGTGCAATACAATGCACAGGTATTTGCCATTTTAGCGGAAAAATTGCTGTTAGAAAATGGTGTAGATATCCTTTACGGAAGTTATGTTGTTGATATTTCCACTGAAAACAACCGCATAACTAAGCTTTTTGTCGAGAATAAGTCAGGTAGAAACACCTTTTCTGTCGGTGCGGTTGTAGACGCTACCGGCGATTGCGACATTGCCCATTTTGCAGACGCACCTACTGCCCTGTTTGAGCAGGGGAATGCTCTTGCTGCATGGTATTATTATACCAATCCGGACGGATATCATTTACAAATGGTCGGTGTGTTGGAAATCCCCGAAGAACGCAGTGGCAATAAAGAAAAGCTGCTTACCAACCGTCGTTTTACCGGTATTGACGGTAAAGAGCTTTCCGAGCAGGTCTGCCTATCACATCAATCAACGCTGGAGCATTGGTTGAAAAAAAGAGAAACCGATAAAAATGCAGTTATTTCTACCATTGCAACCATTCCGCAAAATCGTATGACTAGAAAAATAGTCGGCGAATATGAGCTTTCGGACACTGAAATGCACACCTATTTTGAGGACTCTATCGGAATGGTGGCCAACTGGAAAAAGCGTGGTCCTGTATATGAAGTGCCATTCAGAACACTTTATAATAAAGAAATTAAAAATTTAATCGTTGCAGGGCGTTGTACATCCGTAAATGAAGCCTTATGGGATGTAATGCGTGTTATTCCTTGTTGCGCTGTAACCGGTCAGGCAGCAGGCACTGCTGCGGCGATGACAGATGATTTCTCGACTCTTGATGTTTCAAAACTGCAAGAAAAACTAAGAAATAACGGTGTAGTCATTCACGAAAAGGATATTCTCAAATAATTACCGTTTCAAAAAGCGAGGTGTAATCACCTCGCTTTTACTATACGTCTATTTAAAGCTATCATAAACCACAACCTCGTTTAGAGGACGGTTTTTATAATGCATCTCAAGCGGTTTAGCTTCTTTTGAAGGATAACCCATTACAAGAAGCGCTACCGGCTCAATTTCTTCAGGGATATTAAAAGTCGTGCGCATTGCCAAAGGGTCAAAATGCATTACCCAACAAGTGCCTACGCCCAAATTTTGTGCGGCAAGCATCATATAGGTTGTGACAATAACCGCGTCTACCTGTGAAGACAATGCCCCGTCATACACCCTTTGCCAGCTTTCATTTTTATTATGACACACAAGCATAGCGCAAGGCGCACCAAAATGACACTTGGTGCAATCGCGCAATTTTTTAATGGAATCATCCGTATTAAGCACCAGAATTCTTTGCGGCTGATAATTACAACCTGTAGGAGCCTTATGCGCCGCCTCAAGTATTTTATCTACCACCTCTTGCGGTAGAGGCTCACCTTTAAAATTCCTGACAGAATATCTATCAACAATCAATTGCTCAAAATCCATAATATCCCCTTACTTTTTTATACACGAATCTCAAAATCAGACTTGCTATTGATATTAAAAAATCCTGATGGGAAAATTTTTCCATCAGGATTTTTACATAATATTAATTATTTTGCCATTGCAGCAACTTCAGCAGCGAAATCATCTACACGCTTTTCAATGCCTTCGCCCTTTTCAAAGCGAACAAAGCTTGCAAGTTTAATTTCTGCGCCAAGCTCTTTAGCAACATTTTCGATATACTTACCAACAGTAACATCACCGTCGATAACGAACTGCTGCTCAACAAGGCAGTTTTCTTTGTAGTATTTGCCGATTTTACCTTCAACAATCTTACCAAGAACAGCGTCAGGCTTGTTAGCCATTTTGGGATCTTCCTTCATCTGAGCAATAAGGATTTCCTTTTCCTTATCGATAACAGAAGCGGGAACTGCTGCTCTGTCAAGATAGCTGGGGTTCATAGCTGCAATCTGCATTGCGATATTTTTACCTGCAGTAATAAGCTCAGCATTATCAGCTGCGATATCGGTATCAAAGTTAACAAGAACACCGATTTTACCGCCTGCGTGAACGTAAGAAACTACCTTACCCTCAAAACGAGCAAAACGGCGAACTTTAATATTTTCGCGGATAGCAAGGAACAATTCCTGAACCTTTGCTTCAACTGTAGCGCCGTCCTTTTCGCAAGCGAGAAGAGCGTCAACATCAGCAGGGTTCTGTTCAGCTACTATCTGAGCGATTTCTGCTGCAAGAGCCTTAAAGCCGTCACCGTTAGCAACGAAGTCAGTCTCACTGTTCATTTCTACAACTGCACCTACACCGTCAGCTGTGTAAACAGCTACAGTACCCTCAGCAGCGATACGGCCAGCCTTCTTAGCTTGAGAAGCAAGACCTTTTTCACGCAAATAATCTACAGCTGCATCCATATTGCCATCGCATTCAACGAGGGCTTTTTTACAGTCCATCATACCGCAACCGGTTTTTTCTCTTAAAGCCTGAACGTCTTTAGCAGTAAAAGCCATTTTAGTTACCTCCAAAAGTAATAATTATTCAGCGTCTGCAGTTTCTTCTGCAACTTCTTCTGCAACTTCTGCTTCTTCAGTAGCAGCGGTGCCCATTTCGGTACCCTGTCTGCCTTCGATTACAGCAGCAGCGATAGTTTCAGAAATAAGTTTAACTGCGCGGATAGCATCGTCGTTACCGGGGATAACGGCGTCAATTTCATCAGGGTCACAGTTGGTGTCAACAATAGCGATAATCGGAAGACCGAGCTTCTTTGCTTCAGCAACTGCAATTCTTTCCTTGCGGGGGTCAACAATGAAGAGAGCTGCGGGGATTTTCTTCATTTCCTGAATACCGCCGAGGAATTTTTCCAATTTTTCAATTTCAAGGTTAAGCTTTACAACTTCCTTTTTAGGTAAAAGCTCAAAAGTACCGTCATCACGCATAGTGCGTAACTGATTAAGTCTAGCAATTCTGGTACGGATGGTTGTGAAGTTTGTGAGCATACCGCCGAGCCAACGAGCGTTGACATAAGGCATACCGCAATGTTCAGCCTCTTCCTTAACAGAATCCTGAGCCTGCTTTTTGGTACCTACGAAAAGAATGTCGCCGCCTTCAGCTGCAATGTCACGAACGAACATATAAGCCTCGTTAAGCTTCTTAACGGTCTTCTGAAGGTCGATGATATAAATTCCGTTTCTTTCTGTGAAAATGTACTCAGCCATTTTCGGGTTCCAGCGTCTTGTCTGATGTCCGAAGTGAACACCTGCTTCAAGCAACTGTTTCATTGATACTACTGCCATTTGTTTTTCCTCCTAAGAATTTTCCTCCACTCCGCCGATTAGAAATCACCCGACAGTATTGGATGACACCTGCGGTAAAACCGCCGTTATTAAACGAAGTGTGTGTTATATTTTCGCTACTTTCCCAGTAGCCGATAAATTATATCACAACCAACTTAAAAAATCAAGTGTTTTTTGCTATTTTTTAACATGTTCCTTTAAGTTTATAATTTCCGCGCCCCTACGCTTAGCAAATTTCAGAAATTCCCCTGCATTAGTCATATTTTGCGTAACATAGCAGACAACAAAATCCGCTCTTTCAAGCATCCACCTGTTTCTTTTTATTATTGCAAATTTCGGCGGTGTGCTTTCAAGCCCGTCGGGATAAATACTATCGGAATAATCTGTGTAATCATCTCTATTTTTGGGAATATACGCCAACACACGCTTGTAAACAATCTGCGGATATGTTCCCGAAAGCCTTTTTAAAGCTCTTAAGACCATATAATCAAAATTGCCGTGTGTGCCAACATAAAAATTCTTTACACCCTTTTCCTCTATTAGTTCTATTAAAACCTTTTCTAATACTGCCTCTACACCACTCGGCGTATCTCTGTGACCTATAAATGTGCAAATCATAAAATCAACTCCTGAAAACAAATGTACATACGCTCAATTGTAGACTATTGAATTATATAATGTATTAGTCTATATGTAAAGAGGAAAAATAAGATACTATCTAATAAAAAAATGAGTTACGGAGGGGTATCTTATGATTAAATTGCAAGTTTTAGAATTATTAGAGAAAAAAGGCTACACTAAATATTGGTTATATAAACAGTTAGGTATGAGCTATCAAAATTTCAATAAAATGGTTAACAATGAAACAAAATCTATACGCTACGAAAATATAGAAACTATTTGTTTATTGCTCGAATGCACACCTAACGAACTTTTTAAAATTACAATTGAATAAATGTGGCAAAACCCGACTGACTACAGTCGGGTTTATCAATTGTGTAAAAAAAGATATAAGCTAAAAGCTTTAGCCCCCTTTTGCAATTTTTTCCACGCAATAAAATCTCTTGACTTTTAGTGTAATATATTATATAGTTGTAATGTTATCTATAACAACAAAATATGTCGGTATTAGTCGACAAAGCATCTTGTGTAGAGTGCTGTTTCAGATTTTATGCCGTAGTTTCGGGCTCCGCTCAGAAAACTATGAAAAACCCTTTGTTCAGGGCATATTACGAGGAAACGGCGGGTATCGAGCAAGATAGGCCGTGTAAAAAATGTAGCTCTATCATTTTTTTACTGCCAAATTTTTTATTCTTGTTTCGACACTTATGTGTTGAACAAAGGGGGATGCTTTTTATGCAAAAAGAAAATATTGTTGAGCTTAAAGACATTTCGGTGGCATTTGACGGTGAAACGGTGCTTGACTCCTTAAGTCTTGATATTAAGGACAAGGAATTTATCACCCTTTTAGGTCCGTCAGGTTGCGGTAAAACCACCACTCTTCGTTTAATAGCGGGATTTTTGGAACCCGACGAGGGCGATGTTGTCTTTGAGGGTAAAAAAATTAATGGTGTTCCTGCTTATAAACGACAGGTTAACACCATTTTTCAGCGTTATGCCCTTTTTCCGCACCTTAATGTGTATGAAAATGTGGCTTTCGGGCTTAGAATTAAAAAAACACCCGAAAAGCAGATAAAAGAAAAGGTTAATGAAATGCTAAAGCTTGTTAACCTTTCGGGCTTTGAAAAGCGCAGTATTGGCACCCTTTCGGGCGGTCAACAGCAGCGTGTTGCCATTGCGCGCGCTATTGCAAATCACCCTAAGGTTTTGCTTCTTGATGAGCCGCTTGCCGCTCTCGATTTAAAGCTTCGTAAGGATATGCAAAAAGAGCTTAAGAAAATTCAAGAGCAATTGGGAATAACCTTTATTTTTGTAACGCACGACCAAGAGGAAGCGCTTACTATGTCTGACCGCGTTGTAGTTATGGACGGCGGTAAAATTCAGCAAGTGGGCACTCCGCAGGATATTTATAACGAGCCGGAAAACGCCTTTGTTGCCGACTTTATCGGCGAATCCAACATAGTAGACGGAATAATGCTTAAAGACTACTTTGTTGAGTTTTCGGGTGCGAAATTTGACTGCCTTGACAAAGGCTTTGCACCTAACGAGGCAGTAGACGTTGTAGTTCGTCCTGAGGACGTTGACATTGTTCCCGAAAACACCGGTATGCTTACCGGCGTTGTTACCTCGGTTTCTTTCCTTGGTGTTCACTATGAAATCATTGTAGATATAGGTGGCTTTAAGTGGATGATACAAACCACCGACGAGCATTTTGTAGACGATAAGGTAGGATTATACATAGAGCCTGATGCAATCCACATTATGAAAAAGTCAAAATACTCCGGTCTTTATGGTGACTATTCCTCATACAGTGAAGAGCTTGACCTTCTGAGCGAGCCACAGGAGGTAGAAGAGTGAACAAAAAATCCTTTGGTAACAAGCTTATAGCCTGCCCCTACATTGTATGGGCGGCAATCTTCATTATTGTGCCGCTAATCATAATGGTTTACTTTGCGCTTACCGATGCAAACGGTGTATTTACGCTAGCAAATATTGCATCGCTTGGCAGATACAAAAAAGCCTTTGCTATATCGATTGTGTATGCTATTATCGCTACCGCAATCACCCTGCTTTTAGCCTACCCTATGGCTTATTTTATGACCAAGCTTAAAGTAAGCAGTCAAAAAATGATAATGATGATTGTAATGCTTCCTATGTGGATGAACTTCCTTATCCGTACATATTCATGGATAACGATTTTAGCCAACACAGGCATTATAAACACCGTTTTGGGTAAATTTGGAATTGGCCCCTTAAAGCTTATAAACACCCCCGGCGCTGTAATTTTGGGTATGGTGTACGACTTTATACCCTATATGATTTTGCCGATTTACTCTGTTATGAGCAAGATTGACAATTCTCTTTTAGAAGCTTCGGATGACCTTGGCGCTAACGCCTTTAACAAATTCAAACGGGTAATATTCCCGCTTAGCCGTCCGGGTGTTATTTCGGGCATTACAATGGTTTTCGTGCCGAGTGTAAGTACCTTTTACATTTCCCAAAAGCTAGGCGGCAACAAAACCATGCTTGTAGGCGACACTATTGAATATTTCTTCAATTTAGGCCCCGATTATTACAATATAGCCTCGGCAATTTCGCTTATTCTTATGGTACTTATTATGATAAGCCTCTTTGTTATGAACAGATTCTCAGATGATGACAGCGGAGGTGTGGTAATATGAAAATTTTATCGCGCCTTTATATAGGGCTTATTCTGTTTTTCCTCTACGCACCCGTGCTTGTTATGATTGTTTTTTCCTTTAACTCGTCGAGTAGCGTATGGGTGTTTGAGGGCTTTTCGCCCCAATGGTATTTAGGTCTTATATCCGACAGTGTAATGCTTACCGCCCTTAAGCACACACTTATTATCGCGGTGCTATCGGCTTTAATTTCCACCGTGCTTGGCACAGCCGCCGCAGTAGGAATTATGGCTATTCGCAATAAGCTTGCAAACAAGCTTATTATGAGTGCTACCAATATTCCGATGATGAATGCCGATATTGTGACAGGTATTTCTTTAATGCTCTTGTTTATCTTTGTGGGCAAGCTTTTGGGTCTTACTGAGTCATTAGGCTTTGTAACCGTACTTATAGCACACATAACCTTTAACCTACCCTATGTTATACTTTCGGTAATGCCAAAGCTAAAGCAGACCGACGCCAATTTGCACGAAGCAGCGCTTGACCTTGGCTGTACCCCTGTAAAAGCATTTTTTAAGGTTATACTCCCCTCAATTTCAACGGGTATTGCCACAGGTATGATAATGGCTTTCACCCTATCATTAGACGATTTTGTGATAAGCTATTTTACTTGCGGACATTATCAGACCTTGCCGATTATTATTTACAATATGACCAAAAAATCGGTAACACCTGATACCTATGCCCTTTCAACCCTTATTTTTATTGTTATTTTCGTGTTGCTTATTTTCTATAATATGCTAAGCAGTAAGGCTGAAAATAAAGCGGTCAAGAGGAGGGTTTAATATGAAGAAAATTGTAGCTTTATTATTAACTCTCTTGCTTTGCTTTTCACTATGCGGCTGTGAATATGCCTATAAATACTTTGACCTTGATTTAAAAAGTGAGTTTACAAAGGATTTAGCAGGCACTTCGCTTACAGTTTACAACTGGGGTGAATATATCTCAGACGGAAGCGATGATATGCTTGATGTTAATGCCGAATTTGAACGTCTTACTGGCATAAAGGTGAATTACCTTACCTTTGAAAGCAACGAAACTATGTATTCCCAAATCAAAAGCGGCGGCGTTACCTATGATATTATAATTCCGTCGGATTATATGATTGAACGCCTTATAAAAGAAAACGAGCTTTTGGAGATTGATACTAAAAAGCTTTCAAACTATTCACTTATTGATGAGCAATATAAAAACGTGTATTTTGACCCGCAAAATAAATACAGCGTACCCTTTAGCGTGGGTATGGTGGGTATAATTTATAACACCGCGCTTGTAGGCACAGATATTGAGCCATCTTGGAACGTGCTGTGGGATAAAAAATACAAGGATATGACGCTTAACTTCAATAATCCGCGTGATGCCTTTATGACCGCACAGATGCTTTTAGGTCAGGACTTAAACTCGACAAATAAGGCGGATTGGGAAAAAGCCGCCGAGCTTCTTAAAAAAGGTAAAGCAAATCTTCAGTCCTACGTTATGGACGAGGTTTACGGCAAAATGGAAACAGGCGAGGCAGCAATTGCCCCCTACTACGCAGGCGACTATCTTACAATGTATGACACCAATGAAGATTTAGCCTTTTTCTACCCAAAGGAAGGCACAAATATCTTTATAGATTCTATTTGTATTCCTAAGTCCTGCAAAAATTATGACGCGGCGCTTATGTATATAAACTTTTTGTTAGAGCCGCAGATTGCCACTGCTAATGCCGAGTATATCGGCTATGCTTCACCCAATACCGCGGTAATAAATAATCCCGATTATTATTACTATCAGAATAAAATCCTCTATCCCGATAAAAAGGATATGCCAAAGGTACAGTATTACCACGATATTGAGGATGAAATACGTATGCATTATGAAATGCTATGGTGCGATGTAAAGCTTTACTAATAGTAAAAGCCAACTTTTACAAGTTGGCTTTTTGTTTTTTCTGCATTCTTCTCCAATTTATAAAGCTGTAGCTATCATTTACAAGGAACATTGCAAAGCAAATCACTACCGAAAGATAATATATATCCGAGAAAGTTGCCATAATCCACATTACTATAAGCACAATATCATTAACCGCATAAGCCAATGCGAAATACGGACTTCTGCGCATGGTAAAATATGCCGCTATAAAGCTTGTTGTGACCGAAAAGGTACTGATTAAAAGGTTATTAGTATTAAAATATTTAAGCAAGAAATACAGTAACACCGTCGCAACCGCCGCGCCTATAAACACAAAGAAAATTTCAATTTTTCCGATATTATTTATAGTTACCTGACTTTTCTTTCCTTTATAAGGGTTTTTAAGCCAGGATAAAACCGACAGCACCGCCATAGGCCAGCTCATACCGAGATAGGTTATCATTTCACCGTAATAGGAAAAGGTATATGAGATATATCCGTAAATCACGCAAAATACCATCATAAGTGCAGGGCCTATCGGGTTGCCTTTTGCATTAAAAATAAGCGAGGTTGCGCCTATAATTGAAGCAAAAAAAGCAAGGTCAATACTCCGCCCGAAGCCGACATAAGAAATAACAACCATTGCAATTGAGCTTAGCCACAGTATAAGCTCAAACTTGGTAAAATAATTAAGCAATCTTTTCATAAAAACTCCTCAAAAAAGCATCCGTTCAACACCTCTTCAAAGACCTAACGAAGTGTCAACGAATGCTTTGCATTCACTACCCGGTGGCAGTTTAATCCTTTTATATTTTATTACCGTTTTCATCAAAATTTCTTTTTAATAAAGTTTCAACAATTATAATCGACACAAATATAACTGCTATTTGAAAAAAACAGATTATCGCACCAACAGTACCGATTGCATCTTCGCTCCTGCCTATAACAAAAATCAAAGGCAAAACCGAAATTGGCAACAACGCTATGGAGAATCTCTCCCATATTTTACCTAATTGCCTGTGAGCGAACTCCCAAGTTTGCTCATTCTTCATAGAACGGGACGTTCTATATCCGAAGATATAATTAATTTTTTTAGGTGCGGTTTTTGAAAACAGCTTGCCGAAAATAAGCATAATTACAGGAATTAATAGACAGCTGATAACCATAAACGCCCAAAACCCCATATTAACCACCTAATTCCTTTGTTCTCTTAAACGAAGCCTTTAATGCATCATTTACAGCTTTATCGAAAGCTGAATTTTGCAATACCTCTACACCCTCTATTGTGGAGCCGTTAGGACTGCAAACCGCCGTTCTTAACTCTTCAGGTGTTTTGCCGCTTGTAAGCAGCAATCTTGCCGCACCCAAAAGGGTTTGGGCGGCATACTCTACCGCCTTATCGCTATCAAGCCCTAATTCCACACCCGCTTTTGCCATACTTTCACAGAACATATAAACAAATGCGGGACCGCAGCCCGAAATAGAACAGCCTGCATCAATAAGCTCTTCGGGGAGCTTGTCGAGTCTGCCTGAGAATTCTAAAATCTTTTTAAACTCGGCTTCCTCGTCCTCTGTAATAGCCTTACAGGGTGCGTATAAAATCATACCCTCACCCACAGCTACAGGTGTGTTGGGCATAATTCTGATAATCGGCAGTTTGGCGCCAAGCATATCATTAAAGCTTGAAATTTTAATACCCGCCGCCATAGTTACCAATATAAATCTATCAGTTCTATTTTTGAGTGTCGGCGCAATTTTCTCTATTAGACTTTCCATCATTTGCGGTTTTACACCTAAAAAGATATATTTGGCAGTTTTAACTAAGCTTTCGGTATCAGTAATAGTACCGTTAGTTTTCTCAGCTAAAGCTTGTGCCTTTTCTTCGTTAGTATCACTAAGCAAAATTTCACAAATGCCCGACTTTGCAACCGCTAAAGCCAGTGCACCGCCCATATTACCGCAGCCGATAAATCCAACCTTTATTTTTTCCATTATCTCACCTGTCCGTTACCCTTAATAATGTATTTATAGGTATTAAGCTCCATAAGTCCCATAGGACCGCGTGCGTGTAGCTTTTGGGTGGAAATACCCATCTCGCACCCAAGTCCGAACTCGCCGCCATCGGTAAAACGGGTTGAAGCATTAACATAAACCGCTGCCGAATCCACCATAGCGGTAAATAAGTCTGCCGCAGAATCATCACTCGTAATTATGCTTTCGCTGTGGTGGGTAGAATGGCTTGCTATATGCTCTATAGCACCCTTAACGCCGTCCACCACCTTAACCGCCATAATGTAATCCAAAAATTCGGTATCAAAATCAGTCTCAGTAGCGGGTTTTATATCAATAATTTTTACTGCTTTCTCGCAACCGCGAAGCTCTACCCTACCCTTAAACATTTCATAAAGCTTGGGTAAAAATTCAGTAGCGATTTCCTTTTCCACAAGACAAACCTCTGCCGCGTTACAAACTGATGGACGGCTTGTCTTGGCATTATTTATAATACTAAGTGCCATTTCCATATCTGCGGTTTTTTCCACAAAAATATGACATATTCCCGTACCCGTTTCAATACAAGGTACAGTGGCATTTTCGGTACAAGCCTTTATAAGCCCCTTACCGCCGCGTGGGATAAGCAAATCAACATACCCTACCGCTGTCATAAGCTCGTTTGCGCTTTGTCTTGTAGTGTCTTCTATTAAATTTACGTAATCTTCTTGAAGACCGCACTTTTTAAGCCCTTGCTTTAAGGCATCTACTATCGCTTTAGAGGAATTATAGGCTTCCTTGCCGCCGCGAAGCACACAAACGTTACCGCTTTTAAAGCTAAGAGCCGCCGCGTCCGAAGTGACGTTTGGACGGCTTTCATAAATTATAGCCACAACGCCAAAAGGCACCGAAACCTTATTAACACAAAGTCCGTTTTCAAGTGTTACGGTAGATAAAACCTTGCCGACGCTATCGGGTAAAGCCGCAACATCGGTAATACCCTTTGCCATACCCTCAATACGCGCAGGCGTAAGGGTAAGGCGGTCAAGCATTACATCACTTATTTTACCCTTGGCATTTTCGATATCAATTTTATTAGCCGCCAGAATATTATCCGTATTACAAAGCAAAGCCTTTGCCATTTCTGACAAGGCTTTATTTTTTTGCTCGGTTGTGAGAATACTTTCTGTTGAAAGCTTTTTAGCTTTACTTAAAATTTCAAAGGTGGTCATTTTAATTTACCTTTCCCAAAAAACGTGTGCCTACATCCTTATGAGCTACAATATCATATAGCGTATGCGGATTTTCACCGTTAGCTATAACCATATCAATACCCTTATTCGTTACAATTTTAGCGGCTTTAAGCTTTGTTACCATACCGCCCGTGCCTAAAGCACTGCCTGCACCGCCAACCATATTTTCAATCTCAGGCGTGATGCTTTCAATAGTATGTAAAAGCTTGGCGTCCTTATTCTCGCGCGGGTCAGCAGTGTAAAGACCATCAATATCCGATAAAATTATAAGCAAATCTGCATCAACCGCAGTAGCCACAATAGCGCCTAAGGTATCGTTATCGCCAATCTCAATCTCGTTGGTAGAAATCGAGTCATTTTCGTTGATAATCGGTATAGCAGAAAGCTCTAAAAGGCGCGCCATTGTGTTTATAAAATTAGCCTTGCGGTCGGCATGCTCAATATCGTCACCGGTTATAAGTATCTGTGCTACTGTATGATTATATTCCGAAAACAAGCGGTCATAGGTGTACATAAGCTCACACTGACCGACGGCCGCTGCCGCCTGCTTTGTGGGTATATCAGAGGGCTTATTATTAAGTCCAAGCTTGCCCACACCCATACCGATAGCGCCTGAGGACACAAGAATAACCTCATTGCCGGCATTTTTAAGGTCACTCATAACCTTGCAAAGCTCTTCAACACGCAAAATGTTGAGAAGCCCTGTTTTATGTGCTAAGGTTGAAGTTCCGATTTTTATTACTACTCGCATTTTTTACATCCTTATACTAATGTTGCCGCCATAACCGCCTTTATTGTATGCATACGGTTTTCAGCTTCTTGGAAAACAATCGACTGACTGCTTTCAAAGACTTCATTTGTAACTTCCATCTCGGTTATGCCGAATTTTTCACCGATTTGCTTGCCAAGTGTTGTATTAAGGTCATGGAAAGAGGGTAAGCAGTGCATAAATACCGCCTTTTCACCCGCATTATCCATAATTTTTTTATTAACCTGATAGGGCATTAAATCCTTTATGCGCTCTTCCCAAATGCTATCGGGCTCACCCATAGAAACCCATACGTCCGTTGCAATAACTTGGGCGTTTTTAGTAGCTATCATTGGGTCGGTTTCAAAAGTGATAGTGCCGCCGTTTTGCTTGGCTATTGCTTGACACTCTTCAATAAGCGCTTTATCGGGGAAGTATTTTTCAGGTGCGCAAACGGTGAAATTAAGCCCCATTTTAGCACAACCCACCATATAAGAGTTACCCATATTGTAGCGCGCGTCACCCATATAAACAAAATTTATGCCTTCAAGCTTTCCAAAATGCTCTTTGATAGTTAAAAAGTCAGCTAAAATCTGGGTGGGATGAAATTCATTTGTAAGGCCGTTCCACACAGGCACACCTGCGTATTTTGAAAGCTCTTCTACAATTTCCTGCCCGAAGCCGCGGTATTCAATACCGTCATACATTCTGCCGAGCACCCGTGCAGTATCGGCAATGCTTTCCTTTTTGCCGATTTGTGAACCCTGTGGGTCTAAATATGTAACACCCATACCCAAATCATACCCCGCAACCTCAAAGCTACAGCGTGTACGGGTGCTTGTCTTTTCAAAAATAAGGGCAATATTCTTACCCTCACAAAGACGGTGCGGAACACCCGATTTTTTCTTATATTTAAGCTCGCTTGCCAAATCTATAAGACATTCAATCTCCGCCTTGGAAAAATCAAGCAGCTTTAAGAAGCTTTTTCCTTTAAAATCCATTATAAAGCGCAACCTTTCTTGATAACCTCTACAGCTTTTTCCAAAAGCTCAAACGGGATATTGAGTGCAGGCAAAAGCCTTACCTTATTTTTAGCTTTAATAACCAAAACACCGTTATCCATACAGTATTTTATAACCTCACCTGCGTCCTTTTCGGTTTCAATACCGAGCATAAGTCCCATACCGCTGACCGATTTGATACCCTGTGCATCTTCAAGAGAATCAACAATAAATTCCGATTTTTTATTGACTTCTTTTAATAAATCCTCATCAATGCGGTTTATAACGCTTATTGCACCCGCGCAAGCAACAGGGTTGCCGCCAAAGGTGGAGCCGTGAGAGGAAGGAGTCAGCACATCCTTTACCTTTTCACCCAACATTGTAGCGCCTAAGGGAAGTCCGTTACCGAGTCCCTTTGCGGTTGAAACAATATCGGGTAAAACACCATACTTCATAAAGCCGTAAAGTGCACCTGTTCTGCCGTTGCCTGTCTGTACTTCGTCGCAGATGGTTAAAATATCATTTTTTTCGGCAATTTCAAAAATAGCATCAACAAATTCTTGGCTGAGCGGTAAAACACCACCCTCACCCTGTACTAATTCAAACATAATAGCGCAAACCTTGTTGCTTGAAACAAGACTTTCAAGCTGCGCGATATTGCCTGCCTCACAGTAAACAAAGCCTTCGGTAAGGGGTAAAAAGTCATTATGAAAAACATCCTGTCCCGTAGCCGCAAGGGTGGTTATTGTTCTACCGTGAAAGCTGTTTTTAAGGGTGATAATTACATTGTAATCCTTTCCCTTTTTCTCAGCGGCATATTTACGCGCAACCTTTATTGCGCACTCGTTCGCTTCCGCGCCCGAATTACCGAAAAACACCTTTTTAAGCCCTGTTCTCTGGCACAAAAGCTCAGCCAAGGTAACACAAGGCTCAGTATAATAAAGGTTAGACGCGTGTTGAATTTTAGTCAACTGCTCGGTTACAGCATTTATCCACTGGCTGTCAGCAATACCAAAGGTATTAACCGCAATACCTGTAGACAAATCAATGTACTCTTTACCGTTTCGGTCTTTTACAAGTGAGCCTTTACCCGAAACCAATTCCACAGGAAAACGCGCATAAGTGCCTGCTATAAAAGCGCTGTCCTTTTCAAAAATATTCATCCTAATCACCTACAACCATTGTACCTGCGCCCTCATCAGTAAGGGTTTCTATAAGAAGTGAATGCGGCACTCTGCCGTCCATTATAAATACCTTTTTAACGCCTTTTTCTATAGCTTCAAGGCAGCATTCAATTTTGGGTATCATGCCGCCCGAAATTGTACCGTCCTCAAAAAGCTTCTGGGCTTCACTTACAGTGATTTTCGGTATAAGGGTTTCGGGGTTGTCCTTATCTGCCAGTAAACCTGCAATATCGGTCATAGAGATAAGGCACTCAGCCTCCAATTCACCCGCAATATAAGCCGCCGCAGTATCGGCGTTAATATTATAAACATTGCCCTCACCGTCACAACCAACGGTTGATACAACAGGGATATAATGATGCTTTAATAAATCAGTAATCGGCTCTACATTAACGGAAGTAATCTTACCAACAAAGCCCAAACGCTCATCCTTAGCCTCGGCAGTAATAAGATGACCGTCAAGGCCAGAAATACCCATAGCCTTACCGCCGCGGATTTCAAGCATATTAACCAAGGTTTTATTAATTTTGCCCGCTAAAACCATCTGCACTACTTCAGCCGTTTCCTTATCGGTAACGCGAAGACCGTCAACAAAAACCGATTCCTTACCGATTTTTTTAAGCATATCGGTAATTTCAGGTCCGCCGCCGTGAACAAGCACAACCTTTACGCCTATAAGATGTAAAAGCACGGTGTCCTGCATAACCTGTTGCTTTAATTCTTCATTAATCATAGCGTTGCCGCCATATTTAATAACCACGGTCTTGCCGTAATATTTTTGTATGTAAGGAAGTGCTTGGGTTAGCACCTCTGCCCTTTGAGCGTTAGTAATATTTAAAGACATAAGCTTAAGCCTTTCATTGTGATTTATTGTTATCGTGCTGTGAGCGATTTTATCCAAACTATGTTCTGTAATCTCCGTTAATTTTTACATAATCGTAGGTCAAATCGCAACCCCAAGCGGTTGAAGAATACTCACCGTCATTCAGGTTTACAAGAATTTCAATCTCGCTTTCAAGCAGAATTTCCTTTGCCTTTTCCTCAGAAAAATCCACCCCTGCGCCATCCTTACAAACAAGGATTTCGCCCTTTTGAGATTTAAACCAAACATCGATTTTTTCTATATCTACTTTAGCACCCGAATAACCGATAGCGCAAAGCACTCTGCCCCAGTTAGCATCGGCACCGAACATAGCTGCCTTTGTAAGAGAAGAGCAGATAACCGATTTTGCAACCGTTTTTGCAACCTCTAATGTTTCAGCACCCGAGGTCTTACATTCGAGAAGCTTTGTTGCACCCTCACCGTCTGCCGCAATTTTTCTGCAAAGGTTTACACAAACGGTATTAAGTGCCTTCATAAAGGTGTTAAAATCTTTACCCTCGGCGGTGATTTCATCATTTTCAGCCATACCGTTAGCCAGTACTACCACCATATCATTAGTAGAGGTATCACCATCAACGCTTACCATATTAAAGGTGGTCTGAATATCGGTAGAAAGCGCTATTTTCAGCATCTCACTTGAAATAGCGCAATCGGTAGTGATAAACACAAGCATTGTTGCCATATTGGGATGAATCATACCAGAGCCCTTAGCAATACCGCCGATTTTACATTCTTTACCGCCGATTTTAAAGCTTACGGCAACCTCCTTTAGCTTTGTATCGGTAGTCATAATACCCTCTGCTGCTTCTACGCTTTTGCCATAGCCTAAGCCGCTTACCAATTCGGGAATACCGTCTTTAATAGGTGTTATATCAAGAGGCAAGCCTATAACGCCTGTAGAAGCAACCACAACGTCGGTTTTATCAATATTAAGCTCGTGGCTTAAACATTCACAGGTAGCAGTAGCAATTTCTACACCGTTAGCATTGCAGGTGTTGGCGTTACCGCTATTGCATATTATAGCCTGAGCCTTACCGTTTTTAATATTATCCTTAGTAACCAAAAGAGGTGCACCTTTTACAAGGTTAGTAGTATAAACAGCCGCTACATTAGCCGTTTTTTCACTGTAGATAAGGCTTAAATCCCTTTTGGTTTTATTCTTGCGGATGCCGCAATGTATTCCGTTTGCTTTAAAGCCTTTTGCGGCACAAACACCGCCAGAAATGATTTCCATAAAATTCTCCTATATATCTAATCCTTCGGTTTCGTTGGCGCCCAGCACCAAATTCATACACTGTATTGCCGCTCCCGAAGCTCCTTTTCCAAGGTTATCGTAACGGGCGATAAGTAAAATTCTCTCTTCATTACCCGAAACCGAAATTTCCATACCGTCATTAAAAGAAAGCTTGTTTGCAGAGACAAAGCTGCTCTCTGCAAAATCTTCTTTATACTTTACAACAGCGCCTTGGTATTTTTCTTTATAAATATTCTTAATATCCTCAACACTGCCGTTTATTTGTGAGGCAAACAGCGGAATTGTAACCTCCATACCGCTGTAAAAATCACTTACAACGGGTATAAAAGCAGGTGCATTTTCAATATCGCATAGCTTCATCATTTCGGGTAAGTGCTTATGTGACTGCGCTATGCCGTACTGACGTGGTGCGTCTAAAAGTTTGTCTCTGTTTTCTTGCTCATACTCGGCAATCATCCCCTTACCGCCACCGCTGTAGCCTGTAAGACTAAAAGCCGAAAGCAATACATCCTTCGGCAAAATTCCCTTTTCAACCAATGGGTAAATAAGCGCAATAAATCCGCTTGCGTGACAGCCGGGAACAGCTATACGCTTAGAATTTATAATCTTTTGCTTTTGTGCTTCGCACAATTCGGGGAAACCGTATGCCCAACCGTCATTTGTTCTGTGAGCGGTCGAAGTATCAAGCAGTACGGTATCGCTGTTTTCACACAAAGCTACCGCTTCTATTGAAGCCTTGTCGGGCAAGCATAAAAAGGCAATATCCGCCTCATTTAAAGCCTTACGTCTGGCCTCAATATCCTTACGATTTTCCTCACTCAATTTTATGAGCGTTATATCTTTTCTGTTTGCAAGTCTTTCGGCTATGCGAAGTCCCGTAGTACCTGCACTGCCGTCAATGAATACCTTTTTCATTTAAAAACTCCGTTAAATAATCAATCTGTGCTTTTACCGACTCGGGCCCTGTGGAGCCTTTTGAAATACGCTTATTAACACAGGTTTCAAGCGAAATTTCATTATACAAATCCTCAGAGAATGCGCTGTCAAATTCTTTATACTTTTCAATAGGCAAGGTTTCAAGCACCAAATTTTCTTTAATGCAGTATGCTACAATTTCACCCACGTGCTTATAGGCAGTTCTGAACGGCATTCCCTTTTTAACGAGATAGTCAGCCAAATCAGTAGCATTTATAAAGCCCTGCCCAGCCGCTTTATACATATTGTCTTTAAGTACAGTCATTGTAGCTATCATAGGTGTGAAAACCGAAAGGCACATTTTTACAGTATCTACCGCGTCGAAAATTGCTTCCTTATCTTCTTGCATATCTTTATTGTATGCCAAAGGCAGTCCCTTAAGGGTAGTAAGCAGTGCCATAAGGTCACCGTATACTCTGCCTGTTTTTCCGCGTACAAGCTCTGCCATATCAGGATTTTTCTTTTGCGGCATTATGCTTGAGCCTGTAGTGTAGCTGTCATCAAGCTCAATAAACTTAAACTCCCAGCTTGACCAAAGAATAATCTCCTCAGAAAAGCGTGACAAATGCATCATCATAATAGAAAATGCCGACATAATCTCTAGACAAAAATCTCTATCAGAAACACCGTCAATACTGTTAAGCGAAATACCGCTAAAGCCCAAGCGTTCAGCCTCAAAAACGCGGTCGGTGTTGTATGTAGTACCTGCCAAAGCGCAAGAGCCTATCGGACACTGTGAGAGCATTCTATCTATCGCATCGCCAATTCTCTCAAAATCGCGCTTTAGCATAAAAGCATAGCTTAAAATATGGTGGGCAAAGGTTATCGGTTGAGCCCTTTGTAAGTGGGTATAACCCGACATAATAGCAGCCTTATTTTCTTCCGCCTTATCCTTGATAACACCTATAAGCTCAAGTAGCAGTTTGCCGATTTCCTCACACTCGTTAACCAGATAAAGCCTTATATCAAGCGCTACCTGGTCATTACGGCTTCTTGCTGTGTGAAGCTTTTTACCGGTATTACCTATACGCTTTGTAAGCTCACTCTCGACAAACATATGAATATCTTCAGCATCCATATCAATAGAAAGCTTTCCGCTCTCAATATCAGCCAAAATACCGCTAAGACCGTTTAAAATCTCTGCATACTCAGCCTTAGTGATGATGCCTTGATTTGAAAGCATCATAGCGTGTACCATAGAGCCTGTTATATCCTGCTTGTACATTCGACAGTCGAAATGAATTGATGAATTGAAATCGTCCGCCTGTTTATCAAGGGCTTTTTGGAATCTTCCTGCCCACATTTTTTCCATTTTAAATCCCTACTTATTTAAGATTATTCTTTGCTTTCATCTTTGCATTAACCTTAGTAGAAAGTCCGTAAAGGTTAATGAAACCTGTGGCATCGCTCTGGTCGTAAACATCGTCCTCGTCAAAGGTTGCAATCTCAGGGTCGTAGAGTGAATAAGGTGAAGTAACGCCTGCATTAATCATATTACCCTTGTAAAGCTTTAAGGTAACGTCGCCTGTAACGGTCTTCTGAGTTTCCTTAACGAAAGCTAAAATTGCCTGAGTTAAAGGTGTAAACCAAAGTGCGTTATAAACGTTTTCAGCAAGCTTTTGAGCTACCAATGCCTTATAGTGTGCAGTATCCTTATCAAGACAGATAGTTTCAAGAACATTGTGTGCTTTGTAGAGAATTGCACCGCCTGGAGTTTCATAAACGCCGCGGCACTTCATACCAACAAGACGGTTTTCTACAATGTCAAGAAGACCGATACCGTTCTCCCCGCCAAGCTTGTTAAGAGTGGTAACAATACCTACAGAATCCATTTCCTTACCGTCTACAGCGGTGGGTATACCCTTTTCAAAGTGAATTGTTACGTAGGTTGGCTTATCGGGTGCCATCTCAGGCGAAACGCCCATTTCCAAAAATCCGGGTTTATTATACAAAGGCTCGTTTTTGGGGTCTTCCAAATCAAGACCCTCATGTGATAAGTGCCAAATATTCTTATCCTTAGAATAGTTTGTTTCGCGGTTAATCTTAAGCGGAACATTGTGAGCTTCGGCATAGTCGATTTCTTCTTCTCTCGATTTAATATCCCACTCACGCCAAGGTGCGATAATGGGCATATCGGGAGCAAAGGCTTTAATAGCAAGCTCAAAACGAACTTGGTCGTTACCCTTACCTGTACAGCCGTGGCAGATAGCATCTGCACCCTCTGCCAAAGCAATCTCAGCAATTCTCTTAGCAATGGGAGGACGCGCAAAAGCAGTACCTAAAAGATAGTCTTCATACAAAGCGCCTGCCTGCACGCAAGGGAAAACATAATCGTCTAAAAATTCTTTTGTAAGGTCTTCTATGTAAAGCTTAGAAGCACCTGTCTTAATTGCCTTTTCTTCAAGACCCTCAAGCTCGTCTGCCTGACCTACGTTACCCGATACCGCAATGATTTCGGGATTGTTGTAATTTTCTTTCAGCCACGGGATAATGATTGAAGTATCAAGACCGCCCGAATATGCTAAAACAACCTTTTTAATATCTTTCTTATTCATAAAAATAACCTCCGTATGCAGAATATGCATTGATTTTTGAATTTTATGCATAAATTATACTATATTTTGAATATTTATGCAAGCAAATTTATTATTTTCTTGTTTTTTCACATATCTATATGGAATATTTATGCATTTTTATGCAAGTTTAACAATGATAGCTTAATCTTCTGAGGAAGAGTCACCGTTATTCTTCTTTTTTCTTGCAAAAAGCGGAATAATAAACCCACTTAACATACAAAGCGCAAACACAGCCCAGCCTGCTAAAACATTAGAAGTAATGTTGTATCCATCAGCCGCACCGTAGATACCGCCCTTGTTTTTGAATAAATCCCAGATATTCCAAATAAAGAGTATGCTGAGTGATATAGGTGCCACAATTTTTACTGCTATATCAAACCAAAGTTTCGGCATTTTAATTTTCTTGGTATTGCGGTTAATCTCACCGATAATCTTATTGGTATTATAAAACCAACCTATTGCAACCGTTTCGATTACACCCACGAGAATGAGTGTAAAGCTATTACACCAGTTATCAACAATATCAAGCACAGCAAGACCGCCGCCCGTGGCATAAATCAAGGAAATTACACCCGCAATAGCGCAGATAGTGATTGTGGTTTTCTTTTTGCTAGTACCAAATTTATCCGAAAAAGCGGTAGAAATACCCTCTACCAACGAGAAAGCGGAGTCTATAGCCAAGGTGCAAAGGCAGAAATAGAAAACAAAAGCAAATATTGCATTAAATACACCGCTATTTGACAGGTTTACAATAGCCGTAGGATAAACACCAAACGCAAGACCCGGACCCGACTTTTGCGCAAGCATTTCCTCAAGATTAGTGCCGTACATTGTGGTAAACATAACAATACCCGACAAAAGACTTACTGCCAAATCACTGAAAGCAATAATCATACCGTCACGCGCGATGTTACTTTCATCACTTAAGAAGGAGCCGTAGGCTATCATAATAGCCATCATAACCGACATAGAGTAGAACACCTGTCCTACTGCATCAACCCACAGCATAGGATTACTGAGTGCAGAAAAATCGGGAATGAAGAACGCCGCAAGACCTTGCATTGCACCGGGCATTGTAGCGCCTTTAATAGCCATAAAGCCAAGACAAACTACCGGCAAGAAAATGAGATACTTTATTATCTTATCCACGCTTTTTGTGCCGTTGCGGATGCAGTAGTAAATAAGCCCCCACGCCACCAAAAGACAGATTAAAACGGGGATAGAGATTGTATCAAAGCCTTTGATTGTGCCTGTAGTTTTAATAATTGTTGACCAAAGACTGCTTGCCGCTTGGTTATCGCCTGTCATATTAATAAACTTAAAGCTGAAAGCCGCCATCATAATAACCCAAGCAAAAACAACCGCGTAATATGTAACAATTACAAAAGCGTTAGAGGTTGCCGCCCAGCCGATTGGCTCAAACTTTTTATTAAGTCCGCGAAGCGCACCTGGAGCACCTGCACGCATTTTTCTACCAATTGAAATTTCCATCATCAAAAGCGGGATACCGATTATAAGCATAGCCAAAAGATACACCATTAAAAATGCACCGCCGCCGTGCTTTGCCGCAAGATTTGGGAAACGCCAAGCATTACCAAGACCTACTGCTGAGCCTATTGCCGCCAAAATAAAGGTTGCATTAGAGCCCCATGTTGAGCGTTTACTTTCTGACATAATTACACCGTCACTTCCGTAGTATTTTGTGGTTTTTTCTTTTCTTTAAATTCGCAGATTTTCTGCCTTACAATTAAATCATCATAGGTTTTCTTAAAAGTAACCCTGCCGTTGAATTTATGACCGCAGTCACAAATAAAGTTAGCCGAAAACCAACGGTTAGAATACTTCCATTTGGAAACCTTTTTTGCTTTTTTCTGACACATAGGACAAACAAACTCAAGATATTTCTTATCAATGTTCTCGTCCTTCAAATTAGAAATAGCATAACTTTTAAACCGTAATCGTTTAAAAAACTCAGGGTTAGAGGTGTCCTTTATAAGCGGAATAAAGCGTTCCTCGTTATAGCATTTCTTTAAAAGATATGCCGATACAAGACTGTCATCCTTAGCGTTATGGAAATCAATATCCTCGGTTTCGACCTTTAAAAACTCTGCTGCTAACGACAGCGAAACCTGATTTTTATCCTCATAACCCTTTAAA
>JAFXCZ010000006.1 GCA_017516445.1 Clostridia bacterium
CAATATGAAATAATCCTGCGGATTATGAAATATTTTGCCTTAGCGGCAAAATGTGAAATAAAATAAATCCCTCATACGCGAGAGCGTATTTCATAGCGTCAGCTATTACATAACGCGTAGCGTTATTTCACAAATCCCGCAAGGGATTTATTTCATTGAAAAGAAACACCCTTTGTCTACCGACAAAGGGTGTTTCTTTTCTGGTGACCCGTACGAGATTCGAACTCGTGTTACCGCCGTGAAAGGGCGGTGTCTTAGGCCTCTTGACCAACGGGCCGAAGTGGTGGCTGTAATTGGATTTGAACCAATGACACTGCGGGTATGAACCGCATGCTCTAGCCAACTGAGCTATACAGCCAAATTTTCAGCGACTTGTATATTATATCCAACAAGGTCGCTTTTGTCAATACTTAATTTTAAAAAATTATTTTTTTTGCTTTTTAGTGAATTGGTTTACGCCCCAAACACCCAGAATAATCAATCCGCAAAGCGCAAAACCTGAAACGGTTAATTTTTCTTTCAAAATCAAAACACCTGCCAAAACAGTGACAACAGGTATAATGTTTGAAAAGGAAGAGGCTTCTATAGCGGTGATATTTGCGGTTGCAAAATTGTAAAGCAAAAACGCAAGTACCGAGGATATTATAGCAAGATAGATTATAGAAAGTATAAATTTCCCGTTTGTAATGCTTTGAATAATTAAGGGGAGATAGTTTTGTTTTAAGGAAATTAAAGCGGTGAGGTTAAAGCCGATACAGCCGATTAAAAACATAATATATGTGCGTTCAAACGGCGAAAAGCTTTCCGATTGCTTGCGGCTTAAAATATTGAAAACTGCCGCGCATATAACTGCACCTATGAGAAGTAAAATGCCTAAAGTATAGGTTTTTTCACCGTCGTTGGAAATTATGCTTATTACCGAAACCCCCAAGATTGAAATTGCGGTGAAAAGCCATTGTAAAGCAGTCGGCTTTTCTTTTAATAAGAATACCGACATAAGCATAACCGCAACAGGAACAAGGGCGATTATGACACCCGACAGGGCAGAGGATACGAGCGATAAGCCGTAAAGCTCAAAAATAAAGTATAAAAAGGGCTGTGCAAAACCCATTAAAATCAGGGTTGGGTTTTTAAAGGCTTTCGGACTGATTTTAAACACACCTAAAGCCCACAGGATATTTAACATCAAAAAGGCGACGGTGAATCTTACCGCCAAAATAACAAGCGGATGGGACACCGAGAGCGCTGTTTTTGAAAAGATGAAACTGAATCCAAAAATAACATTTGCTAAAAGTGCGCAAATAATACCCAAAAGATGTGTTCTTTTTGCCAAAATGCTCCCGCCTTTCCGAAATTATTATTGATTTTAACATAATTTGCTTAAAGTTTTGTAAGATTTATGGAAATTGTAATTTTTTTGTAACTTTTTTTGATATTTGTCTTGCAAATTGTTCTAAAAAAGTGTAAAATATACTCAGCGTATTATGTTTATTTATTATATTCTTTAAAAGGATGTGTTTTTTAAATGGCAAACCAACTTTTCCAAGGTGTTATTCATCAGATGAAGGATGCTATTGACCGTACCTTCGGCGTGGTGGATGAAAGTCTTACTATCATAGCTTCGAGTGAGCTTGGCAAAATAGGTGAAACCGTGCTTGAATTTATGCCTTCGGTTGATACCTACACAAGCAACGGACGTACTTACAAGATGATTCCGTCTAACCAAGGCGCAAAGTACGCTGTATTTGTTGACGGTGATGATATCCTTGCTTCAAAGTATGCAAATATTTTGGCAGTCGCTTTTTCAAACATAAAATTTTATTATGACGAAAAATATGACCGCAGTAACTTTATTAAGAATATTATTCTTGATAATATTCTGCCGGGGGATATTTATATTAAAGCGCGTGAGCTTTATTTTAACAGCGATGTTTCGCGTACTGTTGTAATAATCCGCTCACTTGATTCTACCGATGTTTCGATTTACGATATTATTCAGAATCTTTTCCCGGACAAGTCTAAGGACTTTATTATCAGCATTAACGAAAGCGATATCGCTCTTGTTAAGGAAACCGCACAGGGTATTGACCCCAAAACAATTGAGAAGATGGCTTCTACTATTGCTGATACAATTTCGGGTGAGTTCTATGCTCACGTTGTTATCGGTATAGGTACTACCGTTAATAACCTTAAGGATTTGGCACGTTCATTCAAGGAGGCTCAGGCAGCGCTTGAGGTTGGTAAGGTATTCGATACTGAAAAGACTATCATTTCGTATGATAACCTCGGTATTGCAAGACTTATTTATCAGTTGCCTACAACCCTTTGCGAATCCTTCTTAAAAGAGGTTTTCAAGCGTGGCTCTATAGAGAATCTTGACCAAGAAACATTGTTTACAATTCAGCGTTTCTTTGAAAATAACCTAAACGTTTCAGAAACCTCACGTAAATTGTTTGTACACCGTAACACCTTGGTTTACAGACTTGAAAAAATCAAGAAAATCACAGGTCTTGACCTTCGTGAGTTTGACCATGCAATTATCTTCAAGATTGCTTTAATGGTAAACAAGTATTTAAAGAGCAACCCCATTAAGTATTAGTAAAGGAATTTTTAAATGGAACAAACACAGCAGGGTTTTCAGGTATCCGCTGTGAAACCGATAATTGAGTTTCGCGGTGTTTCCAAAACCTATCAGACAGGCACACATGCTTTAGAAGATGTTAATATAAAAATAAACAGCGGTGAGTTTGTATTTGTCGTGGGCTCTTCGGGTGCGGGTAAAAGTACCTTTATGAAGCTCATTATGCGTGAGGAAAAGGCAAATACAGGTAAAATTGTTGTAAACGGCTTTGATTTAACCAAGATGAAGCGGAAAAGTGTACCTATGCTCAGACGTACAATGGGTATAGTATTTCAGGATTTCCGCCTGATTCCTAATATGAATGTTTTTGACAATGTTGCGTTTGCTATGCACGTTGTCGGCGCAGACAGCCGCAACATTCGCCGTGAGGTTTCAAAAGCGCTCTCCCTTGTGGGACTCGGTCACAAGGCACGCTCAATGCCTAACCAGTTATCCGGCGGTGAGCAACAGCGTGTAGGTCTTGCGCGTGCGCTTGTAAACTCGCCCGATTTGATTATTGCGGACGAGCCTACAGGTAATGTAGACCCCAATATGTCTTATGAAATAGTTTCCTTGCTTACTGAGATTAATAAGCGCGGAACTACTGTACTTATGGTTACACACGACCACAATTTAGTGCGCGATTTTCACCACCGCGTTATTATGCTTGACGGCGGTAAGATTGTTGCCGACAATGCGGGAGGTGACCTATAATGAAGCTTAGCAGTGTAAAATACCTCGTTGGCGAGGGCTTTAAAAACACTTGGACCAACCGCCTTATGACAATTGCTTCGGTAGGTGTTTTGGTTGCTTGTATGGTAATTATCGGTCTTGCTGTTATGATATCTGAAAATGTCAATATGGCAATGGGCAACCTTGAAAAGCAAAATGTTGTTATGGCTTATATGGAGGATTACAGCTGGGCGCTTTACGGCGACGGTGCTAATCAGAAAAAAGGTGACTCGACCGAGAAAGCCGATAAAAACGGTATTCGTCCTTCCGATTATACAATCCATAACGAAGCAGAGGCAAAGGCGCTTTGCGACCAGATTGCAAAGATTGACAACGTAGCATCGGTTACCTTTGTTTCGAGCAAAGAGGGGCTTGAGTCTGCAACTAAATCTATGCTTGAAAGCCAAAAGGAATATTTCACATTCCTTGAAGAAAAAGACCAAAACCCACTTCCGTGTGCGGCAAAAATCGCTATGGCGGATATGGAGCTTTTTGATGAAACTATCAAGAAAATCGAACAGCTTGAGGGTATTGACAGTATACAGTCAAACAGCGGTCTTGCCCAGACACTTGCGGCTATCAAAAACGGTATAACCGTTGCAGGTATCTGGATTATTGCAATACTTATGATTATTTCGCTTGTGATAGTATCTAATACTATTCGTGTTACTATGTACACACGCAAGCTTGAAATAGGAATTATGAAAGCGGTAGGCGCTACCGACACCTTTGTAAGACTGCCGTTTGTGGTAGAGGGTATGGTAATCGGTATTATTTCAGCGCTTATTTCAGAGGGCTTGCTTTACTGCTGCTACCGTATTGCTACCGAAACCATAATTAAAACCTTTGGCGGCGTTATCGCTTTTTCAGAAATGGCTTGGGTTTTACTGCTTCTCTTTATGGGCATCGGTATACTATCGGGCGTTATAGGCAGTGTTATTATTATAAGTAAGTATCTTCGTAAAGAGGGAAGCGAATTTGCGGCAATTTAGGATACCTAAGGAGATTTTTAATGCAAAAAAGATTTATTAAAACAATTTCGCTTATTATGGTGTTAGCTCTTACATTTACCGCATTTTTTACAGCGGATGTAGGTGCCGCTTCTAAGACTGAGCTTAAGAATGAATTAAAAGACGAAATCAGTAAGCTTGAAAAGGAATCTGCAAAGCTTGAGGCTGAGATTAAAGAGTATCAGGGCAAAATTAATAAGCAACAGGCTTTAAAAACGGCTATTGAGAAAAAGATGGCCAATGTTCAAAGCCAGATTGATGCTTGCAACAGGCAGATAAATTCTATAAACAGCAAGATTTCAGCAAATAAAGCCGAGATTGAGAAGAATAATAAGCAAATCGAGGCTGATAAGCTTGAATTTAAAAAGCGCTTGCGCGCTATATATATGAGTAATCCGGGCAGTAATGTTCAGATTTTGCTCGGCGCGGAGGATTTTTCTGACTTTTTGCAGTTGTCACAGCTAACGGCTTCTGTTTCGGCACGTGATAAGAAAATGATTGAAGAGCTTGTTGCCGAGATTAAAAAGCTTGAAGAAAAGCAAGAGGAAAACAAAAAGCTCTTGGAAGAGCAGGTAGACCTTAAAGCGAAAATTAAAGAAAAGAAGGCTGAGCTTGCTAAGGAAGAAAGCCAGATTCAGTCGGTAATCAGCTCAATTAAGAGCGATCAAAAGGAAGTTAAGGATGAAAATGCCGAGGTAGAGAAGGAATTGAAGCAGATGGAAAGAGAGCTTAATTCACTGCTCTACGATTCGGGAAATTCGAGCGGTAAGGTTGTTTACGACGGTAAGGATTTCTTATGGCCTACACCTACCGTTAGCAGAATTTCTTCATATTATGGCTCGCGCTGGGGCAGAATGCATAACGGTATTGATATTGCTAACGGTAACTGCTGGGGCGATAAGATTATAGCCGTGGCTGATGGTGTTGTTACTACCTATTCTAATAGCTGTAGACATAATTACGGCAAAAAGCCTGTAAGAAACTGCTGCGGTAGCGGATATGGTAATTATATAACCATAAACCACGGTACAAAGAGCGGTAAAACCTATGTTGCTTATTATGCACATATGGCTTCTATCGTAGTTTCTAAAGGTCAAAAGGTTAAGAAAGGCCAGATTGTTGGCTATATAGGTTCAACAGGACGTTCTACAGGTGCACATCTGCATTTTGGTGTTGCTGTTAACGGCAGTTGGGTTAATCCGATGAGCTTTTATAAAAAAGTAGGATAATTTTAAACCGCCACAGGTATTTGTGGCGGTTTTTTTGAGGAGAATGTGTTATGCGTTCATTTCTGAGAATTTTAAGTATACTGTTACTTGTCGCTTGGATGGGGCTCATTTTCTTTCTTTCGGGACAGACGGCTGATGCCTCCTCGCAGTCAAGTGGGAGTGTGATTGAGTTAATAGCCGAACAGATATATCCCGATTTTGAAGAATTATCGCAGGCTGAAAGGGAAGAGGTTGTAGCATCGTTCCAGTTTATTGCGCGAAAATCGGCGCACGTTTGCATTTTTGCGGTACTGGGCTTTTGGGCGTTTTTAGTGTTTATAAGCTATACAAGGCTGCGCTTTTTTACCCGAATGTTCTGGGCGTCGGCGGTGAGTATTGTATATGCTGCAAGCGATGAATACCATCAGCGTTTTGTCCTAGGTCGCAGTTGTGAGTTAAGGGATTTTCTGTTGGATACCGCAGGTATACTTGCAGCAATACTTATTTGTGCTTTGTTTGTTAAAATTATTGCACCATTGCGCCGTAAAACTGCGTTTACAGGCAATAGTAAAAAAACGCTTAAAAAGCTTAATATTCAGCTTTTTAATGAGCTAAACGATACTGTAGCGTATAACAAAGCCCTCGAAAATGAAGTGGAAGAATATAAAGCAAGGGTTATTGAATTAGAAAGAGAATCGCAGTGGCGCCCGATTATTGAAGAAGAAATTCAATCGGTAGAACAGCCACCTATGGAAGAAGCAGAAGCTATGGATAAAAAAGAAATTAAACTTTCAGAAGAAATGGATTATGCCTCATCGGTTATCGGTGCGGCGGTTGTAGAGGTTACAAAGCTTTGCAACAAGCTTACCGAGGAGCAGGATATATCCCGTAAGGAGCTTGTGAACCTAGCTCTTGGCAGAACTGAGGTCTTGAAATCTGAAATATTGAAGATTTTAGGCAAAGAAATTTCCTTTGAACAAAAGAAGCAGCTTATCGAAAATGAAAGAAAAGATGCTTATGATTATTTTGACAGTATAATTGCGCAAACATGTTAAATTTTTGTCATTTATACTATTGAGTTTTTTGCAACAGTTTGCTATAATATTGTTATATAACCGAAAGGAGTACATATATGAACTATTCAAAAGAAGTTGAAAACATGTGTCCCTTAGCAAAGGGTACATATCACGGTCCTGCTCCCATTCCGGAAGAGGGAAAATGGGTACAGGTAAAGGAAGTTAAGGATGTATCAGGTCTTACACACGGTGTGGGCTGGTGCGCACCTCAGCAGGGCGCTTGCAAGCTTACCCTTAATGTTAAAGACGGTATCATCGAAGAAGCTTTGGTTGAAACACTTGGCTGCTCAGGTATGACACACTCGGCTGCTATGGCTTCTGAAATTTTGGTTGGCAAAACCATTCTTGAAGCTCTTAATACTGACCTTGTTTGCGATGCTATTAACACCGCTATGCGTGAGCTTTTCTTACAGATTGTTTACGGCCGCACACAGACCGCTTTCTCTGAAGACGGTTTGCCGATTGGTGCAGGTCTTGAGGACTTGGGTAAGGGTCTTCGTTCACAGACTGGTACTACTTATGCTACAAAGCTTAAGGGACCCCGTTATCTTGAACTTGCAGAAGGCTATATCACCAAGATTGCTATTGACGAAAATGATGCTATCATCGGCTACAAGTTTGTACACTTAGGCAAGATGATGGATATGATTAAAAAAGGTATGGACGCTAACGAGGCTTTGGAAAAGGCAAGCGGACAGTACGGCCGTGTTGATGACGCTGCAAAGCTTATCGACCCCCGTCACGAATAATTAAGGAGGTAAATAGGAATGGCTTTATTTGAAAGTTACGAAAGAAGAATTGCTCAGATTAATGCTGAACTTAATAAACACGGCATTTCTTCTATTGAAGAAGCTAAGGAAATCTGCGACAATGCAGGTATTGACCCTTATAAAATCGTTAAAGATATTCAGCCCATTTGCTTCGAAAACGCTTGCTGGGCTTATGTTGTAGGTTGCGCTATCGCTATTAAGGACGAAGTTAAGTCTGCTGCTGAGGCTGCTGAAAAAATCGGTCTTGGTCTTCAGTCTTTCTGCATCCCCGGTTCTGTTGCTGACGACCGTAAGGTTGGTATCGGCCACGGTAACTTAGGCGCAATGCTCCTTCGCGATGAAACCAAGTGCTTTGCTTTCCTCGCAGGTCACGAATCCTTTGCTGCTGCTGAGGGTGCTATCGGTCTTGCAAAGAGCGCTAACAAAGCTCGTAAAGAGCCTTTAAGAGTTATCCTTAACGGTCTTGGTAAGGATGCTGCTAAGATTATTTCAAGAATTAACGGCTTTACCTATGTTCAGACTAAGTTTGATTACTTCACAGGTAAGCTTGAAATCGTGGAAGAGATTGCTTACTCAAACGGCGAACGCGCAAAGGTTCGTTGCTACGGCTCGGACGATGTTCGTGAGGGCGTTGCAGTAATGCATAAGGAAGGCGTTGACGTTTCTATCACCGGTAACTCAACCAACCCGACACGCTTCCAGCACCCCGTTGCAGGTACATACAAGAAAGAATGTATCGAACAGGGCAAAAAGTACTTCTCGGTTGCTTCGGGCGGCGGTACAGGCCGTACACTTCACCCCGATAATATGGCTGCAGGCCCCGCTTCTTACGGTATGACCGATACTATGGGCCGTATGCACTCAGACGCTCAGTTTGCAGGTTCTTCTTCTGTTCCTGCTCACGTTGAGATGATGGGTCTTATCGGTGCAGGTAACAACCCTATGGTTGGTATGACTGTTGCATGCGCAGTTGCAGTTAACGAAGCACTTAATAAATAATTTGGAATGCGTAATGCGTAATGCGTAATGCGTAATTAAAGGACTTGAGAATTTTCTCAAGTCCTTTATGTTTTCCTAATTAGATAAAATGTTATTGATTAAAGCAAAGCTTGGCAGTTGATTTGTTTTGCCCCTAAAAGCTCTGCTTCAAGAGGGGAGTGCGATACAAGGATGATTGCTTTATCCTTTGCGATTTTTAAAATTTGCTTTATTGCAATTTCTATGTTTTGCTTATCAAGACCTGTAAAGGCTTCGTCGAGAATTAAATAATCGAACGGTACCGATAAAGCACGTGCTATTGCAACGCGGCGTTTCATTCCGCCTGAAAGCTCGCTTACAAGAGTGTCGGCTTCGGTTTTTAAGCCTAATGCTTCAAGGTTTTCTTTGGCTAAGGTCTCGTCATTTGTCACTAACATAATGTTTTGCAGTGCGGTTTTAAAGGGGAGCAGTCGGTCCTCTTGAAAAACAACAGATGGTTTTAAAGAGATGTCTTTAATAATCTCGCCTTTTTGTGAGGTTTCAAGCCCTAAAATCAAACGTAATAGGGTTGTTTTTCCGCAACCGCTCTGTCCTGAAAGCCAGAGACGGTCATTACTGCCAATATCGAGTGTAAAGTTATCGAAAACTTTTTTATCACCGTAAGAGAAGAAAATATTATTTAACCTTATCATCTCTATACCTCCCAAGCAGCTTTTTGAGTGTGATTTCAAGCAGTAGTGAAAGCACCGCTACAACGGCTGTAAGCGCAAAAACCTCCGATATTTCAAGGTGGGTTTTTGATTGCTCAAGCATACCGCCGAGTGAGCTTTGAGGCTTGGCGATAACCTCTGCCGCAATTCCCGATTTCCACGCAAAGCCTAAAGAGGTAAGGCAAGAGCTTAAAAAGGCAGGGAATATAAGCGGTAATTTGATTTTTAAAAAAATTTTTATAGGCTTCAGCCCGAATACCTGTCCCATCTCGGTATATTTTACGTCAATTTCTAAAAGCGCAGTGTAAACGGTAGACCAAATTATCGGTAATACCATTAAAAAGGATATGAAAACGGGCAGATAGGTGCTTTTAAACCAAAAGAATGCAAGAATTATAAACGATGCTACAGGCACTGCCTTTATAAGCTGTAACACGGGAGCGGTGACCTCTTTAAAAAGAGAGGACTTGGCAGAAAATACTCCGCCTAAAAATCCTAAAACAACCCCCAACGCAAAGCCCGATAATATTCTAAGCAGTGAAATAAAAACAGAAATATAAAATTCTTTAGTTTCGGCTAATCTGAAAAGCGCGCATAAGGTACTGAACGGCGACGGGATAATAAGCTCCCGTGCGATGAGCATAGAAAAAAGCTGCCATACAGCAATCCAAAAAATGAGTATGGCAGTTTTTTTAAGGGTTTTATTTACCATAGTAGAAATCATCTGCGGGGAGCTTTCCGCCGATGCTCTTTGGATTTGCCTTAAATAAGAATTCAAGATAAGCCGAAAGGTCTGCTTTCATTTCTGCGCCGTCTTCAAAAACAATATTGCAATAGGGGATAGCTTTTTTAGCAACCGCTGCTTTTGGAATAATCTTAAATTCTTCGCAAGCGGTAGCAGTGGCGTCAATATCCTCGCTTACAGCAGCGATAGAAGCCTCATAATCCTTTAAGAAAGCCTCAATAGCTTCGGGATTTTCTTCTACATATTCGCTTCTTGCTATAATGCAGCCCATTACAAGCTTTTTATCGTTGAATTTGTCCCATTCGTCATTAAGGTCAATAGCAATTTTTGCTTCCTTATCCTGAACGGTAATTGTGGTTGCAACAGGCTGTGGAGCAATAACAACAGCCTCCTTAGCGGGAACAACCTTTGCTACAAGCTCTGCAGGCTGAGATACAAATTCAACCGTTACATCTTCGCCTATTTTGAGATTATTATTTTCTAAAACGCTTTTTAAGATATATTCGGGGTTAGCGCCTTGTCCTGTAGAATAAACAGTTTTGCCCTTAAGGTCGGCAATAGATTTAACCTCGACACCCTTTGTAACAACATTGAGTACACCCAAGGTGTTAACTGCAAGCACTTTTATACCGCCGTTTGTTTTGTTGTAAAGGGTTGAAGCTAAGTTGGTAGCAACTGCTGCGATATCGGCTTCCTTATTAGTGATTTTTGCTACAATCTCATCATTTGAAGCGGCTAACTGAATATTGTAGTCAAGACTGCCTTCGCCGTTTTTGGCATCCTTCATAAGTGAAGCAAGACCGATACCTGTAGGACCTGCAATGCCGTAAACGTTGGCTTTAACTTCTTTCACATTTACGCCGCAGGCAGAAAGTGAAAGAATGAATACGAGTGTGAGTAGGATACTAATTAGTTTTTTCATTTTTTATCACCTTTATATTTTTATTTTCCTTTAAAATATTTCCGCTTTTTTCCAGATTATCGAGCACGCGGTAAAGACTCGCACGGCTTAGCCCCAATGTCTTGGCAAAAAGGGTCATATTTTTAGGAATGTTAGCGTAACCGTCGCTGTCACAGGAGTTTAAAAGATAGGTTAAAACCGTGTCTTCCGCACTCATACAGGAAATTACGCAAAGCTTATTATTTAAAAAACGCACCCTGTCGGATAAGAAGGTAATATAATTTACAGCAGTTATAGGGTAGCTTTCAAAAATGCTTTTAAGCTGTGTTTCGGTTATGAATAAAATACTGCAGTCACTCTTAGCAGTAATAGTGCTTACATAGGTTTTGTCGCCGCCGAATACCGCTGCCGCGCCGAAGCACATATTCTCACTGAATTTTTTTAAAAACACTTCGTTGTGGTTGTTGGAAACCGCAACCGCACTGCCGCTTATTATAAACCCAAGTGCATTATTAAATACGGTACTTGAATAAATAATTTCGCCTTTTTTAAAGCTTATGGGAGCGGATAATTCCTTTGAGAGCTTACTGATTTGAGTATCGGTAAGACCGTCAAACAAAAACAACTTAGAATAATCCAAGGCGCACCCCCTAAACTGTCTTAAATAAGACACTTTTTAATTATATTATATATACAATTAATTAAATGTCAAGTATAAAAAAGAAAAAACTTGGAAAAATCCAAGTTTTTATCTATGTACTGTTTTCTTTGCTGAGGAAACGGTGTATTTCATAACATCGGGAATGGTTTCACCGTCTATTTGAAGTGTGGCACTTCGGGATAGTTTTACCGAAAATTCGTGCCCCTCAATCACATTAATCATACTTTTCATTATTGTATGCTTACCTTTCATAAGCAGCAGAAAGGCTATTACAATTTTAAAGAAATTTCGGCTGTGCATTGCCACAAGGGAAATGGTGCTTTCTTGGTTTAAGCGGTTCTGCTTTGGTGCTGCCATAAAGCCACCGCCAAAGTATCTGCCGTTCATAGCAGGAACAAGCCAAGTGTTTTTAAATGTGTATTCCTTACCGTCGGCGGTAACATAGGCGGTACAGGGCTTGTAAGCGTATAACAACGCCTTTATAGCGGCATACAGGTAATTACCGCGCCTTTTTGAAAGTGCGCGAAGTCTTTCAACCTCGCCGCAGCAGTAGCCGTCCATACCACTGCCTACGCAATTTATAAATTTATATGTTTTGCCGTTTATTAAAGCGGTAGGCAGGCTTTTAATATATTCATTAATAATAATCGGTTTGGTGCGTTTTTTAAAGTTTATATCTCTGGCAAAATCATTACCGCTGCCTGAAGCGTAAAAGTAAATATTTTTATCGGTATTAGTTTCTATTTGATTTATAAAGCTGTTAAGGCTACCGTCACCGCCTGTTAAAATTATATCGGTTTCTTTTGGGAGGGTATTTATGAAGACATTCAGTGAATCAATAGCAGTTAAATCGTGATAAGTATATGTATGGTTGCCCATAAGCGGCTCGATTTCCTTCGCAATCTGAAGCCCTTTTCCTCCGCCTGAGTGCGGATTGTACAAAACGGCGTATTCCATATAAACCCACCTTTCAAATACATACATATCTATTTTAAAGCTTTTGGCGTAATTTGTCAATAAAAGAAAACTGCTGTCGATTTGACAGCAGTTTTTGCCCCTAAACGAAAATTTCCGAGGGCAGTGTTATTTAAAGAAATCTAATATAGAAATACTTTTTCCGTTTTGGTATGCCTCTATATGCAGATGGCTTTGGTCGGCACATTCACACGGTACTGTACCTACTGCACCTATACTGTCGCCCATACGCACTGAAGTGTCCTTTTCGGCAGTAATGTTTTTAAGTCCGCAATATTTAATAACAAGTCCGTCACCGTGGTCAATTGTAACGGTTTTTCCAAACTCAGCCGAATTTTCAATATCCTGCACCTTGCCGTCGGCTACCGCGCTTACAAGTGTACCCTCGTGGCAGGCTATATCAACTGCAGCGTGAATACGCATATCATTATAGGTTGCAGAAAACTGCAAGGCTTTGGTGTTAAAATCCTTTAAAATTTCGCCATTAACCGGCATTGAATAGGCTTTAACCTTTTGAGCCTCGGCAGAGGCTGTATGGTCGGAATTTTTGTCCTCAACCTCGCCCGATTCGTTAGCGTCATACGAAGAATCGCTTTCATTATCAGTATATGACGGGGTGTCACTCACATATTCATCTAAATCGCTTTGATATTGGTCAATTTCGCTTTCAAATTGACTTTCCATAGAGGATAAATTCTTCTCTGCTTTATTATCAGACATACTTGAAAAACCAAACCAAGCCGCTACACCAACTACAATAAGACAAAGCGCTATAATAATATAAAAAGCTGAACTCCCTTTCTTTTTACGGGAGTATTGCGTATATTTCATCTAAATCATTCCTTTCAAGATTATTATTGACGAAAGAAACGATATATATTCTTTAAAAAATATTTTTAAATTTGTTAATAAAAAGTACATATTTATGGTTTATTATATGCTTGTACCCTAAAGGGAGCCGCACCCTTAAGGTATATTTTTAAAACCAAAAGTTTTAAGAATTTTTTCTCCCCTTAAAATGAAAAGAAGCCGTGAAAACGGCTTCTTTTCATTTTATATTAATTTTTTGAACTTTCAATAACCTTTTGCGCAATCTGTGCGGGCACTTCTTCATATCTTTCAAGTGCTAAGGTAAAGGTTGCAGTACCCTGTGTGATAGAACGCATAGCGGTCGAGAAATCTGACATTTCGGCAATCGGAACTTCGCCTATGATTTCCTGCATTTTGTTTTCGGCAGGGTTCATACCGATAATTCTGCCGCGGCGTTTGTTTATATCACCTATTACGTCGCCAAGCATTTCGTCAGGAACTAAAACCTTTAATGTTCCAATAGGCTCTAAAAGAACGGGTGAAGCTTGCGGTATACCGTCCTTATAAGCAATACCTGCTGCCATCTTAAAGGACATTTCAGAAGAGTCAACAGGGTGGTAAGAGCCGTCATAAAGGGTAGCCTTTAAGCCTACCATTGGGTATCCTGCAAGAACACCCTTCTGACAGGAATCACGCAAGCCCTTTTCAACAGCGGGGAAGAAGTTCTTTGGAACGGCACCGCCGAATACCTCTTCACAGAATACAAGCTCGTCACTGTCACACGGCTCAAATTTAATCCAAACGTCACCAAACTGTCCGTGACCGCCTGATTGCTTTTTATGTCTGCCTTGAACCTTAACCGGCTTGCGTATAGTTTCGCGGTATGCAATCTTGGGCTTTTTAAGCTCTGCCTCAGCGCCAAACTTACTCTTAAGTCGGGATACAATAACATCAATATGCTGTTCGCCTAAAGCGGAAAGTATAAGCTCTTTGGTTTCCTTATCATTGAAAACTGCAATGGTCGGGTCTTCCTCTGCCATACGGTTAAATGCCTGAGCAATTTTTTCCTCATCACCCTTAGCCTTGGGATATACCGCAACCGATAAATTGGGTGCAGGGAAGTCGATTTTAGCGATAGCCTTATCACCCTTTGCAGAGAGTGTATCACCAGTGATAACATTGACAAGCTTTGCAACTGCGCCGATATCACCCGCAACGATTTGTGAAGCATCCTCCTGCTTTGAGGCTTTAAGCCACATTATTTTTGAAAGTCTTTCCTCTTCACCTGTGCGGTTGTTTTTAAGGCGTATATCATTCTTAACTACACCCGATAATACCTTGAAGTAGGAAAGCTTACCAACAAACGGGTCGGCAATAGTTTTAAATACGCATAAAGCGGTATCACCCGAAGCGTCAAACGCACATTCCTCGCCCTCGGCGTTTACATACTTACATTGGTCTGTAGCGGGTAAAATTTTCAAAAGATTGTCTACCATCATCGGTACAGCGTCGCCTGTTTGCTGAACACCGCTGTAAACAGGGCAGATATCACCGTTTTTAACACCAAGCGCCAGTCCGTGAAGCATTTCTTCGGTTGTAAATTCTTCGCCCGCAAAATATTTTTCCATAAGCGCTTCGTCAACAGTAGCAACTGCTTCCAAAAGCATACTTCTCATATTGTCAATTTCCTCACTTACGGGCAGACGCATTTCTTTAATCTCAAGTCCCGTGCAGGCATAAGCCTTATTTTCGATAAGGTTTATGTAGCATTTGACCTGTTCGTTTTCAATATAGGGAACAATAACAGGGCAGATAACTGCACCGTACTGACCTGCTAAAGCGGATAATACGCGGTAAAAATGCGCGTGTGAGGAATCAAGCTTACCAACAAAGAAAGCAACACTTTTCTTTAAAGCACGTGCCTTTTCAAAGCCTTGCTTTGCGCCTACGGTAAGGCCCGATTTACCCGAAATGGCAATAATCGCACTGTCAGCGGCGGTTAAAGCCTCATACACACCGCCTGCAAAGTCAAAAAGACCGGGAGCGTCTATAATATTAAGTTTACTGTCACCTATTTCAAGTGAGTAAACCGAAGTTGAAACGGAAGTTTTTCTTTTCTTTTCTTCGGCATCAAAATCCATTACGGTTGTGCTGTCACCGATTTTACCTATACGGTCGGTAGCCTTTCCGTAATATAAAATGGCATCCGCCAAGGTTGTTTTGCCCGAACCGCCATGTCCCAAAAGGGCAACATTGCGAACGGCATTCTGAGAATAGTCTTTCAATTTGATGCACTCCTTTAAGTGAATAGTTTACAAGATTAAGTATATCACATCATTTTAGTAAATACAACCAAAATTTTTAAAAACTTCAAAATAAAATTATTGAAAAGTTATAAATTTATGCATTTTGCAGTAAACAGTAGCAGAAGATTTATTAAAAATTGCGAAACTGAAACCTAAAGATTACAAATTTTTAATTTTTATATGGCAAAACCGCCTTAAAAATTACAAGAGTGAAATTATTTGTAACTGAATTGTTTTTGGTATTTTTGTTTCCTTAAGTGTATAATTAATATATACTAATTAAAGGAGGCAGTATTATGCGTAAAAAGCTTGTTTTTTCACTTATTCTTACAGTATGCGTTGTAGTACTGTCTTTTGCGTGCGTTAAAACCGAAAACAGCTATAAAGAAATAACTGATAATAGCAATGCTCAGATTTTAACTGTGGCTAATAATACTGTTACAGAGGACAAAGCGCTCGAAGCACGCTTCCTTAATATGCTTAATCACAGCTTTGTTTATAATGATGCTTTTTACTATGATGATGAGCTGGTAAAAAATTCGCTTTTAGCACTTTTGGATGTTGCTGAAGATTCGTATGTATCGCAAGTATATTTAAACGATTACATCTTTAATATGTACGGTAAAATATATAAGGATTATGACTTTTTAGGTGAAGTATTTACCGAGAAGGACGGCTTTGTGTATATTGCTCCTCGCGGTTACAGTGAATATAGCCATAAAATTGTTTCTGTTACCGATAATAACGACGGCAGCTTCACAGTTGTAACAGATGTTGAAATTTCTAATATGGACGGCAGTGTAGAATTGCTTAAATGTGAAACTGTTTTCTTAGAAGCAGAGGAATCGGCATTTGGGTATAATATAATGTATAGCGAAATTGCCGAGGGCTTAATCGGCGATGCTGAGTGCTAAGACAAATAAATTTAAAATCGGTCAAGATTTAATCTTGACCGATTTTTTTATAATCATTATAGCTCTATTTGGTTTGCCTCAAACTGCTTTGCAGTATCAACAACCGATTTGTGACAGGTGAACATTATTATCTGTCCGTTTTGAGAATACTCTTTTAAGAATTCTAATGCGGTTTGAGTTCGTCTGTCATCGTACTGTGCTAAAGCATCGTCTAATATAATAGGTAAGCCGTTATTGTCTTGTGATAGTAGTTCGGATAACGCAAGCCGTAAGCTTAAGTATGCTTGGTCTACAGTACCGCTTGAAAGGTAGTCAAGCTCTTTTATACCGAATACATCCTTTTTTTCAACCATTATTTCAAAGGATTTTGAGATTGACATATTCTCATACGCGCCGTTTGTAAGTCCCTTGAAGATACTGCCAGCCTTTTTCTCTAAAGCAGAGCCGTAGCTGCGGCGTACCTGAGCGTAGGAATCTGCAAGAACTGACAGTGCAATATCAAGGCAGTCGCAGTATTCCTTTTGTGCGGCAGTTTTTTGTTTTAAAGCTTCAAGCTCTTTGTTTATTTCGCTTGGGTTTTTGGAATTAGCCGAAATAGCTTTGGCTTCGGTCAGAATGGCAGTAACAGCGGTTTTGTTTTCGGTTATTTTTTGTAAAAGCTGTTCGTAGTCATTTTTTACCGCATCAAAATCTATGCTTGCGCTTGGGTTTAAATTGGCAAGCTTTTCTTTTGCTTGCTCGTAAGAAATATTGCCGACATCCTTTAGAATATAATTAATGTTTTGTTTTAGTTCCTTTTGGCTGGCGGCGGTTTTTTTGATTTCTGAAAGCGCGGCTTTTATTTTTTCAATATCCTTTGTCGCTTCAAAGCAACCGAATAGCCCGAATAAAACCTCTTTTTCGTTATCTCTTTCTGCAATAAGCGATTTTATTTCTTCTTTGCATTTAGCAATAAGCTCTTTTTGATTTTCTATCATTGCAGAATTACTGTTAAGTGCAATTTTTATTGCCGTAAGGTTAGAGCCCTCGGCTGTGATAAGGGAAATAAGCTTGGTTTCTTGTAGCTTTAATTCCATAAGTTTACTTTGGTTGTTACGGTTTGCCTTTTTTACTGATAAAAGGTTTATTATACCTGTAGCAACAGCTACAGCCATCAAACACAGGGCGTAAATATAATAAGTAGGCTTAAGTAACAGCAGACCTGCGGCTGCGGTGGTAATTATAATAAGCAGTACAAGCCAAAGGGGTTTAATTTTGGCTTTTGGGGTTTCCTCAAGCTCTTTTATATTAAGCGAAACATTTTCTTTTTGGTTATTGAGTGAATTAATTTTCTCTGTAAGCTCTGACAAGGCTTCCGGTGTAGCGTTTTGTGTGGGCGAAGTCGCAAGCCTTAAATTGCTTTCCAAATTTTCATTCTCGGTTTGTTTGGCTGAAATTTTGTTTTCGATGCTTTCTATTTTTGAAAGGCAAAATTCAAGCTTTCTTACAAACATTTCATCCGCAAGCGAGCCATCGTTCAAGGTAAGGCTTTGGTTAAGCTCATCAAGGCGCGCCTTAAGGTCTAAAAGCTCTTGCAGCTTTTTGGCGTTGCGCAGGTCGTTTTCGCTGTCTATCTGTGACTTTAAAGCCAAGGCTTTTTCTTGCATTGCCTTTATTTCTTCGGTTATCTGCTGTGCGCGAAGCTTAGCATTTTGTACTGCTTTTTGTGCCTCTTCACAGGATAAAAGCTCCTTTTCAAGTGTGTCGCAAAGCTTTAAGTTTTTATCATAAATACCGCTTCGTCCGCTTTTGGACATAAGCTCGTACTTGGCGTTTTCAAGTCTTTGGTTAACCGCATCAAAGGATATTGTCTCGTCGCCTGTGAGTGCAATGTTTGAAAGCTTTCCGTTAAGCTCGCCCGAAGCTAAATTGTTGCTTTCAGGGAAACCGAACTGACCTATAAAAATACTGCGTTCAAATGCCGCGGCAGAAAGCCCGAAAAGCTTTATACCGATATCTGATGAAACAGGCTTTGCAGTACCTAAGCCTAAATCAATAAGGGTTACCTTATCGGTCGAGTTGGAATTGCCGAAAATACGCTCAAGCCGGTAAAGGCGTCCTTCGTTTTCAAAGTCAATACTTCCCGCCATAATACTGTTGTCCCAAGGGGTGTATTTTTTGCGGAGATTTTTGTTTAACTGCGCTCCCGAGCGCTCGGTGCCGTAAAACATCATTTTAATAAAGCTCATAATGGTGGTTTTTCCGTTTTCGTTACCGCCGTAGATTATATTAAAATGATTGTCTAGGTTTAAATCCAAATTCTTAATTCCGCCAAAGGCTTGTATGTGGAGTGATTTAATCTTCATTATACTTCACCTCGCTGTTAAAGGCTTTAAGACCTATTTTCAAGGCTTTTTTAAGTGGCTCCTTATCGTCCGCCATTTGTATTTTTTTAAGCATATTTTTTACAAATACACCTTTAAGCGAGGTTTCGCTTGCTAAAGCCTCAAGGTCTATCTGGTATTCGGTGGAATCCTTAACCTTTACAAAGAAAAGCTGGGTTGAAAGACGTGCGGTAACCTCGGCGGTATTAATCTGTACGTCCTCTGCTATGGTACCCGTAAGCTCAATTTTATAAAGATTTTGGCTGTAGTTTTCGTAATTTTCCTTTAGGTTTTCTAAAACCGTTGTAGTAATATCGGTTGTGCCGGTTATATCAACCTTATGGTGTATGTGTTTTCTTTTTGAAACAGGGATGAATGTAAGATTTACTTTACCTTTTGCAATTTCACCTAAGTATACGCCTTTTTCGTCCAATTCATCAAAGCCTTGACCTTCGGGACAGCCGCAGTATGCAAAATAGGTGTTTTCAATTTTGCCTATAGGTGTAGCTTTATGTACGTGCCCTAATGCAATGTAATCCATATTGCTCTTCTTTATGAATTTGGGAGTTATGGCATTATAGTCGGAATTAAGGTCGCTTTTAAGCTCACCGTGCTGTACTAAAAGATTTATGTATTCGTCCCTTTCTACAGTCAAAGAAAACGCTTCTTCACCCTGTAAATGCGCTGTTTCAAAGGAACGGCCGTACACACGCGCCTTAATATCGTCAAAGGTAAGGCAGGTATCTTGGGCGGGAAGCACATAAAGGTTAGAGGGTAATTCATTATTTAAAAAGGGCGAGCTTGAATTAAGCGGGTCGTGATTGCCAGCACAGTAAACCACCTTTATTTGCGGAACGGCTGCAATTTTATTCAAAACTCCGCTTACAAATGCACTTTCAGGCTCGGGTGTGTCAAAAAGGTCGCCCGCAATAGCGATAATATCAACATTATTCTGTGAAGCCAAATCTATTATATTTTCAAAGGTTATAAGGGTTTCAAATTTTCTGCTGTCGGCAGTAGTGCCTAAAGCAGAGTTCGCCGCACCGATATGAATATCGGCACAATGCAGTATTTTAATACTGTTCACTAAAACACGTCCTTAAGTTTTTATATTCCTTAAATATAATATCATATAAATATCCGATTTTCAATTAAATTTCAATGCTTTTAAAATTGACTTTAACGCTTTTGTGTGTTAAAATATTCCTATACCATAAAAAAGAGGTGCCAGTATGGAAAAAACCAATTTTAACGATTTATTTTTTGATGCTATTCTTACCCTTGAAACAAGGGAGGAATTGTATAAGTTTTTCAGTGATGCGTGTACCCCTAAGGAAATTTCGGCTATAGCACAGCGCTTTGCTGTTGCAAAAATGCTTAATGAAAAGCAGATTTATAATGATATAGTAAAGGCTACAGGTGCCTCTACGGCTACAATAAGCCGTGTTAATCGCTCTATAAATGAGGGGTTTGAACTGGCATTCAAAAGGTTAAAATAATATGTACGGTAATTTTGCGCAGTTTTATGACAGCTTAATGTATGATGTTGATTACAAAAAACGCACAGCATATCTTTTAAAGCTTTTTTCAAAGTACGGCAAAAAGCCTACGCTTCTTTTAGATGTTGCTTGCGGCACGGGCGGCTTTTCAAACTGCTTTGCAAAGCAGGGGGTAGAGGTTATAGGTGCCGATATGTCGGAAGAGATGCTATCGCTTGCGCGCGAAAAATCGGCAGAATTGGGTAATGATATTTTATATCTCTGCCAAAAAGCGCAGGAGCTTGATTTATACGGCACGGTTGATGGTGCGGTTTGCTGTCTTGACAGTCTTAATCATATAACTGATTATAAAGAGCTTTGCAAGGCTTTAGGTAAGATTTCTCTTTTTTTGGAACAGGACAACCTTTTTATATTTGATGTCAATACTGAGTATAAGCATAAAGAAATTTTAGGCGACAATGTCTTTGTTATAGAGAACGAAGATGTTTATTGCGTATGGGCAAATAAATTAAAGCAAAAAAACTGTACGGTTGATATCACGCTTGATTTTTTTGTTGAGCAGGACGGCGTTTATCACCGATTTAGTGAGGAATTTTCTGAGCGTGCTTATACTTTTGAGGAATTAAAAACGGCGCTCGACAAAGCAGGGCTTCAAATAGTTGAAATTTTCGAGGATATGACCGAAAAACCGCTTGACAGTGATAGTCAGAGAGCGGTTTATGTTACCAGAAAGGTGAAGTAATGGGAAAACTTATAAGATGTATTACAAGTGAGGGTGCTGTAATGGTTTCTGCCGTTGACAGCACAGATATTGTGGCTAAGGCGGAGAGAATACACGAAACCTCTGCTGTGGTAACGGCGGCTCTCGGTAGAATGCTTACAGCAGCTTCTATGATGGGCAATATGCTTAAGGGTAAGGATAATACAATTTCTTTAAAGATTGACGGCGGCGGACCTATAGGCGCTGTGACTGTGTCGGCGGATTCTGCGGGTAATGTGCGCGGTTATGCGCAAAACCCTATTGTTGAGATACCCTTAAAGCCTAACGGAAAATTAGATGTTTCGGGCGCGGTAGGTAAGGACGGCAGCCTGTTTGTAGTAAAAGACCTTGGTATGAAGGAGCCGTATAACGGCTTTGTGCCTATCGCTTCGGGTGAGATTGCGGAGGATATAACTTCTTACTACGCTACAAGTGAGCAGATTCCAACTGTTTGCGCTTTGGGTGTGCTTGTTGATACTGATTTGACTGTTAAAAAAGCAGGCGGATATATTTTACAGCTTTTACCCTTTACCGAGGAAGAAATAATTGAAAAAATTGAAAAGAATTTGGCGAGGGTAAAGCCCGTGACTCAGCTTCTTGATGAGGGTTACGATATTGAGGATATTGTACGTGATGTATTGCAAGGCTTTGATGTTGAAGTAATATATACCGAAGAGGTTGAATATAAATGTAAGTGTAGCAGGGAAAAAATAGAGGCAACGCTACAAGGGCTCGGTAAGGAAGAACTCACAAGTATGTGCGAAGATTTGCCCGAAGTTAACGTAAAATGTCACTTTTGTAACACCGATTATACCTTCTCAAAAAGCGAGATTGAAAATATTTTAAAAAAATTATAAAAAATTTTAAAATTTTGCTTGACAAAGCCGATGTCTTGTGATAATATATTGCTTGTCGCCGGTGAGTTGCCATTGGCAAGCCAGCGCGGTCATCGTGGGAGCATAGCTCAGCTGGGAGAGCATCTGCCTTACAAGCAGAGGGTCACAGGTTCGAGCCCTGTTGTTCCCACCATGTGGCCTGG
>JAFXCZ010000007.1 GCA_017516445.1 Clostridia bacterium
AAGATTTATTTTTTATTTATTTTTTGTTCACAAAATAAAGATATAATTTGCATATCTTATTTTGGAAGGAATTTTACCAATGTATGTAATTAAAAACGCGCTAAGATGCATTTCACGTGCAAAGGGGCGAAGCGTACTAATAGGGATTATTGCCCTTGTTATTGCGGTTTCTGCCTGCTTGGGACTTTCTATCCGCCAAGCCGCACAAAACGCAACCCAAACCACACTTGAAAATATGAGGGTTACCGCTACTATTTCGATTGACCGACAAAAAATGATGCAAAATATGACACCGTCTGAAGACGGAGGAAGCTTTGACCGCGGAAAATTTACCGACAAGATGGGTGAAACCTCTTCTCTTACGCTTGAAGAATACCAAAAATATGCCAAAGCGTCTTCGGTTGAAGATTTTTATTATACCGTTACCGCTTATTTTGACGGCTCTGACGAATTGGAGCCTGTCACAGAAGAAGCCGAAGAAGAAACCACACAAAGCAGTGGGGCAAACCCATCTCAAAAAGGCGGTATGATGGGCGGTATGCCAAGTGGTATGAAAGGCTCACGCGCCAATGGTGAATTTACTGTTATAGGCTATAGCTCTGACAGTGCTATGACCGATTTTGTGAATAATACCTCTTCTGTTACCGAGGGCTCGGTTTTTACCGAAGGCACAACCGCGAAAAACTGCGTTATTTCAAAAGAGCTTGCCGCTTTCAACGACCTTAGCGTAGGCGACAAGGTTAAAATTGCTAACGCAAATGCCGACGATGAAACCTATACACTGAAAATTGTAGGTATATATGAAGGCAGTCAAAGTAATGAATTTTCAATGTCGGCTTTTGGAACAAGCCAAGACCCTGCAAACAGGATTTATATGAGCGCCAACGCGTTGCAGAACATTATTGATAAATCCCAAGAGGTAAGCCAAACGGCAACCGACAGCAATGGCAGAGAATACGAAACCGCCCTTAAAAGCACCTTGAACGCTACATATACCTTTGCCGATGTGGATTCGTATTATCAGTTTGAGGAAGAAGTCCGCACCTTAGGACTTGACGACAGCTATACCGTTTCTTCCTCTGACCTTACCGCTTTTGAAAGCAGTCTTACACCGCTTAACACCTTAAGCACTATGGCGGGCTGGTTTTTGCTTGTGATTTTAATTATTGGTGCGATAATTTTGGTTGTACTTAATATATTTAATGTTCGCGAAAGAAAGTATGAAATCGGTGTGCTTACCGCAATGGGTATGAAAAAGCGCAAAGTAGCCGCGCAGTTTGTCTGCGAAATTTTAATTATTACCATGGTGGCGGTAATTATGGGCGCTTGTATAGGTGCTGTAAGCTCGGTCCCTGTTACAAACGCTTTGCTTGAAAGCCAGACACAAAGCCAAACCGAAAACGCACAAATGCTTGAAAATAATTTTGGACGTCCCGGTAGTATGGGCGGTATGCAGAGCGGAGAGTCTGCACCGCCGGAGATGCCTGACCAAGCCGACGGACGCGGCGGAAAATTCGGTCAGATGATGAACCGCGCCGAAAATTATATTACCGAAGTTGATTCCGCAATGAACCTTACGGTTGTACTGCAGATGCTGCTCATAGGTTTAGTTCTTACCCTTGTTGCAAGCGGTGTTTCAGTTATGTTTGTTATGCGTTACGACCCGCTGAAGATTTTAGCCAACAGAGATTAGAAAGGAGAAAATTATGGGAATTTTAACACTTAACGATATTTGTTTTTCATACGGAAAAACCCCTGTTTTAAAGGATATCTCCTACGATTTTGAAAAGGGTAAGATGTATTGCATTTGCGGAAAATCGGGCGCGGGTAAAACCACCCTTTTGTCACTGCTTTCAGGTCTTGCGAGTCCGCAAAGCGGAAGCATAGAATATGACGGAAAGAACATTAAAAAAATAGATAAATACAATTTCCGTTCCAAATACATAGGCGTAATTTTCCAAAGCTATAACCTACTGACAAAATTCACCGCAACCGAAAACGTTGTGCTTTCAATGGATATTGCACGTGTAAAAAAGGTCAACAAAAAACAAAAAGCCAAGGAATTGCTTTTAAGTGTAGGGCTGAGCGATGCCGAAGCAGAGCGTCCTATTTTACAGCTTTCGGGCGGACAGCAACAGCGCGTTGCAATTGCCCGCGCACTTTCATACAATCCCGATATCATTTTAGCAGACGAGCCCACAGGCAACCTTGATAAAGAAACCGAAGCCGAGATTATGAATATTTTCAGAAATCTTGCAAACGCAGGAAAATGTGTAATCCTTGTAAGCCATTCTCCCGCAGTAGCCGCGTTTTGCGACCAGAAATACGAGCTTACAAAAATTTAAACCGAATTAAGCGCCCGAAAAATCGGGCGCTTTTGTTTTTACTACATTTTTCTACCATTTGTTGCATAAAACACTTGCATTTTACACAAAATGTGGTAAAATAAACTTATCCTAAAAAAATTATAAAGGAGAGAAAAACAAATGGATAAGTTCTTTAAAATCAAAGAACGCGGTTCAAATGTTAAAACCGAAATTATTGCTGGTCTTACCACCTTCTTTGCAATGGCTTACATAGTTATTGTAAACCCCAACCAGCTCGTAGGCTTTAGCTTTGACGTTCCCGGCATTCAGCAAATTTGGAACGCAGTTTACATTGCTTCCATCATCGGTGCTTTTGTAGGTACCATCCTCTATTCGCTTTATGCGAAGCTTCCCTTTGCACAGGCTTGCGGAATGGGTCTTAACTCATTCTTCTTCACCTCTTTCGTTTTACCGCAGATTGTTGCTGGTAAGGACGTTATCAAGGGTTACCATGCAGGTCTTGTGTGCATTGTCATCTCTGGTCTTATCTTCCTTATTTTGTCAGTTTCGGGTGTTCGCTCTAAGCTTGCAAAATCTATGTCTGACTGCTTGAAAAAAGCTATTCCCGCAGGTATTGGTCTTTTCATTGCTTTCATCGGCTTCCAGAATGTTGGCATTATTCAGGCTAACCAGTACACCCTCGTTCAGTTCGTAAAAATCAACGGCGCAAAATGGGCAGACATTGCTCCCGCTATCATCGCCTTAGTTGGATTTATTATTATCGCTATCCTTTCTAAGCTCAATGTTAAGGGCGCTGTTCTTCTCGGCATCCTTGCTACAACCGTTATTTACTATCTTGCTACATGGCAGTTGCCCACATTTGACTTGGGTCAAATCGGTCAGACCTTTAAGGATTTCGCCGCAGTTGGTATTTCCGGCGTATTCAAGGCTGAATCTTGGAAAGCTGCTTTCGACGGCACAACTATCGGCTCTGTTTTCTCGGTAATTATGATTATCGTTGTTTACTGCTTGGTTGATATGTTCGATACTATCGGTACTCTCTACGGCGCTGCTTCTGAAGCTGATATGCTTGACGAAAACGGTGACCCTGTAGATATCGAAAAAGCAATGGCTTGCGACGCTATAGCTACCTGCACCGGCGGTGTTTGCGGTACTTCTACCGTTACAACCTTCGTTGAATGCTCTGCAGGTGTTGCTGCAGGCGGACGTACAGGTCTTACAAGTCTTGTAGTATCTCTCTGCTTCGCAGCTTGCTTATTCTTGTCCCCAATCGCAAGCATCATCCCCGCAGCAGCTACAGCTCCTGCACTTATCTTCGTAGGCGTATTAATGCTTAAGAACTTTGCTAAGGTTGATATGAAGGATATGCAGAGTGCTGTTCCTGCATTCTTAACTCTTGTTATGATGCCGCTCACATATTCTATCGCAAACGGTATCGGTATCGGTGCTATTGCTTACACCCTTATCGCTTTGTTCACAGGCAAATACAAGAAGTCAGACATTACCGTTACAATAATTGCTTTGCTCTTCGTAGCAAAATTCATTTTCGGTACTCTCTAATATTTAATTCAAAAAAGCCATCGGTTTTTTCCGATGGCTTTTTTCTTTTGCGAAGACATTATCTGCTTCGCTATACAAATTAGCGAAACATTGTCTGAACACCGTCTATAAAATCGCCTGCCGCCTTTATAACTTTTGAGCCGCCCTTTTCCATTTTCTTGTGGTCCTTAAGCATCATTTTGCCGACAACCATAGCAGCGGCGCCTGCTACCATTCCTGCGCCCAAGCCTTTCATAAAATTATTTGTTGTATTCTGCATTTTAAACCCTCCTTTAAAAATAGTGTTGCCTTTTATGAGTTTTTTATTTAATTTAAAAAATTTACAAATTATACTATATTTTTTTTAAAATATATAGTATAATAATTTTGATTATGACCGAGGAAGGTATTTTTTATGAGTTTGTTTAAAAAGCTTTTCGGCGATTACAGCCAAAAAGAAATAAAAAGAATACTGCCTTTACAGCAAAAGGTATTAAGCCTTGAGGAAGAGTATAAGGCTTTGTCTGACGAGGCTTTGCGCGCAAAAACGCAAGAGTTTCGCGACAGATTAGCAAGCGGTGAAACCCTTGACGATATTTTACCAGAAGCCTTTGCCGCCTGCCGCGAGGCTGGCGACCGCGTGCTCGGTATGCGCCACTTTCCTGTTCAGATTATCGGCGGTATAATTCTGCACCAGGGCAGAATTGCCGAAATGAAAACAGGTGAGGGTAAAACCCTTGTTGCAACACTTCCTGCTTACCTTAATGCCCTTACAGGCAAGGGTGTGCACATTGTAACGGTGAATGATTATCTTGCCAAGCGTGACTCGGAATGGATGGGCAAGCTTTATAAGTTTATGGGACTGACTGTTGGCCTTATTGTTCACGGTATGACTAAGGAAGACAAAAAGGAAGCCTATAATGCCGATATTACCTATTGCACCAATAACGAGCTTGGCTTTGATTATTTGCGCGACAATATGGTGATTTATAAAGACGAAAAGGTACAGCGCGAGCATAATTTTGCCATTGTGGACGAGGTTGACTCTATCTTGGTTGACGAAGCGCGTACACCCCTTATTATTTCGGGACAGAGCGATAAATCCACCGATTTGTATGAGTCGGCAAACCGCTTTGCGCGTTCTCTTAAAATGTTCAAGATCAAAGAAATGGACGATAAGGCAAGCGACGAGGACACTAACTACGACGGCGACTATGTTGTAGACGAAAAGGCGCGAAGCTGTACCCTTACTCCCGAGGGCGTAAGAAAAGCCGAGGAATATTTTAATATTGAAAACCTTAACGATAGCGAAAATATCGCTATTGCTCACCATATCAATCAGGCAATCCGCGCTTACGGTATTATGAAGCGCGACGTTGACTATGTTGTAAAAGACGGTGAGGTTATCATTGTTGATGAATTTACCGGCCGCCTTATGTACGGCAGACGCTATAACGAGGGCTTGCATCAGGCAATTGAGGCTAAAGAGGGCGTTAAGATTGCGAAAGAATCTAAAACCCTTGCCACCATCACTTTCCAGAACTTCTTCCGCCTTTATAACAAGCTTTCGGGTATGACGGGTACTGCCATGACCGAGGAAGTGGAATTCCAAGAAATTTATAAGCTTGACGTTATTGAAATTCCCACAAATAAGCCGATTGCTCGTGTTGACGAAAACGACGTTGTATATAAAACCGAAAAGGCTAAATTCGGTGCAGTTATTGACAAAATTATTGCCTGTCACGAAAAGGGACAGCCTGTGCTTGTGGGTACTGTCACAATTGAGAAATCTGAGCTTTTGTCGGCAATGCTTAAACGCCGCGGTATAAATCATAATGTTTTAAACGCTAAGCACCACGAAAAAGAGGCTGAAATTATTGCTCAGGCAGGTAAATTGGGCGCAGTTACAATTGCTACCAATATGGCAGGCCGCGGTACCGATATTATGCTTGGCGGTAATGCTGAATACCTTGCAAAATCGGCTCTTCGTCATGACGGTCTTTCAGAAGAAATGATTATTGAAGCAACAGGCTTTGCCGAAACTGATGACAGCGAAATTTTAGCCGCAAGAGAGAAATATACCGAATATTACAACAAATTCAAGGCAGAAATCGCCCCCGAAGCCGAAAAGGTGAGAAATGCGGGCGGTCTTGCAATTATCGGTACAGAGCGTCACGATTCAAGACGAATTGACAATCAGCTCCGTGGCCGTGCAGGACGTCAGGGCGACAGCGGTAATACACAGTTCTTTATTTCTCTTGAGGACGACCTTATGCGTCTTTTCGGCGGTGAGAGAATATCCACCCTTATGGACACCTTAAAGGTTGAGGAGGATATGCCGCTTGAAAACAGTATGCTTTCACACACTATTGAAAACGCGCAAAAGAAAAAGGAGGGCATGAACTTTGCCATCCGTAAAAACGTGCTTCAATATGACGATGTTATGAACAAACAGCGTGAAATCATCTACGGTCAGCGCAGTAAGGTGCTTGACGGTGAAGACCTTAAGGAAACCGTGCTTAAGATGATTGACGATACTATTGACGCTTACTGCGGAATTTTCTTAGCCGACAACGCCATTCACGATAACTGGGATGTAAAGGGACTTCGTGAATACTTCTTAGGCTGGATAACCACACCCGCAGATTTGCATTTTACTACCGAGGAATTGGGCAACACCTCACGCGAAGAGGTAGCCGAAAGCCTGAAAGAAAAGGCACGCGCTATATATGAAGCGCGCGAAAAGGATTTTGGCAGTGATATGATGCGTGAAATCGAACGCGTAATGTTACTTCGCAGTGTTGATACTAACTGGATGGACCATATCGACGCTATGGACCAATTGCGCCAGGGTATAGGTCTTCGCGCTTACGGTCAGCACGACCCTGTTGTTGAATACCGTAACGATAGCTTCGATATGTTCGAGGCTATGACCAACACCATCCGCGAGCAGACCGCTAAGCTTGTTTTATCGGTTAGAATTAAAAAGGATGAAGAGGTTAAGCGTGAAAAAGTTGCGAACGAAACAGGTACAGGCGACAAACCTCTTACCGTTAGAGGTAAGGGTGTTGTAGGTAAAAACGCGCTTTGTCCTTGCGGCAGTGGTAAAAAATATAAACGCTGTTGCGGAAAAGACCTTGATTAATACGTAATGCGTAATTAACCCCGATGAGAAAATTCTCATCGGGGTGTTTTTTTTAGTAGTTAATCTAATCTGTCCAAAATTATTTTTCTTTGCTTTTTTAATTCTTCTTCATCAATATTAACTAAAATACATTCCTCACACTGTCCGCAAATATTTAGAGAAATTTCATCTAAAATGCATTTTCTATTATCCCAATAAATACAAAAATTATTTTCACAATTCATAAATTTCTCTCCCTTGAAAATAAAAAAGCACACCCGAAGGTGTGCCGAAAAAGTGCTTCCCTACGGTTTCGCTACCACACTACACCATAGTATAAATATCCCAACAAAGAATATAAGGAAACACCTTTTACCAAAGTTTTTCCTCTGTTGAGATTTTTATACAAATTTTAAATTGTAGTGTGGTATGTATTTATTATATCATAAAAACTTAAAATTACAAGAAAGATTTTTATGGGTGAAATTTGCTTCTTTGTCGCTCTTGCCGCGACGGGCACGCCCTTTCTTGTGTAGGCGAAAAGAAAGGGCGGAAAGATTCGCCTTAAGGGGGAATTTCGATTTCCCCCTTAGGTAACGGCTTTAAGACACAAAAAATCGCCGCCAAAGAGTGAAAACTACGTTTTCAATTTGTCGGCAGGTTTTTATGATTACTTTAATTGTATTTCCGTTACCGTATCCCCCTTAAACGACAAGGGCTACGCCCTTGACCCCAAAGGTCAATATACAAAGATAAAAACCCGATGAGAATTTTCTCATCGGGGATAATTACGCATTACGCATTAAATCGTGTGGTCAAAAATTTTTATTTCTCCGTCTTTTATTTCTATCGCGCTTCGGTATTCACCGAAGCCGATTTTTCTTATTCCGCTATACGCCTTGCAAACCGCAAGAAAGCCGAACAAAACACAACTGCTGACCACTGCAGAAATTATCATTTTTCTAAAAAATTCCTTCATTTTTTCTCCTATTTAAGCGTTTTTAAAAGGCTTACAAGTGAATTGCCGACAAGCTCTGCCGAATAGCAAGCCTCATCTAAAGTATTGACATCTGTGCCGAATTCTATAAGCAAAGAGCCCTTTGAAAGCGACTGATTATATTTTTTTGAAGCAAGCATTACAGGGCGCGCGAGGGTTGGGTATTTTTTCTCTATAGTGTTTTGCAGCTTAAACGCAAGAGAAAGGTTTTCTTTCCAATTAGGGTGACCTGTAATTGAGCCTGTTTGCGAGCCCATAACAAGCATTACCTGTGCCGCTTTTTTGCCGTTTATTGTGGTTACAAGCTTTGCCTTGCCGTCATCGGCTGTAACAGCATCGCGGTGCAAATCGAGCACTATTTTTATGCTTGGATATTTTTTTAAATAGCTTGTAATTGTTTTTGCCGCCCTGCCGTAGCTACCCGTGTATTCGGGGTAATCGTGCTTGGTTTTATCGTGTATGGTTTTTATTCCGTTTTCATTAAGCTTTTGGGCAATTATACTGCCCACCTTTGCCATATTTTTATTGTTATCGGTTGTTCTTGATTTGTATTCCTCGGTGTAGTAATCCTTATCCTCCATCATAAAGCTTTCGGTGGTGTGGGTGTGCATTATAAGTACCTGAGGCTCGTTATTTTGCTTTATTTTAAAACTTAAATTTTTATTTAAAAGGCTTTTTATATCAACCTTTACCCCTGTAGAATTTTTTAAATAAACCCCATCATACGAAGCGGAGGCTTTGTAGGGCGAAATATACCTTGTTATAACCTTGCCTTTTATTGCCTCTGCCGAAACCTGTTTACTCTCTTCCTTTTTTGACTCGGTTTTTTCCTTTGAAGAGGTGTTTTGGGACGAAACTGTAGAATTTTGAGAAGAAATTTCTTCTTTTTCTTCATTTTTTTGCTCATTTTGAGCCGAATTTGAAAAGATGTCGGTGAATGTCGGTTTAGTTTTGTGTTTAATAGTAAGTGTACCGAAAAAGGCATAACCCAAGAAAAAAACACAAAGCGTATAGCACACCAACAGCCTTACCAAAGAATAAGAATTTCGCACTTTAACACCCCCACAGGTATTTTATGCCGAAATTCTTAATCTTAGACCAAACTTAAAAGCAATTCGCGGTCGGTATCGGGCTGTAGAAAAATATTAAGTGCCGTACTTATAATTTCACTTATTCGATGAGAAAGGAGGTCAGTGTCTTTTGGGGTTAAAAGCAGGTCATTTAACGGGTTTTGCGTACTTTCGGCAGTTTTGCCTAACAAGCTTCGGGCATCAACCACAGTTGGAACACCTATCGCAACTGTAGGCACCCCCAACGTAGCCCGACTTAGCTCTTTACGGGCATTTTTAACCCCAGATCCAGGGGATATTCCGCTATCGCACAGCTGAATTACCGAAAATAAATTTTCGGGCTTACTTGCGCACAGCGCATCTACAACAATAACTGCATCGGGTTTGATTTTACCCGCAACCGAGAGCACGATTTCGGCGGCTTCAATACCGGTTTTACCAAGCACGCTCGGTGCTATTACGGACACACTTTTAAGTCCCTTAAGACCGATTTTTTCGGCAAAATCACCCGCAATATGACGGGTAGCCAACACACCGCGCGCGGTAAAGGGACCTATACAGTCGCTTATAATTTCTCGGTTGCCAAGACCTACCACCAAAACACGTTCTCTTTCTTTAGGCATAAGCCTTTCAAGGCAAATTAAAAGCGCTTTTTGGGTTTCTTCAAGCTCTGTAAGATATTCCACATTACCTATATGCACCGAGGCATAGCTTCCGCTTGGTTTCTTGTAGGGATTATTTTCACAAAGCGTTGTAAATTCTACCTCTATTTTGCCTATTTTAAGGCTGTTTTCTTGTGTTTTTGAGTCGGCTTTTTCAAGCTCAATTGCAAGGTCTGTGCGAATGCTCAAAATTATCCCCCAAATCAATTAAAAAAGTTGCAAAATTCTTTATAATATGATATACTAATATAGATATATTATACTATAGGAAAATTTAACATTTAAGGAGGAAAAAATATGTCGCAAAATCCTTTGGATGAAATTTGGTCTGCGATATGTGATGAATGTAAAAAAACAATATCTGAAGTTGCATTTAATTGCTTTTTAAAAGATTTAAAGCCTGTCTTTTTTAACGACAGTGAATTTACCGTTTCAATAAATGACGATTATAAACGCGGTGTGGTAGAACAGACTTATACCGAGCTTTTTAAGGAATGCATAAAAACCGTTTTAGGCGTTTCTTTAGATTTTAAAATTATTATGCGTGACGAGGAAGAAGAAATTTTAAACGCTGAAAAATATTCAGAGGGGCTTACCTTTGAAAAGTTTTTCACCTTTGATAATTTTATTGTGGGCTCTACAAACCGTTTTGCCCACGCGGCATCCTTAGCGGTTGCTGAAAGTGAGATTCCTCAGCCTGCATATAATCCGCTTGTTATTTACGGCCCGTCAGGCGTAGGTAAAACCCACCTTATGCTTGCCATTAAAAATCAGATTAAGAAAAAATATCCCAATAAGAATATTGAATTTTTAAGAGGCGAAGATTTTACAAATCAGCTTATCCGCGCATTACAGCAAGGACAGCTTGGTATGGGTACTATTGATGACTTCCGTAATAAATTCCGCAATGTTGACGTTCTCTTAATTGACGATATTCACTTTATTGCAGGTAAGGAACAAACACAGGAAGAATTTTTTAACACCTTTAACACCCTTTACCAAAACAATAAACAGATTGTGGTTACTCTTGACCGTCCGCCGAGAGAAATTAAAACCCTTGATGACCGTATTCGCTCACGCTTAGAGGGCGGTCTGTTTGCTGACATAAGCAGTCCTGACTTTGAAACAAGGGTTGGTATTATCAATAAAAAGGCTGAACAGTATAATATGACGCTGGATGAATCCCTTGTCTTTTATATTGCAGAGCATATAAAATCAAACACAAGACAAATTGAAGGCGTTATTAAAAAATTAAGCGCTTACACCACTATTCAAAAGAATTCTCTTTCATTATCAATTGTACAGGCAACAGTAAGAGATGTTATTACCGATGATAAGCCGGAGCCTATTAAGGTTGAAAACATAATTAACGAAGTGGCAAAAACCTACAATGTTTCGGTAAGCGATATTCTTTCTAACCGCCGTACCGCTTCTTTAGCGCTTGCGCGTCAGGTTGCAATGTATATTGCACGCGAAACGACCGACCTTTCTTTCAAGCAGATAGGTGAATCCTTTGGTAAAGACCACACCACCGTTCTTTACAACGTAAATAAGATTGAAACCTTCTTAAAGGACAAGCCTTATCAGAAAGAATTGGTAGAGGATATAATCAAAAATCTGCGCACTTCTAACCAAACAGTTTATTAACATATTAACCTTAATTAACACACAACTTATTAAACGCGGTGTTAAAAAACAAAAATTATTCAAATTATAAACTTTTTATCAAGTTTTTTATTAATTTTAAAAAACATCATAACAAAGCGGAAATTTTGAGTTTTTAACCTTTTTAACACCCCTTATTACTGCTGTTATTTATTAATTATTTTTTAGGAGGAAAAAAATGCTTTTTTCGGTTGAACGTACAAAATTACTTGAAGCAGTTTTAAAGCTTCAGAGTGTAGTCGGAGCAAAAACCTCTATGCCGGTTCTTGAAGGTATACTTATTTCGGCTGAACAGGGAAAAATTACACTTATCGCCTATAATCTTGAAATGGGTATGAAAAAAGAAATTTACGCTAAATGCGAACAAGAGGGTGACATTGTAATAAATGCCCGCCTTTTAGCAGAAATTTTAAGAAAAATGAATGGCTTACAGGTTGAAATCTCTGCAGATGACCGTCTTAACTGTAATATTAAAAGCAACGAAGCAACCTTTGATATTATGGGTATGGCTGCAAATGATTTTCCCGAAATTCCATCAATCAGCCAGGCAAATACCTTTTCTGTTGAAGGCAAGATATTAAACCAAATGAAAAAGGGTACTTCATTTGCGGCTGCTCAGTCTGAGGGAAGCAAGCCAATTCTTACGGGTATAAATATTTCTCTTTTTGACGGATTTATTCAATTTGTTGCAATTGACGGCTACCGCTTAGCTATCAAGAAAGAAAAAATAAATATAGAAAATCAAATGGAATTTACCGTTACAAGTAAGGCTATAAACGAAGCAGTAAAGCTTATTGAAGACGAAAGCGAGCTTGTTAACATTAACGTAGGCGAAAGGTTAATAAGTTTTAACGTTAACGGTTATGATTTTATTTCCCGTCTTTTAGAGGGTGATTTTGTAAATTACAGCAAAACCTTGCCAAACGGTTATAAGCAAAAGGTTTGTGTTAATACAAGAGATTTAATAAACACTATTGAGCGTGTATCTCTTTTAATAAGCGAATCCTTTACCACACCGGTAAGATGCTATTTTAATGAACTTAATGTTGTATTCACCTGTGCTACCGCACAAGGCAGAGCAACCGAAACCTTTAATACTAAATTAGAGGGCGAAAATTTTGAAATAGGTCTTAACAATCACTATTTACTTGATGCCCTAAAGGCAATTGAGGATGAAAACATAAATATTTTATTTAATGGCCCTAATGCAGGCGTACTTATTACCCCTGTTGATAATGATAACTTTAAATATATGATAATGCCGATGAGGTTGAAATAATGGAATATTCAAAAATTCACATTAAAGAAGACTTTATCCGTCTTGACAGTGCAATGAAATTAGCTGATATGGTTGTAACCGGCGGTCACGCTAAAATTGTTATTCAGGACGGCGAGGTTAAGGTCAACGGCGAGGTTTGCACTATGAGAGGTAAAAAGCTTCGCAAGGGTGACAGGGTAGAATTTGAAGGCATCGGCTTTGAAATTATATGATAGTTTTAAATTTAGAGTGTAAAAATTTTCGCAACTTAGAAAATGTGTATATTAATCCTTGCGATAATATGAACGTTATTTGCGGAGAAAATGCACAAGGAAAAACCAATCTTATAGAAGCAATTTGGCTCTTTACAGGCGCTAAAAGCTTTAAAAATGCTAAAGAAAATACGTTTATAAGGTTTGGTGAAGAAAAGGCTTTATGTTCCCTTGATTTTAAGAGTGAGGGCATTATAAATAACACTAAAATTGAAATTAGCGATAAAAAAACTGCTTTTCTCAATGAAAATAGGTTAAAAGCGTCTTCACTCTTAGCAGGTAAATTTAATGCAATTGTTTTTTCGCCGGTTGATTTAAGTCTGGTTTCAGACGGGCCGAGTGTGAGAAGAAAATTTATTGATACTGCAATCGGTCAAATTTATCCCGCATACATTGGAATTTTGAAGAATTATATAAGGGCGGTAACCCAAAGAAATCAGATTATTAAGGATTTTAAGTATGATTCGACTGTTTCTGTAATGCTTGATGTTTTTGAAAGTGAGATAGCAACTTGCGGCAGAAAAATAATTGAAACAAGGGTTAGATATTTAGAAATTTTATCTGAATTTTTACCGTCTTTATATGACGGAATTTCGGCAGGGAAAGAAATTCTTGAAACCAACTATATCCCCTCTTGTAAAGAAAATTTAGAAGAAAAACTAAAGGAAACAAGAAAAGAGGATATGTTTTCGGGGGTTACTTCAATTGGTCCGCATAGGGACGATATTGATTTTAAAATAAATGGTATTAGTGCCCGTAGCTTTGGCTCGCAAGGACAAAAGCGAAGCATTGCATTAGCCTTAAAATTAGCAGAGGCTGAGGTAATTCGCAAAAAAACAGGCGAATGTCCTGTAATTTTGCTTGATGACGTTATGAGTGAGCTTGATAAAACCCGCCAAAATTTCGTGCTTAATCATATTGAGGGAATGCAATCCTTTTTAACCTGCTGTGATGAAAGCAATATAGAAAATTTGAAAAGCGGAAAAGTTTTCAGAATAAAAAACGGCGGTGTAGTGTAATGTATATCCATTTAGGCGGAGAATATGTTGTTTTTCAGGATGATATAATAGGCATTTTTGATTTGGAAAACACCACTGTTTCAAAAGCAACCAGAAAATTTTTAAATTTAAGCGAAAAAAGAAAAGAAGTAATAAATGTTTCTTACGAATTACCGAAATCTTTTATTTTAACTTCTAAAAAAAATAAAAATAAGGTTTATATATCACAAATTTCTCCAGGCACTTTGAATAAAAGACTTGGAATAATTGTTAAATAAGTTCTAACTGAAAGGAAAGAATTATGAGTAACGAAATTACAACACCTGTAAATGAAAATTATGACGAAAATTCCATACAGGTACTTGAAGGACTTGAAGCAGTTCGTAAAAGACCGGGTATGTATATCGGTTCAACAGGTGAACGCGGTTTACACCATTTGGTATACGAAATTGTGGATAACTCTATCGACGAGGCGTTAGCTGGCTATTGCGATAAAATTACTGTTGAGCTTTTAGACGACGGTATTATAAGAGTAGCCGATAACGGACGCGGAATACCTGTAGGTATAAACCCACAAAAAGGTATTCCTACCGTAACAGTTGTATTTACAATTTTGCACGCGGGCGGTAAATTCGGCGGAAGCGGTTATAAGGTTTCGGGCGGTTTGCACGGCGTTGGCGCTTCTGTTGTTAATGCGCTGTCAAGTTGGCTTGAGGTTGAGGTTTGTAACGGTGAAAATATCTATAAGCAACGTTATGAGCAGGGAAATATTGCTACCGAGCTTGAAATAGTAGGTAAAACCGATAAAACCGGTACTACTGTTACCTTTATGCCCGACCCGAGTATATTTACCGATACCACACGCTATGATTTTGATACATTGCTTCAGCGACTGCGTGAGCAGGCATTTCTTAATGCGGGTATACGCGTAGTTCTTATTGATAAGAGAAGTGACGCAGATATCCCCTACAGAACAGAGGATTTGCATTTTGAGGGCGGTATTAAGTCTTATGTAGAGTATTTGCTTGAAAAGAGCAAAAAAGACCGCTTGAATAATGATGTAATCTACCTTAGCGGAAGCTCGGGCGATTCTATGGCAGAAATTGCGCTTTTATGGTCAACTGCTTATGATACAAAGGTAATGTCCTTTGCGAATACAATCCATACTATTGACGGCGGTACTCACGAGTCTTCCTTTAAAACAAGTCTTGCGCGTGTTGTTAATAAATACGGCAGAAACTTTAAATTCTTGAAAGAAGCCGATAATAACCTCAAGGGTGAAGATATTTCTGAAGGTCTTATTGCGGTGGTTTCAGTTAAACTGACCGATGCTCAGTTTGAAAGCCAGACTAAAGCAAAATTAGGTAACACTGCTATTGGTACATTGGTTAACAATATCGTTGCGGACAAGCTTATGCAGTATTTGGAGGAGCATCCAGCTGAAGCTAAGATTATTCTTGACAAGTCAATTGCGTCCTCTAATGCACGTGAGGCAGCACAAAAAGCCCGTGATTTGCAGCGTAATAAATCTGGTATAGGCGGTAAAACCCGTATGCCTGAAAAATTAAAGGACTGTATTTCGGACGACCCGACAAAGACCGAAATCTTTATTGTCGAGGGTGACTCGGCAGGCGGCTCGGCAGTAGAGGGCAGAAACAGTACCTACCAAGCAATTTTACCTCTTTGGGGTAAAATGCTTAACGTTGAGAAAGCAAGGGTTGATAAGGTTTACGGTAATGATAAATTAACCCCTGTTGTTGTAGCTTTAGGTACAGGCATTGCCGAAAACTTTGATATAAGTAAGCTTCGTTACGATAAAATTGTTATTATGGCCGATGCCGACGTTGACGGAAGCCACATAAGAACACTTTTACTTACTTTCTTCTTCCGCTATATGCCCGAGCTTATTGAAACAGGTCATATTTATTTAGCTCAGCCACCCCTTTACCGCGTGGCTAAGGGTAAAAAGTATTATGATGCTTTTACCGATGAAGAAAGAGACAGATTTATAGAAGAGCTTGGCGGTAATGTTGATGTACAGCGTTACAAGGGTCTTGGTGAAATGAATCCCGAACAGCTTTGGGAAACCACATTAGACCCCGAGCATAGAACAATGCTTAAGGTTACTATGGCTGATGCCCAGTTGGCTGATGAAACCTTTACAATGCTTATGGGCGAAGAGGTTGAGCCTAGACGTAAGTTTATTGAAGAAAATGCAATATTTGCGACAGATTTGGATATTTAAGGAGGGATAGTAAATGGCAAAACAGGAAAATGTATATTGGCCGAGTGATGAGGAAACTAACATTCAGCCGGTAGAAATTGTTGATGAAGTCAGACAAAGTATGCTTCAGTACTCAATGTCGGTTTTAGTTGGCCGTGCTATCCCCGATGTACGCGACGGCTTAAAGCCCGTTCATAGAAGAATACTTTACACAATGTATGAGAACAGTCTTACACCTGATAAAGCATACCGTAAGTGTGCTGATACGGTAGGTTCAGTGCTTGGTAGATACCATCCGCATGGTGACGCTTCTGTTTATGATGCAATGGTACGTATGGCACAGGACTTTTCTCTTCGTTATCCTTTAATTGACGGTCACGGTAACTTCGGTAATATTGACGGTTACCCCGCTGCTGCATACCGTTATACTGAGTCGAGAATGAACAGACTTTCTTACAGTATGCTTGATGATATTGATAAGGAAACAGTTGATTTTAGCCCTAACTACGATAACCGTCTTGAAGAGCCTACAGTTTTACCTGTTCGTTTTCCGCAACTTCTTGTTAACGGCTCTTCGGGTATTGCGGTTGGTATGGCTACCGAAATTCCGCCGCATAATTTAGGCGAAGTAATAGACGGTATGTGCTGTCTTATTGATAATCCCGATGCCGAATTACAGGATATTTGCCAGTATATTAAGGGACCAGACTTCCCGACAGGCGGTATTATAATGGGAAGAAGCGGTATTCGTGCCGCTTACGCTACAGGCAGAGGTAAAATTATAGTTCGCGGTAAGGCAGAAATTGAAGAAACCCGCAATGGCAGATTTAGAATTGTTATTACCGAAATTCCATATAAGGTTAAAAAGCAGGAATTAGTTAAGAATATTTATGATTTAGCGGCTGACAAGCGTATTGAGGGTATTGACGATGTTGTTGACTACTCTTCTAAGCGTGACGGCGGTATTAGAATTATAGTAGACCTTAAAAAAGATGCTAATCCACAGGTTGTTCTTAATAAGATTTATAAAAACACTTCCTTGCAAACCACCTTTGGTGCAATTTTGCTTGCTATTGTAAACGGTAAGCCTCAGGTTTTAACACTTAAAGAAATGCTTCAAAACTGCATTGACTTCCAGTGTGATATTATTGAGCGCCGTACCGCTTATGATAAGCGCAAAGCAGAGGAACGTGCCCACATTTTAGAGGGACTTAAAATTGCGCTAGACTTTATTGACGAGGTTATTGCAATTATCCGCGCAAGTAAGGGTATACCCGAAAGTAAGGAAGCTCTTATAGAGCGCTTTAACCTTGACGATATTCAGGCTACTGCTATTGTTCAGATGCAGTTAGGTAAGCTTTCAGGTCTTGAAAAACAAAAAATTCTTGACGAATTACAGGAAAAGCTTGACTTTATTAAGGAATGTGAAGCAATTCTTGCAAGCCGTGAACGTATTCTCGATATTGTTAAGACCGAGTCTTTAAATCTTCGTGATAAGTTCTCAGATGACCGCCGTACCGACATTACCGATGTTGCGGGCGAGGTTGATATTGAAGACCTTATTCCCGAAGAAGAGTGTGTTATCACTAAGACCGAAAACGGTTATATTAAGCGTGTTCCTGCTAGTGAATACAGCGTACAAAACCGCGGCGGTAAGGGTATTAAGGGTATGAACACCCGTGAGGATGACATTGTTCAAAATATGTTTGTATGCTCTTCACATGATAGTATTATGATGTTTACTAACCTTGGCAGAGTATACCGTATTAAAGCATACGAAATTCCTGAGGGAAGCCGTCAAAGTAAGGGATTAAGCGTTGTAAACGTTATTCCGCTTATGCCCGAAGAAAAGATTATGACCATTCTTCCCTGTACTGTTAAGGATGACAATGAGCGTTACTTGTGTATGGTTACCGAAAAGGGTATTATTAAGCGTACCAGACTTTCTGAGTTTAAGCATACAAGAAAAACAGGTATTATAGCGCTTTCTATTGACGAGGGTGACGAGCTTAAGTTTGTTCGCCTTACAGGCGGAGAGGATAATCTCCTTATTGCTACCAAGAAAGGCTTTGCTATTCAGTTCAGAGAAAGCGATGTTCGTACAATGGGCAGAACTGCGCGCGGTGTTAAGGCTATCACTATGCGCGAGGGTGACAGCGTTGTAGATATGGCTATCTGTGATGAAAACACCCGAGTGCTTACCATCAGCGAAACAGGCTACGGACGAATTAGTAATATCGAGGATTATCGTTTGCAGTCGCGTGGCGGTAAGGGTATTAAGAACTACCGCGTAGATAAATACGGCGATGTTGCGGCAGTGCTTCCTGTTATGGACGAAACCGATATTATTATGATTGCGGATGACGGTATTATAATACGTATCTTTGCCGACGATATTTCGGAATTTGCACGTCCTGCAAAGGGTGTTAGGGTTATGAAGACCACTAATGCAAACGGCGATACGGTACGTAAAATTTTGTCGGTTGGTATGGCAGAGCATGACGAGGCCGAAGTAAACGACAAGCCCGAAGAGGCTGATGCAGATTCAGGCTTAGTTGAAAATGACACTGCCGACGATATAGATGCAGGGGAAGAAGAATAAAGCGGTAATTTCTTCTGAATGGGGCAAAATTTTATGAATAATAATGATTTTGAAATGAATAGCCAGACTTTTGAAAATTATCAACCGCAAAAAACCTACGTTACCTACATTCCTTACGGTTTAACCCCCGAAACTTATGAGGAACGCAAAAATATAAGAAAAATTGCCAACATAATAGGGGGAGCACTACTTATTATGTCGGCAATATCGGGTACCTTTGTGTTACTTTTAAGAGTAATTCTTAAAACCTTGGGACTTTGGGGTATAAATGAGTTTAATTTTGTTTCCGAGCCTGCATTTTTGCAGTTTTTACAGGTGATTTTGTCAACTATTATGTTTACATTGCCTTTTTTACTGCTGTTCTCGGCATCGGGCTTTTCAGCTTCAAGGCTTGTAAAGTTTAAAAGACCTAAAAAAGAAGACATTCTGCCTTTCTTTCTATTAGGTATCTCGTTTTGTGCCTTTGCAAATATTTCGGTTTCAATAATCGCTAATATTTTCGCATCCTTAGGCATTAATTATCAGGTTGATTTTGGTGAAAAGCCACAGGGCGTATTAGGTTTTATGTTAACCTTTATTGCAACGGCAATTGTTCCCGCCTTGGTTGAGGAATTTGCTTGCAGAGGCTTGGTTTTAGGTGCGCTTAGAAAATACGGTGACGGCTTTGCAGTGCTTTGCTCGTCTATACTTTTCGGTGTAATGCACGGTAATTTTCAACAAATGCCCTTTGCCTTTTTGGTGGGTCTTGTGTTGGGTTATATTACTGTAAAAACCAATACAATCTGGATTGCAGTGGCTGTACATTGCTTTAATAATGCGGTTTCTGTAATTTTTGAGTATGCGACACAGGGTATGAGCGGTTTAGCGCAGAATGTAATTTTTACAATTTATTTGTTGGTATGCTTGCTGCTCGGTATAATAGGTGTTTATTTGCTTAAAAACCGCGAGGGCGCATATAAGATTAAAAAAGCAAAAATAAAGTCGGAACAAAAGCAGATTTATAAGTGGTTTTTTACAAGTCCGACAATAATTATTTTTACGGTATTAAGCTTTATTGAAGCTTTGGCGTTCTTTAAATAAAAATATTATGTAAACTAAACAGGCAGTCGTTAGACTGCCTGCTCTTATAAGGAGAAGTATGGATAGAAAATTTATGCACGAGGCTCTTTTGGAGGCTAAAAAAGCATATAACGAGGGCGAAGTTCCCGTTGGTGCAGTAATCGTCAAGGATGGCGAGATAATAGCCAAAGGACACAATATGCGAGAGCAAAAAAACAACACTCTCTCCCACGCAGAAATTGAGGCAATAAATTCTGCCTGCAAAAAGCTTGGCAGTTGGCGGCTTGATGGGTGTGAATTGTATGTCACTCTTGAGCCTTGCCCTATGTGCACCGGTGCGATTATAAATGCAAGAATTAAAACCGTAATTTTCGGTGCCTTTGATAATTCTATGGGTTGTATGGACAGCGTAATAAATTTGTGTGACTATCCGCTCGGCCATAAACCTGAAATTTATGCAGGCATTTGCGAAGATGAGTGTAAAAAAATCCTAACGGAATTTTTCGAACTAATTCGTAATTCTATATAAAAACGCTCTTTTTCAGCCAATAAAAAACTGTGGTTATGATGGGGAGTACGGCGGGGGATAAAATAATCGCCTAAAACACAAAATATGGTATTTTTCGGCTTAAAATAGCCTATTTATAGCGTTTTTATCTTAAAAAATCGTCCTTTTTTAAGATATTAAGGCTGAATAATATTAAAAGATAAAAAACACAGCTTAAAACACAAATAAGCAGTGTATACCAAAAAATATTAAGCGCAGAAATTTGAAGAAGCAAAAATCTACAGCTAAGCACTGAAATCAGCGCCGAAGCAAAGGGCATAAAAACCGTTTTAAAATAATTTATTTGGGCGTTGCTTATTTTTATAAGTCTTCCCACATTTAAAAAACAGGTAAGAAAATTTGAAAAATACATTATTACTATAAAGCCTGTAAGTCCCATTCTTTGCAGCATAAAAAGAATCAGCACTATGCGTATTGCCGAATCTGATATAGCGGTGCAAAAGGTAAAACGTTGTTGGTCAAGTCCCTTTAAAATGCCGTCGCAGATGCTGTCAAGGTACATAAGCGGAACAATTGGTGACAGTGCCTTTAACAGAAAACCGACGTCTGCATCCTTGTAAATCAGAAGACCGATTTCGCCACCGGCAACAAAGAATACCGCGCCGAAAAGCAATCCCACAAGCGCGGTGATTTTAAAAATTCTTTCACACGCGCTTTTTACTATCCAGCTTTTTTTGAGGGCTACCGCCTCAGAAATTTCGGGGATTAAAAGTGTAGAAATAGCGTTAAGTATTGCTGACGGAAAAAACAAAAGCGGTAGTGCCATACCCTTAATCATACCAAACTGGGATAGTGCATTTTGGGTATTAGCGGGGTATTTGGCAAGATTTTTAGGTACTAATATGTTTTCCGCCGTTCTAAGCAGAGAATTTAAATATCTTCCCGAGGTAATCGGTACCGAAATGTGTAAAAGCTGTTTTATTATAGGGAAAGGCGGACGGTTTCTGCCCGAAAGGTTATTTAACTGCTTTTTATCGCCTAAAAACTGCAGATAAAGCAATAAACAGGCTAAAATTTCAGCTATGGCGTCCCCTAAAATCACCGCAAAGCAGCTTGCAGACAGACCTTTTGTCTGGAATTTGCCAACCAAAACAAAAATTAGTATAATGCGTACTGCCTGTTCAAAAATCTGCGAAAGCGCATTTGGGGTTGCTTTGCGTCGAGCGATGAAATATCCGCGAAGACAGGAGGTAACACCGATAAACGGCAAGGAAAGTGGCAAAATTTTTAAGGACGGAATAGTTCTTATATCACCTAAAATCGTAGTTCCTATAAATTTTGCACCGAAAAACAGCACCGCAACCGAGAAAAACGCAATAATAAGGGATACTTCTATGGCGCGCCTTAAAATTTTAAGGGTGCCTTTTTTGTTACCTAAAGCCAATTCTTCGGTGACAAGGCGCGTTACCGCAGTGGAAGTACCGCTTATTGCAAAGGTGGAGGCAAGCACATAAACCGAAAATACAATCTGATAAAGTCCAATACCCTCACTGCCGATTTTTTGGGCAAGCCATACCTTAAAAATTATGCCCGCAAACCTCAAAATCAGCGAAGACGCCGTTAAAACCAAGGCATTTTTGATAAAAACAGTTTTTTTCACAGCTTTCTAACCTCTAATTCAAGATATTTAATTGTATGAAACGGTACGGCTTTTAATGAGTATTGCAAAAGAAAAGAAAACAAGATATAATATAATTGTTAGGATGTGAAAGATATGAAATCACCGTTAGCAGATACATTAAGACCTAAAAAGATAGAGGATGTTGCAGGACAGCGCCATCTTTTAAGCGAAGGAAAAATACTTCGCCGTATTATTGATTCGGGCGATATACCAAATCTTATATTTTACGGTCCGTCAGGCGTGGGAAAAACAACTGTTGCAAACATTATTGCAAGCAGCAGCGGTAAAAAGCTTTGTTATCTTAATGCTACTACTGCATCAACCTCGGATATTAAGGATATTGTAAGCCAAATTGGCACAATCGATACTGCAAACGGTATTTTGTTATATCTTGATGAAATTCAGTATTTTAACAAAAAACAACAACAAATCTTACTTTCATACATAGAAAATGGGGATATTACACTTATAGCTTCCACTACAGAAAACCCGTTTTTTTATGTATATAATGCAATTTTAAGCCGTTCGACTGTTTTCGAGTTTAAACCGCTTACTAAAAATGATATAATTTCGGTATTAAATAGAGGAATTAAGGAAATTTCGCAAAGCGGCAGGGAAATTTTTATAAAAGAAGAGCTTGTTGAAAAAATTGCAACCGCCGCTCACGGTGATGTAAGACGCTCACTTAATATGCTCGAATTATGCATTGTTACAGCGGATTCGGGGGATAGTATAAATATTGAGCCTGAGGTTGTAGAACAAATTTTATCTTTTAATGCTGTAAGGTATGACCGCGACGGCGACCAGCATTATGATATTATTTCGGCTTATCAGAAATCGATGCGCGGCTCTGACCCGGATGCTGCAATTTATTATCTTGGAAGACTTTTAGCCGCGGGCGATTTACCGAGCGCTTGCAGAAGACTGCTTGTTTGCGCCAATGAGGACGTAGGGCTTGCATATCCGCAGATAATCCCTATTGTAAAGGCGGCGGTGGATACCGCTATGATGGTAGGTCTTCCCGAAGCCCGTTTACCGCTTGCAAATGCGGTTATTCTGGTTGCTACTGCACCCAAGTCAAATTCAGCGCATGACGCTATAAATGCCGCTATGCAGGACATTGAAAAGGGCTTGGGCGGAGAGATTCCCCGTCATTTGCAGAATAAGCATTTCGATGGAGAGGATGCACTTGTAAAAGGACAGAACTATTTGTATCCGCACGCATATCCAATGCATTATGTAAACCAACAGTATTTGCCTGATGATATTAAGAATAAAAAGTATTATATCTTTGGTGAAAATAAGACCGAAAGGCTTTGTAAAGAGTATTGGGATAAAATAAAGGGGGAATAGTATGGAGCGTGGAGCATTACCTAAAAGAACCTTGGTGCTTTGGCAAATTAGGGTTGTTATGTTAACCTTGATTTTGGTATTGTTGTGTATTCGTTACAACAGTGTTTTGCCCGTTTTAAACGTGGCTGCGGCAGTTATAGGCGTTATAGGTGTTTTAGTTGCTGTGCTGTATCTTCCCATCTTTTTTAAAGGCTATGAAATTCTTTTCAAGAATGAGGCCATTATAATAAATTACGGTGTTTTTATTAAATTCAGCCATATTATGCCGTATACCCGTCTTATCTATGCCCAAAGCTTTTCTACGCCGCTCGCAAGTATTTTCGGTGTTACGGCGGTTTCGCTAAAGGCGGCGCGAAGTCGGGTTATTATTCCTGAGATTAAAATTCTGGATGCTAAATACATTATCGATTCCCTTACAGGCGAGGTTGATTATGAAGAAGATTTTTAAAGCGCATCCGCTTATGATTTTTGGTTTTTTAAAGCCAACCCTTATAATTTTGTTTCTTCCTGTAATCAAAGGCGTGGTGCAGTATTTTACCGAGCGTAATTTTGAGGGTGTTATAGGCTTTTTCATATTTGTATTGTGCGCAATTTTGAGCATTGCGGTTTTGAGGTGGCGCTCGTATACGCTTATATGTAACGAAAGGGACAGAGTTGTCACCATTAAATATGGTATTCTTTTTAAGAGGGTTGCCAAGATAGATATAGCAAGGCTTTCTTCGGTACAGACCACGCAAAACCCTATTGATTATCTCTGCCGTGCCGTAACCTTTAAAATTAATACTGAAGCCGGAGTTCACAACCGTACCGATTTTGAATTTAAGCTGAGCCTTAAAAACAGTAAAGAGGTTTCGGTATTGCTTTACGGCAAGGGTGAGCCTAAGGCGGTTAAATATTCCGTGTTAAAGGTGGCAATACTTGCAGCAACAACCTCTTCGGCATTTACGGGAATGCTTGTAGCAGTTCCGCTTATAAACCGTGCCGGCAACCTCTTAGGAATAGGTCTTAGCGAAATGCTGCTTAATGAAATCAATAGCTTAAGCGGCAGAATAGAAACCTATTTTCCTCCGGTTGTAAACACCGTATCGCTAATTGTTTTGGGTGCATATTTTGTTTCTTTTGTTTATTCTTTCTTTAAATATATAAACTTTAAGCTTTTTTTGGAAAAGGATAAGCTTGAGGTTCGCTCGGGGCTGATTGTACGCACCCGAACTTCTTTCAGAAAATCCGCCATAAACAATATAAAGGTAGAGCAAACCCTTTTAATGCAGTTGTTAAGACGGTACGCGTTAAAGGTGAGCGTGGGTGGATACGGAGATGCTAAAAGCGAATCCGAAGTTATAATTCCGCTTGGCGCAAACAAGGAAATCAAGGATAAGCTGACAAAATATTTTCCGTTTTTCGTGCCTGACGAAAAGGGGATACGTCCTGCGAGAAATTATCTTACCCAAAGCAGATATCTGTTTTTACCAGCCATATATTTTTTGGTCGCTATAGCGTTATCAATCTGGCTGGTGGTTTTCTTTGAAGACCTTACAAGATTCATACTGTTTTTAACCTTTATAGCCTGTTCGCTCGTTTTGGGGTATGCATATATGGGGCTATTTCAATACAAGCATTCTAAACTCTCGTTTGGTGACAATATCTTTGCGCGAAGCAATAAAGGCTTTCGCACCTATGAGCTTTACTGTCCAAAGGAAAACATAGGAGAAATACGTATTATACGCTTTTTGCCTGATATGTGGTATAAAACCTGTAGAGTACGAGTTTTGGTACGAAGCGAACGCGCCGACAACATCCGTGTTCGGCATTTAGATTACCAATCGGTAAAGGCTCAGATTTACAAATGCTTTAATATCGAATAAAATTCCATAAGCTACACATAATAATAAAAATGTTTCACGTGAAACATACGAGGTGTGGTTTATGGAATTGTTTTTAAATTGTTTATGGGCGTTTTTAGTCGGCGGAGGAATTTGCGTAGTAGGTCAATTGCTTATAGATTGTACCAAGCTTACCCCTGCAAGAATACTGGTTTCATTTGTGGTGCTAGGTGTATTTCTTACCGCTATTGGTGTGTATGAGCCGTTAGTTGAGTTTGCGGGTGCAGGTGCTACAGTTCCGCTTACAGGCTTTGGCTATAGCCTTGCCAAAGGTGTGAAAGCCGCCGTCACCGAGCACGGATTGATAGGTGCACTAATGGGCGGTCTTGAAGCCACCGCCGCGGGTATCACGGCATCAGTGCTGTTCGGTTTTATAGCGGCATTACTTGTAAGACCCGATGATAAAACTTAGTCGAAAGTTCGCTTTCGGCTATTTTTTTATTTACAATTAATTGTGTGTTTGGTATAATAAATAGGCAGTAAAATGTTTCACGTGAAACAAAAGGAGTTTAAAATGGGAAAAATCGTTTCCATAGTTAATCAAAAAGGCGGCGTGGGAAAGACCACCACTTCGGTTAATCTCGCCGCAGGAATAGGAATGGCGGGTAAAAAGGTACTGCTTGTCGATGCTGACCCACAGGGAAACACAACAAGCGGCTACGGTATAAATAAAAAGGAAATACGCGTTTCGTCTTACGAATTGCTTGTCGGCAAAGGAAAAACCGAAGAAGCGATTATAAAAACCGAATATAAAAATGTTGATGTAATTCCTGCATCAATTGATTTGGCGGCAGCTGAGGTTGATTTAATTGAAATTGACCGCCGCGAAGCACAGCTTAAAATGGCGCTTTCGGTTGTAAGGGAAAAGTATGATTACATATTTATAGATTGTCCGCCCTCGCTGGGACTTATCACTATAAACGCCCTTAACGCGAGTGATACGGTGCTAGTACCAATACAGTGCGAATATTTTGCACTTGAGGGACTTTCTCAGCTTATGGCTACAGTAAGACAGGTAAAAAGACTCTACAATTCAACACTTGAAATAGAGGGCATTGTACTTACTATGTTCGACGGTAGACTTAACCTTACAGGACAAGTTGTTTCTGAAATTAAGAAGTATTTTGCGGACAAGCTTTATAAGTCGGTAATACCGCGCGCAGTACGACTTTCGGAGGCTCCAAGCTTTGGTATGCCTATTCAGTATTATGATAAGCGCTCTAAGGGAAGCGACGCCTACAACGCGCTTGCTAAGGAATTTTTGAAGAAAAACAGGAGGGTTTAAAATGGCAGTAAAAAAAGGCGGACTCGGCAGAGGACTTGACGCTTTGTTTAATGAAAATTCTACCGACGAGGGTGGCGTTATAACCGTAAACCTTAATGATATTGAGCCTAACCGCGACCAACCGCGTAAGGATTTTGATGAGGAGGCTCTGTCTGAGCTTGCAAATAGCATAGCTGAGCACGGTCTTATACAACCTATTGTGGTTAAACCCGAAACAAATGGCAGATATAGTATAATCGCGGGCGAAAGACGTTGGCGTGCTTGCCGTATGGCAGAATTATATCAGGTACCTGTTATAATAAAGGATGCGGATGAACAGGAATTAATGGAGCTGGCACTCATAGAAAATCTGCAGCGTGAAGATTTGAATGCGGTTGAAGAGGCGCTCGGTTACCGTTCGCTTATAGATTCCTTTGGGCTTACACAAGAGCAGGTTGCAAAGCGTATAGGCAAATCGCGAACTGCTGTTACAAATGCTCTTCGTCTTTTGAATCTTACCGAGGAAGAGCTACAGGCTTTGCGCGTAGGTGCAATCACCGCAGGTCACGCGCGTGCTTTATTATCGGTCGAGGATGAGGCTTTGCGCGAGCAAATGCTGCAGCTTGCCATAAACGGCGCTTCGGTACGCGACCTTGAAAAGCTTGCCGCAAAGGTTAAAAAGGGAAATAAACCATCCGCAAAAAAGGAAAAGAACACCTTTTACAGCGAGGTTGCATTATCTCTTAAAAACGAATTGCACCGCAAGGTCGAGATAACATCCACAGGTGACGGCAAGGGTAAAATTACGATTGAATTTTTCAGCGATGAGGAATTGTCAGATTTCGCCCGTAGATTAGCGGAATAAAAATATGACCAAAAGACTTAAAAAATTAACACCCTGCAGGGTGTTTCGTCGAAGACCCCCTCCGAGTATGGTTTGAATTTCGATCAACAAATTTAAACTATACAAAGGAGATTATATATGTATTACATTTTTTCAATTTTAGCACTGCTTTGTTGGAGCGGTTCGGACCTATTCTCTAAAATGGGAACAAGGGAAAAGGATAAAAACAGTCATTGGAAAGTGGTTTTTGCTGTCGGTCTTATAATGGGTATACATTTCTTTATTACCCTCATCGGCGGCGCAATAATCGATAGCACTGTTGGTGTTGACGGCGTACCTAAAATTGTAGCAAGCCTTTTCTATACCGATTTTAAGCTTATCGACTTCGTACATTACCTACCCGTTGCGGCTCTTTATATATTAGCAATGGTGTTCGGCTATATCGGTCTTAGGTATATTGAACTTTCAATTTCATCACCCATTTGTAATTCTTCGGGCGCATTAGCATTCCTTTTGTGCTTGATTTTTGGTATTTTCTCTACAGAGGATATTACCACTACAACCGTTATAGGTATTCTAATGATAACTGTCGGTATAGTTGCTTTAGGTTTTGTAGAGCAAAGGGAAGACGAAGAAATTAAGAAAGCCAGACAGGAAAGAGCCAACCGAAAGTATACAAAAAGCATACTCGCGTTTTTGTTGCCTATTTCCTACCTTATAATAGATGCAGTAGGTACTGCCGGCGACGAGTTTATCTTTTCGGATAAGTCGCCCGTCACTATTACCGACTACGCAGCAAATTCGGCTTTTGAGTTTACTTTCTTTATTCTTTCAATATTTGCGTTTGTTTGGATTAAATTCGTGAAGAAAGATATTGTGTTCAAAGGAAATAAAAATCTATTCTGGGGCGGTTTGTGCGAAACTATCGGCCAAGTATTCTATATGGCAGTTATGTTCAGCGACTTTTCTGCAGGTATGGTAATCATCTCGGCTTACTGTGCTATCTCGGTGCTCTGGAGCAGAATATTCTTAAAAGAAAAAATGTCTTGGAAGCATTACGCAGTTATCGCACTTGTAATTGCCGGCATAGTAATTTTAGGTTAATTTTTTGTTTATACATATACATATTATATATAAGGGGGCTGTTTGCTCCCTTGTTTTTTTGAGTAAAAATGTGGTTGAAAAATCATACAACCCCAAGATATTGTGCTAAAAAAAATCTTTGAAAAATTTTTAAAAAAAGTTTAAAAAAAGTGTTGACAAAGGGGAATTAATGTGGTAATATAATCGGGCGCCCTAAAAAGCGGGGTGCAAAACGGACCTTGAAAATTAAACAACGACAATAATA
>JAFXCZ010000008.1 GCA_017516445.1 Clostridia bacterium
CCAGGATCAAACTCTCTAAAAAATATATTCTTAACACCAAAGTGTTAAAATCTTCTAGATAAGCTTTAAGCTCATTCAACCGAACAATGCTGACGCATTTGTTCTGTCCTTCAATACTTTTAAAGTACTTGACTTTCTCTCAATTTCTCTCGAGAATTGTCGGGTCCTTATTATTGTCGTTGTTTAATTTTCAAGGTCCGTTTTGCACCCCGCTTTTTAGGGCGCCCGATTATATTACCACATTAATTCCCCTTTGTCAACACTTTTTTTAAACTTTTTTTAAAAATTTTGCAACATTTTTTCGATTTGTTTAAAACTGCTTTTAATATTCAAAAAATGAAAATTATTTTAGTGAATTTCACATACCTATTATATATTCAGCGACCTTTATGCCGTCAACTGCCGCCGACATTATACCGCCGGCATACCCTGCACCCTCTCCTGCGGGATACAAACCATCAAGATTTACGCTTTGGAAATTTTCGTTACGTAAAATCCTGACAGGCGATGAGCTACGAGTTTCGGGGGCAGTAAGCACAGCACTGTAACTTGCAAAGCCGTTTATCTTTTTATCAAAATCCAGAATACCCTGTTTCAAGCTTTGTATAATATAGCTTGGGAAAATATCGCAAAAGTCTGCAAAAGCATAGCTTGGTTTTACGGTGGGTACAACTTCGGTTATTTCTGCCTCTTTACCGAAAACCAGATTTCCTACTGTAGTGACGGGCACCGCTCCCTTACATATATTATATGCTTTTTCTTCAATTACTCGCTGTAGTTCACAGCCAGCCAAAACATCGTCACTGGGGAAGTCCTGAGGGGTGACACCTACAAGGACGGCACTATTTGCATTTTTACCGTCACGGCGGGAATAGCTCATACCATTCACCGCCAATTTCCCCTCTTCGCTTGAAGCATTTATAACCTCACCGCCAGGGCACATACAAAAAGTATAAACCCCGCGTCCGTTTTCAAGATGGGTTGAAAGCTTATAATCTGCCGAAGATAACGCGGGATGATTATAAAACTTACCATAAAGCGCTTTGTTTATGTTTTCCTGCAAATGCTCAATTCTTACACCCACAGAAAAAGCTTTTTGCTGCATTTCAACTCCGCTGTCACGCAGAAGCTCAAAAACATCACGTGCAGAATGACCTGTAGCAAGAACTACATTTTCGCACAAAATTTCCTGCCCGTTTGCGACAACCGAAGTCACCACATTATTACTTATATTGATTTTTTCAAGCTTGGTACCGAAAAGCACCTTACCGCCAAGAGATATAATTTCCTTGCGGATACTCTTAACAACATCAATTAAAATATCTGTTCCAATGTGCGGTTTAGCATCAGTAAGGATTTTTTCTTTCGCGCCATGGCAAACAAATTCCTTTAACACTGCACGACAACGGATATCCTTTATACCTGTATTAAGCTTGCCGTCCGAAAAAGTGCCCGCTCCCCCTTCACCGAACTGAACGTTTGATTCAGGGTTGAGTTTTCCGCCCGTAAAAAATGCATCAACGTCCTTTTTTCGTGTATCGGCGTCCTGCCCGCGCTCAAGCACAATAGGTTTTAGCCCTGCACGTGCAAGCGCCAAGGCGCAAAACATACCGCAAGGGCCAAAGCCGACTACGACAGGCGGATTTTTATGCATTTTATTTGCAGTTTGCCACTTGTAATCCTTACATATATATAATTGTGCGTTTTTATTCTTTTTTAAAATAACCTGTTCATTCGCACATTCAACTAATACCGAACAGCAAAAATGAACATTATCCTTTCTGCGCGCATCAACCGACTTCTTATATAAATAAACATTATCGGTTTTACATTTTATCAATTTTTCAACCGTTGTCTTTAAATCTTCAAAATCAGTATCAAGCGGCAGCTTTACATTATTAATTATCAGCATACACTATTCCCAACTATAGATTCTACCGCGCACATAGCACTACTCCAAGCCCACTGCAGATTAAATCCACCACAGTCGCCATCAATATCAAGTATCTCACCTACACAGTAAAGCCCCTTGCAATCAACCGATTCCATAGTGCGCGGATTAAACTGTGTAGTATCAAGACCGCCCGCAGTCACCTGTGCATTGGCGAAGCCCGTAGTTCCAATTACATTAAATTCCATATTCTTTAATATATGCGCTATTTTTTCTATTGCCGCATTATCTATCACGGCTACCGAATCAGAAAGCTTTAAGCCTGCAAGCTTTAAAACAATCTGGCCGAGGCGTTTGTTGAGCATACCTGTAAAAAATTCCTCTAAAGAGCGGTTTTTCATTACACTTATTCTTTTTTGTATAACTAAGCAAAGGTCAGCGTAATCAATATTCGGCATAATATCAAGGCTAATAATTGTACCGTCAACACGTGACACTTGGCGCGAAACCTGCATTATAGGTGGGCCCGAAAGTCCATAATCGGTAAATAAAACCTCACCGAAATCGCGACGCAACACTTGTCCGTCCTTCATAAGCGAAACCGAAGCATCAACCTTAATTCCCTTTAGCTGCTTGGTTACATCATTAACGGTTTTAATTTGTACTATTGAGGGAGTGCTTTTTACAACCCCGAAACCTGCAGACTGTAAAATATTAAGCATACTTCCGTCACAGCCATATTTTTCACCACCCGCAAGACCGCCTGTAGCAATAATAACATTCTTGGCTATAAAGCTTACCTTATTGGCTATCACCTTATAATCCTTACCTAATGTATTTATATTAGTCACCTTGGTATCGGTATGGATTATAACTCCCAATTCCTCTGCCATAAAGCGTAGGCAATCCACAACCGAGCCCGCCTGTAAGGAAGCGGGGTACACCTTATCGTCTTCATATATAAAGGGGACACCAATTTTTTCAAAAAACTCTTCACACACAGATAAATTAAATTTTTCCAAAGCGTAACGGCAAAATTCTTTATTTTGACCGTGATAACGTTCAAGCGAAATATTTTTATTTGAAATATTGCACCTGCCGTTGCCCGTAACAATAAGCTTTTTGCAAACACGTGGCAAAGCCTCTAAAACCCGAACTGAAAGCTCGGGCTTTTTTTGTTTGAGATATACCGCCGCGCAAAGACCTGCCGCGCCGCCACCGATTATAACCACATCTGTTTTCATAACCAAAATTCCTTATACATATATATTATAGAAATCATATCACAAAACCCGACAATTTACAAGAAAAGAAAATCCCGACATAAAGTCGGGACTAAGAAATTATTCTGCTGTTACTGTTTCCTTTTCTACATTTTCAGCATCTTTGTATGAAAGCACAGGAGCAACATCCTTCTTCTTTAGGTTGCGGTCAACATAATTCTTGGTAATCTTCATAACCAACGGACAGAGTACCAATACGCCGATAAGGTTGGGAACCATCATCAGACCGTTAAAGGTATCAGAAATATCCCACGCGAGAGTTGAAGTAAGGACTGCGCCGAAAATTATAGTACAAACATGGATTATTCTGAAAATAACTGTTGTCTTTGCACCAAATAGATATTCCCAAGCCTTAGAGCCGTAGTGTGACCAGCCGAGAACTGTTGTAAATGCAAACAAAAACATTGCAATAGCAACAAATCTCTGACCTATGTTACCCCAACTGAACACTTCGTTAAAAGCACCGCCTACGAGGGTTGCATCAGAAAGTCCCTGTGCGATTTCGCCTGTTTTAACATTGAAAACGCCGCCTTCAAGACCGCCCGAGGTTAAAACAACCAAAGCTGTCATTGTACAAACAACCATTGTGTCGGCAAATACTTCAAATATACCCCACATACCCTGTTTAACAGGCTCTTTAACATTTGAGTTGGAGTGTACCATAACAGATGAACCAAGACCTGCTTCGTTTGAGAAAACGCCACGCTTGAAGCCGTTGGTCATAGCAATAATTACACCGCCAATGCCGCCGCCTACGAAAGCCTCAGGCTTAAATGCGTTAACAAAGATTGCTTTAAATGCAGGGATAATCGCATCGTAGTTAATACCTATAATTATAATGCTGCCTGCAACAAATAAAACTACCATAAACGGAACAATTTTTTCTGCAACACTTGCAATTCTCTTAAGACCACCCAAGGTGATAAGAGCAGTTAAAGCCATAATAACAACGCCAAGTAAGATATTGTATAAAGAAACTTCTCCAAATACATTAATAGAAGAAAGTGCTTTAACATCAAAAGCAGCAGCAACGTTAGCAACAATTTTGTTAACCTGTCCCATACTGCCGATACCGAAAGAAGCGAGCATTGTAAAGATACAGAAAAGGACTGCCAATACCTTACCTATCCACTTACAGCCTTTTTTAGCACCAAGACCGTCACGAAGATAGTACATAGCACCGCCCGACCACTCGTCATTAGCATTTTTGCGGCGATAATAAATACCTAAAACATTTTCGGAATAGTTGGTCATCATTCCAAAGAATGCAGCAACCCACATCCAGAAAACTGCGCCTGCACCGCCAACAGCAATAGCTGCCGCAACACCTGCGATATTACCCGTACCTACTGTAGCCGCAAGAGCGGTACAAAGAGCCTGGAACGGCGAAATCGAACCTTTTTCCTTACTGTGAGCAATAACCTCTTTCTTAAAAAGGCTACCGATAGTTTCCTTCCACCAATGGCCGATATGTGTAACCTGAAATACCTTGGTCAAAAGAGTTGTTATAATACCTGTACCTATAAGCAACGCCAAGCCGAACATACCCCATACAACGCCATTAATACTACCGTTGATTTCTGCAATTTTGTCTAACATTTTTCTTCTCCTTTTTTCTTTAGACATTCTATTGAATACCACTTATAGAAATGGGATTTTTCAAAACAAAAACCGAGCCTATAAATAGACTCGGAAAAGCAAATAAATCATATCACCCTTTGTCCTTTTGCCTGAGAGATTAACGAGTATACTCGCCTTGCCCCTTCGGCATCTGATTTAACAGAATTCTCCAAAGTCCCATCCGTTCACAGTCGTTTATACTTCTGCAAATTTCACATAGTTATTCAATTAACAAATATTATAACACGCTTTTTAAAAAAATCAAGTACTTTTTAAAATTTTTTATTGACTCATAAAAAAAATCGTAGTATTATATAAAAATAGTAATTATTTGGAGGAAGAAATTATGTTTAAATCAGCTTATTTACAAAAGGTTTATGCTGATGTTGAAGCAAGAAACCCGGTGAAAAGGAATTCTTGCAAACAGTCAAAGAGGTTTTTGAATCTATCGAGCCTGTTGTTGAGTCTAACCCCAACATTGAAAAATGGGGCGTTATTGAAAGAATGGTAGAGCCCGAAAGACAGATTATGTTCCGTGTTCCGTGGATAGATGACAACGGTGTTGTTCGTGTAAACCGCGGTTACAGAGTACAGTTCAACTCTGCTATCGGTCCTTACAAGGGCGGTCTTCGCTTCCATCCGTCAGTTAATGCCAGCATTATTAAGTTCTTAGGCTTTGAGCAGACCTTTAAGAACAGCCTTACAGGTCTTCCTATGGGCGGCGGTAAAGGCGGTAGTGACTTTGACCCACGCGGACGCAGTGACCAAGAAATTATGCGTTTCTGCCAGAGCTTTATGACCGAGCTTTCAAGACATATCGGTGCTGATACCGACGTTCCCGCAGGTGATATCGGCGTAGGTGCACGCGAAATTGGTTACCTTTACGGTCAGTACAGAAGAATGCGTAATGAATTTACAGGCGTTCTTACAGGTAAGGGTCTTACATACGGCGGCTCACTTATCCGTCCTGAAGCTACAGGCTTTGGCGCAGTTTACTATGTAGACGAAATGCTTAAATCCTTTGGCGATACTATTAAGGATAAAACCTTTGCGGTATCAGGCTTCGGTAACGTTGCCTGGGGTACTGTTAAGAAAGTAACCGAGCTTGGCGGTAAGGTTGTTACCATCTCGGGCCCCGACGGTTATATATATGATGAAAACGGTATCAATACCGATGAAAAGATTGAATTTATGCTTTCAATGCGTTCTTCCGGTCATGACAAGGTTAAGGACTATGCTGACAAATTCGGCGTTCCTTACTTTGAAGGTCAGAAGCCTTGGGGCACAAAGGTTGACATTGTTATGCCTTGCGCAACACAGAACGAGGTTGACGTTAAGGAAGCTGAACAGATTATTGCCAACGGCGTTAAATACTATGTAGAGGTTTCAAATATGCCTACCACCAATGAGGCAGTAGCACTTCTCAAGAAAAACGGCGTTGTTGTGGCTCCCTCTAAGGCAGTTAACGCAGGCGGCGTTGCAGTTTCAGGTCTTGAAATGAGTCAGAACTCTATGCGTTACAGCTGGACCGCTGAAGAGGTTGACGCTAAGTTAAAGCAAATTATGGCTGACATATTTGCAAACTCACTTAAAGCCGCTAAAAAATACGGTATGGACGGCGACCTTGTAGCAGGCGCTAACATCGCAGGCTTTGAAAAGGTTGCAGAAGCAATGCTAGCACAAGGCGTTGCGTACTAATTCTATTTAATTGTAACAAAAAACAAACTGATTTCGTTTTTTAAACGAAATCAGTTTTATTTTTTTGATAGTTTAAAACTTTATATACAAAAGAACCCCATAAAATTATGTATATCATTACATAAATAATTTCCCAATCCCTATATTTGACTAAATAATTCCCATAAGTAAAGATACTTAACATCCAACTAAATACAGAATATTTTAAAAACTTAATATCCATAAAACAAATTACAATTAAGAATATATCTAAAACATATGAATATCTCTCATGCATTGATGGCAAAAATAAGATTACAGTCCAAATTAAAGCTGTTGCTAAAAGTAAAATTTTTTCCTTTGTATCAGGAGAAAAAGCTCCTGAAAGAATAAGGTAAAGTGCTATACCGCATAATACAAAAGTAATTAAAATTGCCGAAATTTTAAAATCATTATAATTTTCACCTATAAGCATCCAAAAACTTGGAAAATTCATGTACATACGCTTATATTCGCCTGATTGAAAAGCATAAATTTTTAAAGGCGCTAATAAATCTCTTCCATATAGAAACGCAACTATACCTGAGCCCCAAAAAACGCCAAAAGAAATAATGAAATTAAATATGCTAAATTTTCTTTTGTAAAAGTAATAACATAAAATGAAAGGCAAAACAAAAATTGCTTGAAGTTTAAATGCAAGTGAAACCCCAAAGAAAATAAAAGCAGAAGTATACTTTTCTTTTAATAACTGTAAAATCATTAGAACTATAAATGCTGTATATATAGAATCACACTGACCCCAAAAAGCAGAATTAATTATTACTGTTGGAAAGAATAAAACCAATGTATACGAAAGACAAAAATACATGCTTGATTTTTCTTTATCCTTTAAATAGCACACTAAAAAAGCGACTACAATTGCTAAAATATAATCAAAAAATATTGAAATTACTTTATAAGAAATAACACAATCTACCTTTAAATAAGTCATTACACTTATAATTGTTTGATATATTAAATTATAGTCACCAATTTGTTTATTAAGTGCAGAAAGTCCTCCACTACTGGCCACTTCATTAAACCATGGAATAAGAAATTTTGTCATATCCTTTGAAATAAACTGCAAACCGCTTAAACGAATTAATAAACCTATCAATGATACTATAATTAAAAACAATAAATTTTTATTTTTAATAACCCAATCAATTAGTTTTTTCTCTAACACCATTTATACTTCCCTCTTTCTGAAACGCATATAAAGCATAAAATATTATATTACCAAATTCCACTAATGTCAATATATTCTTCCACTATTTGTAAACGATAATATTATATTATAAAGACATCAAATAGTGGAAGGAAGTATTACAAGTGAAAGATTTTTCAATAATTGCGAAAGAATTACGCCAAGCAAAGCATTTAACCCAAACTCAACTAGCTATGAAACTGTGGGTTCAAAAATCAATTATTTCCGCCTATGAAACAGGTATTCGCCAGCCAAGTCTTGATATGCTCATAAAATATTCCAAAGAATTCGGTGTTACAACAGATTATTTATTAGGAATTAATAACGAAAAAATCATAACGGTAAATGAATTAACTGATAATCAAATAAATATTTTAAATGAAATAATCCAAGAATTTTCAAAATCCACAAAATAAGAGAAAAAGCCCTTGAAATGAATTCAAGGGCTTTTTCTCTTATTAAAACCTAAAATATCAATTCAATATTAAATTTGTTCTATTTTGGACAACCACCTCATAGGATTTACTGAGGTGAACAAAATGCAAGAAGACAAAAGATTTGAAAGTGTGCTTTATGCGGTATCTGACAGGACAAGGGCGGTACTGCAAAGGCTTTCCCCTACAGTTAAAGCCAATACCTGCGAAATACGGATGAGAAAAAATCTACCGCTTGCTTTGACAGTTGGTACCGAAACTGTATTTATTCGTGAAAACGGACAAACCCAGTTTTTTCTGTCGGGTGACCTTTTTAAAATCGGTAAAGCCGATTTAGAAGAAAGCTTTAAAAGGCTTTGCAATAATTCAGTTTTTGACCACGAAAACGAGCTTTCTAACGGATTTATTGTTATGAAGAACGGCAGTCGCGCAGGGGTGTGCGGAAGATTCTCCAAAAACGGTGCTATACAGGATATATCTTCTTTAAACCTACGTATTGCGCGAGAATTTTTTGGCAGTGCAAACGATATTTTAAGAAATTATCAAAACTCAGGACTCTTGATTGCAGGCCCCCCTGGCAGCGGCAAAACCACCGTACTGCGCGACCTTGTGCGTCAGCTTTCAAACGGAAATACGGGCAGACTTCGCCGTGTTGCCGTAATCGATAGCCGACAGGAAATATCGGGCAGCAGTATTGGGGTGGCTTCCAACGATTTAGGCAATAACACCGATATTCTTATAACCGAAAATAAAGCAAAGGGAATAGAAATTGCGCTTCGCACAATGTTCCCCGATATTATTGCTTTTGACGAAATCGGCACAACCGAAGAGCTTAAAAGTGTAAGCGAAAGCTTTTGCGCAGGCGTAAGTATAATTACAACCGCCCACATTGGCAATATTAACGAGCTTAGAACACGTAGCGTTACCGACCAATTACTTAAAAGCGGTGCTATAACCCAAGTAGCACTACTTCCGCAGATTCATGGCGGTAAAATCAGAGTTTTCGACACAAAGGAGCTTTTTTGTGACACTGTTATTTAAGGTTACAGGCTTTTTGCTGATAATTTTCACAACCTCCGCCATAGGCTTTATAAAATCGGAGGAGCTTAATTTAAGATATAAAAAGCTTTGTAGCATTGAACAGGGTATACACAGCTTAAAGGAGCGCATACGTCTGCAGGGCGGCGAAATTGACCGCCTTATACATTTAAGCTTCCAAGAATACCCCATAAATTACAGTTATCTTGAAAAAGACGATTGTGAAATAATAAAAGATTTTTTTAAAAACATCGGTATGTCCGACACCGAGGCTGAGTATAAACGGTGCGAGCTTTACATAAATATGATTAAAGGCAAAGCTGATGAAGCACTTAAAAAACACCGCGAGCTTAGCCGTCTGTACAAAAGTATGGGGGTTATGAGCGGAATTTTTATTTGCATATTTTTAATTTGAGGTTAAAAAATGGATGTTGATTTTATATTCAAAATAGCGGCAATAGGTATAATTGTAACGGTTTTAAATCAGGTGCTTATACGCTCAGGCAGAGAGGAACAGGCAATGCTCACAACCCTTGCGGGCCTTGTTGTAGTCTTGCTTATGATTGTAAATTCTATAGCCGAGCTTTTTAGTACCGTTAAGGATTTGTTCGGACTTTAAGATGGAAATTTTTAAAATTCTTAGCATTATCCTTGTATGCGCAGTAGTGTGCCTGATATTTAGAAACCACGGCAGTGAATATTCCTTATTAATAATAATTTGCTGTTCGATGCTGGTGCTGACGCTGATTATAAAAAATATTTTAGTGCCGTTATCGCTTATAGAACAAAGAATAGAAAGCTACGGAATAGATAACAGTTATTTTAAGGTAGCCCTTAAGGCTTTAGGGATAGGCTACATAACCGCATTTATTGCGGATTCCTGCCGTGACGCAGGACAAACTGCCTTAGCGCTCAAGGCCGAGCTTGCAGGCAAATGTGCCATTTTTCTTTTATCGGTTCCGCTTGTTTTAAGTATTCTTGAAACTGCAATAGGTTTTGTAAATGATTAAAAAAGTTATTTGTATAATCTTTCTGCTACTGCTATTTAATATTAATACCTATGCCGAAGAAACCGATATATATAAACAACAGTTGGAGAAAAGCGGAGCCTTAGAGCTTCCAGAAGCCTTGCCAGAAGATGTTAAGGAATACCTTACAAGAAACGGCATTGATATTTCTGACTATAACTGGGTGAATAGGCTTAAGACCGAAAATGTCTTTTCGCACATACTTTCCTTTATTAAGGGCGGTTTTAAAAAGCCATTAATAGCACTTGGCAGTATTTTAGCCGTAATTCTTATAAATGCGGTGCTTTTCAGCTCTAAGGATAGCTCGGTAACACAGGTGGTATCCTACGCCGCAACGCTATCGGTAGCGGGAATTATAATAACCCCCATTTTTTCTGCAATAACCACTGCCGTAAACGCTATGAAGGGCACCGCAACCTTTATGACGGCTTTTATACCGGTATTCTCGGTAATAACCGCCGCCGCGGGCAAAACTGCCACAAGTGTTTCTATGAGCACCCTTTTATTAGGCGCGGCAAACGGAGTGAGTCTGCTTTCAAACTATGCTGTAGTACCGCTTATAAGCGGACATTTGTGCTTATCCTTAAGCTCAAGCGTTTCCCCTTTTATAAATAACAACGGAATTTCACAGGCGGTAAAAAAGCTGTCGCTTTGGGTAATGTCCTTTATTTCGGCTGTGTTTTTAGGAATACTCAGCATACAAACCGTGCTTAACGCCCACGCGGACAATCTTGCAATGCGGACTGCAAAATTTATAATAGGCTCATCAGTACCGGTAGCAGGCGGCGTGCTTTCAGAGGCGCTGGGCACTCTCACCGCTTCTATGTCGCTTTTAAAATCATCGGTGGGTATTTACGGCGTGGTTATTTGCTGTATACTTTTTCTGCCCGTTTTAGCAGAGCTTTTGCTATGGCGTTTTACACTTTGGGGAGCAGATTTTGTAGCATTAAGCTTTGAGCTGCCTAAAATTTCGGGATTGTTACAGGCTATTGACACCGTTTTATCTGTGCTGATAGGTGTGATTTTGCTGACAGGTGCAATGTTCATCATTTCCCTTTCGGTAGTGATAGGAAGCGGTGGAGTATGACACAGTTTTTTATTTCCTTTAGCGTTGGCTGTATCTTAATAGGCGCGCTTTATATTATCTGTCCCGAGGGCAACATTTCAAAGCCGATACGGTATCTGTTTAGCCTCGTTTTTTTAGTGATTATAATATCTGCCGCCAATATTCCGCTTAAAAAAATCACTTTCCCTTTACCCGAAGCCACAGCTAGCCAAGCAAGCCTTACCGAAATGCAAAGCCTGTCCGCCCAATACATATATTCCTATACCCTCGCAGCGCAGAATATAAATTTTAGGGAAATTTATGTTTGTACGGATAATTCTAATGATAACAGCATAGTAATTAATAAAGTGATTATTGTATCAGATGAGCCAAGAGAAAAAATTATTAAGGCTTTGGGGGTATTGGCTAAAGAACGGGAGGTTGAAATTGTAAATGAATAACCTGATAGCAAAATACATCCCCAAAATCAAAAGCCCAAAATTTTTAGTGGTTATAGGTATTATCGGGATTGTGCTTATATTTTTATCTTCCTTAGGGGGAAGCGGTGAAAAATCCCAAAAAACCGACACAACCCCTATTTCTGCCGAGGAATACCGCGAGCAATTGGAAAAGGATATAAAAAACATTGTAAAGGGTATTACAGGCAGTAACAAGGTGACAGTTGTAGTCACCCTTGAAAGCGGGATACGGTATAAATACGCCGATATAACCGAGGGCTCCTCTGAGGACAAAACCGAAAATGATACAATTTCTACAAGCAGTGAGCTTAAACAGGGCTACATAACGGTTAAAACCGCCGACGGCGGTGAGCAAGCTTTACTTGTAACCACACAAATGCCCGAAATACGCGGTGTTGCCATTGTATGCTTAGGCGGCGACAACAGCACCGTTGCCGAAAAAATAGAAAATACCGTTACGGCGGCATTAAATATAACTTCACAACGAGTACATATAGCAGGAGGAAACTAAAATGAAAAAAGGTAAAGTATTAGGTAAAGGACAGTTAGCGGTAGGGGTAATGGTTATAGCGCTTGTTGCAGCCATCTGGCTTAACACAAAATATATGCCTTCATCCACAAAATATCTTGGCGAAGCGTCTTATGTGTCAAACTCTTCTACCGAGGCGGTAGAAACCGCCGCCAAGACGGACGATTATTTCGCAACAGCTAAAGCCGACCGCGAAAAAAATATAAAAACTGCAGTTGAAACCGTGAAAGAAGTATTAAAAAGTGAAAGCCTTACCGACAAGGATAAGGAATCGGCTTTAAAAATGCTTGAAAGCATAGCCGAAACAATGAAAAAGGAAGCCAATATTGAAACCCTTTTAAAAGCCAAGGGCTTTAAACAGGCGGTAGCGGTTATTGGCAATGACGGCATTAATATCATAGTGAAATCTGACGGACTAACCACTGCAAACACTATGCAGATACAGGATATTGCCGTAGCAGAATCAGGCTTAGACCTTTCAAAAATAAAAATTATCCCCGTAAATTAAAAAAAAGTTGTTTTCTTTACAATTAGGTGTTATAATAAAGAAAAGATTTATCTATTACAACACGGGGGTTAAATATATGCAGAATAATAACACACAGCTTTCCATCAATACAGATGTTCTTAAGAAAATGGCAAAAATTGCCGCATCTGAAGTTGAGGGTGTTGCAGGCATTTCCAATAGAAGTATTGACCTTAAGGGTGCTATAAAAGCAAAAAATCCCTTTGCGGGCGTTAAGGTAGAAAGTAATAACGGTGCGTTGGAAATCGGTATTTATATCACTGTTAAAAAAGAAGCCAATGTAAAGGAAGTTGCCGAAAAGGTACAGGAAAATGTTAAAGACAAAATCCAGACTATGACCGGCACCGCCGTTACAAAGGTTAATGTAACTGTTGCTGATATTGCTTTTGAAAAAGAAGCAGAGCCCGAAGAAGAGGAATAAAATTAATTGAGGCTGTCTCACTATTAAAGTGAGGCAGCCTCTTTTCCTTTTATGAATGCATCCTTAGTAGTAAGGATTTCTATTTCACCGTTATCTCTTTTTTGGGATAAATACTTAATAAACTCTACAAATTTATCGTAATCATAGGTCCATAAATCCTCAGGGTCGTACTCCCCTTTTTTGCGAACACTATGAAACATTAAAGTAAGGCAGGCTTTTTCTCTTGCCGCCAAATCAACCATTTTCTTCATTGACTTGGCGGTTGTTTTACATAAAATCGGCACCGAGTTTATACACATATTACTAAACTGGTAATAAAGCTCATCTATTCCGTTCACATCGGCGGTGTCCGAATACGCTAAAACCTCTTCTACATTGCGTCCTTCTTTAACAAAGCCTGTTCTTATGTAAGAAAAACCTAAATTTTGAAGTCTTTCCTGATTCTCACATATATAGTCTTTATCCATACCGCTTCCGGGCGATGCAAAGCCTATTGTGTCATCCTTTAGACCAAGCCATTCATAAAGCTTGTCCTTGCCTTTTATAATATCCTCTTCGTCATTTTTATGTAAATAGCCGTGTGCCGCAATTTCAACAAGAGGATTTTTAGAAATTTCTTTTAATTCATCCAAGGTCATAGTGGATTTATTACCCACACAATCAACATCTATATAACCCGATATTATATTAAAGGTTGCAGGGATATTATAAACGTTAAGCACCTCATTCACTAAACGGAAAGCATCCTTGCGACCGTCATCAATCGAAAGTGTAATAACGCCCTTTTGGAATTTTGACACACTTATCACCCTTCTTTTTTACATCCGCAGCATTTATGCTCATACAAATGGCTTATATTAAGTGTATTTTCTTCTGTTACAAAGCCTAATACTTTAAAAATTTTTTGGGGTGCCTTGTCTGCCCATATTGCTTGCTGTATATTACGGCTTGCCGCAATGTGCAAGGTACTGCGCAGTACACCGTCCAAAAGCATTAAGTCATTTTGTGGCTCAATAGCGCGGACGATCATTTTTTCACTGTCCAAATCAAAAAGGCAGTAGCCCAAAACCTCTTGCTTGTCCTTGGCGCAAAGGCAATCGGAATTTTGGTTAAAAGTCAATCCCTCTTTGTCGAAAAATGCCTTTGCCTCCCGCCTAGTTTCAACCGTTTTTAAAGTAATCATAACACACCTCAGGTTATACTTGTAAGACGGCGCATTTCGCGTTCATTCAAAGGACGCCAGCTGCCTCTTTTCAGCATACCAAGCTTTACGCCTGCAATTTCGGTACGCTTAAGACGTAAAACCTCAAGCCCTACTTCCTCGCACATACGTCTTATCTGACGGTTTCTGCCCTCTTGAATTATAAATATAAGTACTGTTCTGTCAGCCTTACGCTCAGCTACAAAGCAGTCACAGGGTAAAGTTTTCTCACCGTCAAGCACAATGCCCTCCTTAAGCCTTATAAGCTTTTCGTCATTGGCATCCCCGCTTACTGTTACACGGTAGGTCTTATTAACGTGGTAAGACGGATGGGTAAGCTTATTTGCAAACTCGCCGTCATTAGTCATTAAAAGAAGCCCCTCAGAATTCATATCAAGTCTTCCCACAGGGAAAAGGCGAACAGGCGCATCTTTAACAAGGTCGGTAACGCATTTTCTGCCCTTTTCGTCGTTCATAGTTGTAACAAAACCGCGCGGCTTGTGAAGCATTATATACATTTTTGTGGTATTAGCAACCACCGTCTTTCCTCGGACGGTTATTTTATCTCTTTTAGGGTCAACCTTTGTGCCCAGTGCTGCAATATGACCGTTAACCTTAACCTTGCCCATTTCGATAAGCTCTTCTGCCTTACGGCGAGAGGCTACACCGCACTCAGCAAGGTGCTTTTGAAGTCTTATTTTATTATCCTTCATTTTATTCTCCTAAATATTTCTAAGTATGTGCTTAAAATTTTCTATTAAAATATCAAAGACAGTCTTCTTGCTCTCTAAAGCAGAAATACTGTGTGACGACACAATATCCTTTTTACCTATTGTCTTTCCGCCTTGAGAGTATACTATATACCCAAGCTTATCTCCGCTGTTTACGGGCGCATATAGGAATTTGGGCAGATACACCTGACTCTCTATATCCTCAGTTTCGAGAGTGTTAACCGTAAAGGGCTTTATATCTACCGTCAAGGCTTCCTTTGTGCCGTTTATAACGGGTAAATTGTAGCTGTCCACCATAGGTGAATATTGTGTTTGCTTTATGGCTGAAAAGCCGTAATCAAGCATCGCTTTATGGTCAGACCAATCACTCGGTGCATTAAGCGTTACCGCCACTACAAACTTGCCGTCACGCTTGGCAGCAGTTACAAGGCATCTTCCCGATTTTTTGGTAAAGCCCGTTTTAACACCTACCGCACCGTCGTACATTTTAAGCATTTTATTGTGATTGGTAAGTGTACGCCTATACGGCGGATTACCGTAATTGAGCGTTGCTTTTTCGCAAGCAACCGCCTTTGCAAATTCTTGGTTTCCAAGGGCGTAAAGCGCCAATTTACCAAGCTCATAAGCGGTGGTGTAATGGTCATCCGCGTCCAGTCCCGACGGGGTTGCAAAGTGGGTGTTTTTAAGCCCCAGCTGACTTGCCTTGTCGTTCATCTTCTGAACAAAGCCGTCTAGACTGCCGCCGATAACAAATGCTATTACGTTTGCCGCGTCATTACCCGAAGCGAGCATAAGCCCGTACAGAAGATCATGAAGTGTGACCTTATCTCCCGGGAGCAGCCCCATGGACGAGCCCTCAACACGAAGCATTTCGGCAGTGACCGTAATCTCACGCTCAAAATTGCCGTATTCGCAAAGCAAAAGCCCTGTCATAATCTTAGTAGTGCTTGCCATTGGAAGTCTTTGGTCGGCATTTTTAGAATATATAACCTCGCCGTTGTCACCGTTAAGTAAAACTGCCGCTTTTGCCGAAACTGACACCGCACCGACATTTATAGGCATTAACAAAAAGGTCAGCAAAAGTACCGCCACAATACATTTTTTCAAAATCAACACCTCGTCTAATATTATGACAAGGTGTGTTTTTTTATTCAGCTATTATCTCTTTATCCTTTGAAAAAACTTCCTTAGCCTTATCTATTATTTCGGGTGCCATAGTAACGGCTTTTTCAAGGGTAGTAAGCTCATTATAAACAGGGAGCATTTTTACGCTGTCACCGTTGATTGCGATAAATGCCACGGGCGAAATTGTAACGCCTGCTCCGCCGCCACCGCCGAAAACCTGAGAATTAGACTTAGTCGGGAAATCACTGCCGCCTGTAGCCAAGCCGTATGCCACCTTGGAAACAGGAATAAGGGTAATGTCACCCACAACAACAGGGGTGCCTGTAATAACATCGGCATTAATCATAGCCTTTAATTTTTCCATTGTGGTATCCATAATATTTTTTAAGCTGTTTTCACTCATTAAAATCACCTTCACACAGAATTTGTTTTCCTAAATATTGTTAAACAAAAGCTTTAAACTATTCGTCAAGCGTTAACTGTTCACCTAAATCTGTAACCTCGTCGCCGTTCTGGTCTTTAGGTAGCGGCGGAAGCTCGCTTAAATCCCCTAAAGAGAAGCAACGCAAAAAGTTCTTTGTAGTGCCGTAAAGCAAGGGCTTACCCGGAAGCTCAAGTCTTCCGCGCTCCTCTACAAGTCCCTTTTCAATAAGGGTTGTAACTACACCCGAGCAGTCAACACCGCGCACCTGCTCAATAAACGATTTGGTAACCGGCTGATTATAAGCCACAACCGCCAAAACCTCAAGTGCCGCCGCAGAAAGCGGTGTACGTCTTCTTATATCAAACGCTTTTTTAATATATTCGGCATACTCGTTTTTAGTCGCAATTTGGTAGGTGTTATCCATTCTTACAAGCTTAAGACCGCTATCGTTTTCCTCATACTTTTTAGAAAGTGCCTCCATAACCGAAACGGTCTTTTCGGGAGTTATTTCAAAAACCTGTGTAAAGCGGTCAATCGACAGCGGCTCACCGCTGGCAAACAGTACCGCCTCAAAGGCTTTTATAAGTTCCTTAGTTGTCATTCTTTTTATGCCCCTTAATCAATGTAATTTCCTGTGCCTCGCCGTCGCCCTCGACCTTTACGCGATTAGCCTTACAAAGCTCAAGCACAGCCAAAAAGGTTGCTACAAGCTCAGAACGGCTGTTAGCGGTTTTATAAAGCTCCGAAAGCTTACTTTTGCCGCCTTTCCAAAGATTGCGGATAACGAAAACTATCTTAGTAGAAACCGAAACAATCTTACGGGCTACAATTTTGGTAAAGGGTGCTGTAGACGGCGGTAAGCGTCTTTGTCCCCTGCCTACAGCCGCTATATAGCTTTCAAACAAAACATCCTTTGGATGCACAAGCTCATAGGTCTTATCAAACTCATACTCAGTAGGCTTTCGCACAAACATATTAAAGCCGTCCTGCATAGTGGCAAACTTTGCCGCCATCTGCTGACAAACCATATATTCGAGCAATTCACCCGTAAGCTCTTCCTTAAGCTTTACAACCTCATCGTGCTTAGGCAAAAGGCTTACTGTTTTAATATACAAAAGACGTGAAGCCATTTCAAGAAAATCGCTTGAGATTTCCATCTCGTCTGCCTTAAATTTCTCTATCTGCTCTAAATACTGCTCAATAAGCTCTAAAAGCGGAATATCGTAAATATTAAATTTATTACGCGCTATCAGCTGAAGCAACAAATCAAGCGGACCCTCAAAGCCCTCTAATTTATAACTTAATGTATTATCCATTTTTTACCTCAAAAATTTAAATGGTAAGGATGCTATACCGTCAAGGATACGAAGCAGTGTGTTTGACATATTAGAAAGCGGAATATCCAAAACGCCCAAAAGCAATAGACCCAAAAGAATAAAATAAATATATCTTTCGTATTGCATTAGCTTATAGTAAATCCTGTCGGGCAAGAAAATTGAAAGTATTCTTGAGCCGTCAAGCGGCGGTACGGGGATAAGATTAAACACTGCAAGATAAACATTTATCTTGGCTATATAATAGAAAAAGCTTACAATATAATACAAACCTAAAGCATTGGTTATAGCCAGTATACTGTTTGTAATTGTAAGAAAAATAAACGCCATTAAAAGATTTGATACAGGGCCCGCAGCGGCTACAATTGCCATATCCCTTTTAGGCTTTCTGAAGTTGTAACCGTTGACCTGTACAGGTCTTGCCCAGCCAAAGCCGAAAAGCAAAATACAAAGTGCTCCGATATAATCAATATGAGCAAAGGGGTTTAACGAAATTCTTCCCTGATAACGCGGTGTAGGGTCGCCCAATTTATCTGCCACAAAGCCATGTGCAAATTCGTGAACAGGCATAGTTAAAAATATAACCGCCAAGGAAGACAAAATATATACAACCGCACCTATAAAATTGAGGTTGCCGGATAATAATTCTCCTAACAAGATATACCACTCCAATCTAATTTATAATTATACAACATTTACCTAAAAAAGACAAGTGTAAAAACATTTGTCTTTTTTAGCACAAAAAGGTAGATTTTAGGAATAAAAAATGTTATTATACTTTTAGTAAGCTTTTCAAAGGAGTATTTATTATGAATATAGCTGTTGCACAGTCGGGTGGCCCCACCGTTGCAATTAATGCTTCGCTTGTGGGTGTTTTTAAGCAAGCCGCATTGGACACTGAAATTGATAAAATTTACGGCTCACTTAACGGTATTGAGGGTATTATAAACCAAAACCTTGTAGAGCTTAATGAGCTTATTAAATCAGATGATGATTTAGAGCTTATAAAAACTACCCCGTCAACCGTTTTAGGCTCTTGCAGATATAAAATGCCGGCACCCGAAAGTGACCCCGCAGTTTACGAAAAAATAATTGATTGCTTTAAAAAGTATAATATCGGTGCTTTTTTCTACATCGGCGGTAACGATTCAATGGATACCACCGATAAGCTTTCAAAATATACTATGCAAAACGGTATTGATATAAAGGTTATAGGCATTCCCAAAACAATTGATAATGATTTATGCTTTACCGACCACACCCCAGGCTTTGGCTCGGCGGCAAAATATCTTGCTACTACTTTACAGGAAATTGTACGCGACAGTGCGGTGTATGACCTTAAATCTGTTACAGTAGTTGAGGTTATGGGCAGGCACGCAGGCTGGCTTACCGCTTCAAGCGCGGTGCTTCACGCCAACGGTGAAACTGCACCGCACCTTATTTACTTACCCGAAAGCGAATTTTCAGCAGAAAAATTTATAAATGACGTTAAGGCACAACTAGAAATCCGCAATTCAGTAATAGTTGCCGTTTCAGAAGGAATAAAGCTTGATAATGCAAGCTACCGTTCAGGCAAGGTTGACAACTTCGGTCACGAATACCTTTCGGGCATAGGCAAGCTGTTAGAAAACCTTATAACCGAAAAAATCGGCTGTAAGGTGCGCTCGATTGAGCTTAATGTTATGCAACGCTGCTCGTCGCACCTTTGCTCCAAAACGGATATTGATGAGGCTGTTCTCATAGGCGAGAGCGGTGTAAAAGCCGCTATGCAAGGGCAAACAGGCAAAATGATGGTTTTCAAACGCGTAAGCAATAACCCATATAAAATAGAAATTGACTCGGTAGAAGCAAGTCTTGTTGCCAATGCCGAAAAGGTGTTCCCTAAGGAATGGATATGCGCTGACGGCACTAACGTTACCGACGATGCTTTAGAGTACTTTTTACCACTTATAAACGGCGAAATTAAAATTAAAACCCAAAACGGCTTACCCGTTCACTTTAAAATCAATAAATAATTTAAGGCGAGATTTATCTCGCCTTTTTATATTTAAGTGCTGAAACGCCCATTTCCTTTTTAAAGGTTTTCATAAAGTGTATTTCATCCGAAAAACCGCAGGAATACGCTACAGAGCTTACCGAAAGTGCCGTAGTTTGTAAAAGCTCACAAGCCAGCTCTAACCGCTTTTTGATAATATATTTTACAAGGGTTACACCGTACGCCTTTTTAAATAATCTTAATAGGTGGGCGTGGCTTATGCTCACATCACGGCAAAGCTGTTCTATGCTGAAAGCAGGCGAAGCAAAGTTTTCGTCTATAATTTTTTTTACACGCTGTATGTCATTAAGCGGCGATAAAGCAGTAGATATTTCCATAATTTCATAAAAAGCCGACAAAACTCCAAAATATCCGCTCTCGCCGTTCATAAGCGATTGAAGCATTCTTTTAAGGGCAAAATTTATCTTTTGAAAATTTACACAGTCGCATACAGGTTTCTCTGTCGTCATTCCCACAAGAGAGCTGTATTCATTAATGCGCTCCCCCTTAAAAGTAAACCACACGTATTCCCAAGGATTTTCTTTATCGGGATAATATCTCATCTTGGTATCGGGCGGTATATAAAACATCTGTCCCTCGGTTACAGCATATTTTTTATCCTCTATTTCGAGCGTACCGCTTCCCGAAAGCACAAAATGCCACGTATAGTAATTCTGCATTCTAAAGGTGTATAAAGGTTTAACAAAAGAAAAATCATCATACCCTATATTTAAAATACAAAACTCATCATCGGGATAAAATGACATACCAAATGCGTTTTCTTTGATAAAATTTCCCATAACTTATCACCAAAAATAATTATATCACAGTTGTTTTTAAAAGTAAATGATAAAAAAACACAGTTTTTTGCTTGTTTTTCACATAGCCATACAAACACTCGTTTATTATAATAATCTTAAAGATAACTAAAAGGAGATATCAATTATGATTAACGCTTGCGTAGTAGGACTCGGTAAACGCGGTTTCGACCTTTTGAAATGCGTACTCTTAAAAAACAAGGATTTGAACATTGTAGCTGTATGCGATGTTTATGAGGACAGAATTGAAAAAGCACTCGAACAAGTGAAAGAGGCAGGTCAAAATGCCAAAGGCTTTACCGATTATAAAGAGGCACTTAAAACCGAAAATCTTAATGCGGTATATGTTTTTACCGATTGGGCATCACACACCGATATTGCAATTCACGCAATGAAAAAGGGTATTGCCGTTGCAAGCGAGGTTGGCTGTGAATACTCCTTAGAGAATTGCTATGAATTAGTAAGGGTACAGGAAGAAACAAGCACACCGTATATGCTTGTAGAAAACTGTTGCTGGGGCGAAAGTGAGCTTTTGATAACCTCTATGGCAAGAAAAAATCTTTTCGGTACTATTGTTCATTGCTCAGGCTCATACTCGCACGATTTACGCAACGAGGTAGCCTACGGTCACGAAACGCGTCATTACCGCTTTGACAATTATCAAAGACGTTGCTGTGACAACTACCCCACCCATGATTTAGGCCCTATTGCAAAGCTTTTAGATATTAACCGCGGTAACAGAATTCTTACGGTTTCTTCCTTTGCTTCAAAGGCAGCAGGACTTGAGGAGTACATAAAAGACCGCGAAGACGCCACCGAAGAAATGAAAAATACAACCTTTAATCAGGGCGATATTATAACCACGGTTTTAACCTGCCAAAACGGAGAAACTATTTTGCTCCGCCTTGACACTACTCTCCCCCGTTCATACGGCCGCGATTTTACGGTACGCGGCACAAAGGGTATGTACACCCAAGACCCCAACCTTATTTTCTTTGACGGAGATGAAGAAAATATCGATACCGTACAGTTCCTAAAAGACAATATCGACAATGCCGCAAAATACAAAGAGCATCTGCCAGACTTTTGGAAAAATGTCACCCCCGAAGCCAGAGAAGCAGGCCACGACGGTATGGACTGGTTTGCATACAAGGCATTTTCGGATGCTTTAATAAAAGGCGACGAAATGACAATAGATGTATACGATGCAGCAACTTGGATGGCAGTTTCGGTGCTTTCGGAAATTTCAATAAGCCAAGGCGGCGCACCGCAGGCTATGCCAGATTTCACAAAAGGCAAATGGATAAAACGCCCCAGTAAAGACGTTTGCAAGCTTTAAAAAAATCATAACAGACCTAAAACTACATATACAAAATACAGCCGCTTATATGCGGCTGTATTTTTGCTATTAATAAAAAAGAAAGCACTTATTTTAAATAAGTACTTTCTAAAGTTGGTGCAGTTGTTCTTAACGGATTCTAAAAATTATAATTCCGCTGAAATTCTCAATATGTAAAATTGTTGTAACCACTGCGGTTGTTCTTCAATTCCGTTTTTAAGCTTGTTAAGGGTTCTTTTCCCAACTCGTCTGTCAAGTACGGCAAACATTCTCACCAAAGGATTATTAGATTGAATACTTATTTTTATATCTTGATTGCGATACTCACATAAAGCATCGGCAAATTCATTATCTATATATTCAGTACGTAAATGAATTGGATTTTGTTCAATATAATCCCACATTTTCGACCAGGTTCTCTCTTCTTTTTTGTATCCAACTTGACCCAAATATGAATATATCGTATCAAAAGAAAAATGCTTTACTGGTTTATTATCAATAAAAACAGCAAATATATAACAACCATCCAAGCCGGGATAAGTTGTGCAACTATATCTCACTCTACCCTTTAATGTATCAGCCAACATTTCCTTTTCTAAATATTTGCGCATACCACTCCAAGAGCCAAGAACATTGCCCATAGTATCACCTCTGTAAATAATTATAGCATGTTGTACTTAATTTCGCAAGCATCGTGAATGGATATCCACACTTGTTAGGGCGGTCCCTAATCCCCCAAAAACCTCCCTCAAAACAAAAAGAATGTTCATAACGTTCAAGTCCGTTATGAACATTCAACATGGTCGGAGTAGCGTTATAGTAATCAAGCGTAAACCCGCATAAATACTGGTTTTTCGCAGCCAAAAACAGTACATATCCTTTGTGGGAGGGCAGTTACTACCCAATGGTAAACGCAAAACGTTTACGGAAAAACAAAAAGAGGGTGGCGTGTAAAAGCCGCCCTCAAATTTTAATATGCGGTAAATAAAGAATAGTAAATAGGAATTATTTTTTACATATACCTTTGTAAATATAATACGGTTTCGAATAAAGGTACGCGCCGTTTTTATCGGCCTCAACAAGATTGTTTATAAACTCATCATATTCCTCTTTTGTGAGCACCCCTGTGTTTTCACCGTCAACCCAATCAGTTGTTTTACCAACAAGCCACCCGATGTTTTGGCTAAACTCATACCCGAACATACCTTCTTTGTATTCGGTTTCAATAACGCTATGAACGTACACACTGCTTTTAAAAAAACCAGAGTTGTTAAATACTCCATAAACCCTTCTACCCATCCAACCATCAAGGTCATCCATCCAGCTTTGTTTTGTAACGGCGTATGAATGTATGCATTTAGTAATTAAGTCTTGATTTTCGCCGTTAAAAACAACACTGTCAAAATCAGCGTGTACACATATTACTATTCCACCTGGTTTTAAGATTCTGTTTATTTCACTAACAAAGGTGGTTTTGTCGCTGATACATTCAAGTAAGTCTTTGGTTAATACCAAGTCAAACATATTATCTGGAAAATCAAGTTTTCCTGCACAGTTCATAATTTTAAGCTCTACAGGTGTGCTATATGGAACAACGCCAAAATTCCTATCGGTTACATCTACACCGATTGCTTTTGTAACTTTACTGGGGAACTCGTTGATAATTCCATTGAGATAACCTGCGTTCCTGCATCCTAAATCTACAATAGCAGCATTATCCGGTAAATCTATTAATTCGTATATTGCTTCGTTAAGCGATGATTTGTTTATTTTCATAATAATTCTCCTTAAAATAAAAAATACTGTTGATAGCTTTTGTGCCGTCAACAGTACAATAAAAAGTTAAGTTTCTTTTCATCATTCGTTTAGGCACAAAGCGAAATAAGCCTGTACCCAAATCAGATACAAGCCTTCATCGTCTGCGTCGAATGATGATAGAAAACATAATCTATTCCTCCAGTGGATTTTTTGATATTATAGCAAAAAGAATAGGGGATGTCAATGATAAGCAATACTTAGAATAAAAATTCGAAAGTCAGGAACAGGTTGCGTGTATCAGATAAACGACACCTTGTGGGAGGACAGTTACTATCCAAGATTACCCGATGGAAAACGCAAGAAATTTAATGTCTACGCTAAGACGAAAGAAGAATGTGAGAAACTTCTTGCTGAAATGATTGAAGAAAAGAAAAGGGGGATTAAGGAAGAGACATTAAAAAAACATTATTAATGAACTAGTGATGTCCTTATTTGCGTACAATGAATTTTATATTATTTAGTCAAAGATTTACAAAATTCGATAAATTTCATTTCTTTATATCAAGAAAGTATCATAATACTCAAGAAATCAAAAATTATTACAGAATAACTTTGACAAAAAAATTAAAAAGGAAAATGTATAATTTAAGGGGAGGTTTAATTAAATATGTTTTCAGATAGGGAAAAAACACCATATCATTTCGGTAATATAGTAGGTGACTATCAATATATGACAAGTGCTGAAGCAGATGAATTTTTATATTGCCATTCAATAAATAATATTGATACTGAATTTTTAAAAAGTAATTTTGATATCATGGAAGAGAATGAAAGTTGACATTTTTCGCCTTTTATTGTAAAATAAAACCATAAGTATAAGATTGGAGTTGTTCATATGCCTTCATGGGGACAATTGTTAAATGAATTGCAGCCTCAAAAAGATGCTAATGGTAATGAAATTTCTGGCCTTACTTATGATGGGCTTCGTCAGAAATATTTACATATGCTATCCGAGAAAACAGGAAGAAACACAATCGCATATTATTCAGGTTGGCTTAAGTCAGGGAAAAATCAAAATGTTGATATAAATGATGGTGATATAACCGGATTTATGAACTCTATGGAAAATCTCGATTGCACAAAGGGATTAGATCTAATTTTACATACTCCTGGTGGAAGTCCTACTGCTACAGAGGGTATAGTTAAATATTTACATAAAAAATTTGGTAATGATATTAGAGTTTTTGTACCTCAAATGGCAATGTCTGCTGGGACGATGTTGGCTTGTTCTGCAAATGTCATTTATATGGGTGCGCATTCTTCTTTGGGACCCATTGATCCTCAATTTGGTGGAATCCCTGCCTATAACATTGTAACCGAGTTTAACGATGCGAAAAATGATGTTGAAAACAACACAAAGTCTATTCCGTTTTGGAAAATGCAGTTAGAAAAATATCCTCCAGCATTTTTTTATACAATTATTGATGCAATTAACCTATCTTCATCTTTGGTTGGAGAATGGCTTATGCAATATATGTTTTCTTCCATTGATAAAGGAGAAGCAAAGAAAAAGGTTAATTCTATACTGAAAAAGTTAAATGCCAACAACAAATCTCATGCACGACATTTTTCTTATGATGATTGTGTTAATATGGGACTTTGTGTTGAACCATTGGAAGCAGATCAAGAGTTACAAGATTTAGTATTAAGTGTCCATCACGCATTTATAATTACTCTTGATGGCAGTCCTGCTACAAAAATTATAGAAAATCAATTTGGGTGCCGCTATATAACTTCTCAAAAAAAATGAGGTAAATATTATGAAAACATTAACTATAACTAGAGAAGAAGTTTCTAAATTACTTGAAAAACTGGAAATTAGTTATGAAAGGGTGGATAATGATTCTCCGAGCATAGAGGATATTAATAATAGAGAATTTGGAGTTGTAGATCGTACGATATTATCTACTGAAACTCAAGTTAATGATGAATTTTTGAAAATATGTACATACTAAAAAATCCCCTGAAATCTACTGATTTCAGGGGATTTTTGGTCGAGGCGACAGGATTCGAACCTGCGGCCTCTGCGTCCCGAACGCAGCGCTCTACCAAACTGAGCCACGCCTCGATTTTTAAACTTTATTTAATTTGAAAATTGATTATCCAACCTATCCGCGCTGCTACTCCGCTTACTCTTGCGGTGCCCGAAAAAATTTCCGTCTTGGAGCGACGAATTTTTTCGACCGCGGCGCCTTTTCGTTTTCCCTTTTTCGTCCACTGGACGCGGTCAAACTCAAAGCTACCAAACTGAGCCACGCCTCGATAATTTTAAAAAATCAATTAACGCGCACATATTATTATATAGTTATAAATATAAAATGTCAATCTTTTTTTAAAGATTGACATTTGTTTTATTGGGTTTTTATTTCTGTGAGGGCGGTTTCCATTAAATTGTGGATTTTATCACCCAATTCATTAGTGTTCATACCCGCATAATCTTCGGGATACAAAATATCAATTACACGAAAATCCACCGCACAGCCGCGCCAAATCATTCTTTTAGGAATTTTTCGGGTGCCGTTAAGCACGCAAACAACGATTGGCACATTTGTTTTTAGAGCAATCTTAAGAGCGCCCGTTCTAAAAGGCAGCAATTCACAGTTTTTGCTAGTATAGCCCTCAGGAAATACCGCAATAGAAGCCTTGTCAGCCTTAAGATATCTTATTGCCTCAATAATAGTTTTTGCGGCTTCGCGGTTATTCTCTCTATCAATCGGCAAGCCGTAAAGCTTATGCATTATTTTACCGATTATAGGCATTTTTTTATAAATTTCCTTTTTGCCGATGAAACCGATTTCATTATCGGGAAAAGCCGACCAGATAATAGCGGGGTCAAAATCGTGCTGATGGTTGCAAAGAAAAAGCATTTTTCTGTCGGTAGGAACTTGGTCTAAAGGAATACCGCTTAAATTTATTTTCACCCTTGCCAAGCTGACTATAAGCGGCAAGGTGCACTTCAAAACAAACCTGTAATACCTGGCTCCCTTTTCCTTGTCGGATTTAAAGCTTACAAATGCAAATGATAGTAAAAACCAAAGTAAATGTAAGATTACAAATCCCAAGAAAAAGCCCACAATCAAAAGCGGCACCAGCCACCAGGAATAGCTTTGACGTAATATTTCAAAAAAATTGTTAAGAAAAGGTATTAAAGCCACACTTAACACCAAATAAAAATATATCATTTTAAACCTCAATTTTGCTTTCTGACAATGCCATACTCATCATAAAAATTAAAATAAGGGCAGTTAAAGGTTTGCGCCGTCATAAAACGTTGCATTTCATCCTCGTCCAAATTTACCTCGCAAAAATAGCAGTCACATTCATCATCATAAACATAATTAGAGCAGTTTTCGCAATTGGTTTTTTTCATAACGCTCTCCTATTGTGTGGTGGTATTATCCGAGGATGTACTTTCTTGCGGATTATTAGGCGTGTTTTCAGACGGTGTCTGTTCGCTACCCTGTTCCCCGCTGCCCGAAGATTCTTCACTTGAGGGCGTTACTTCACTTGAAGATTCAGCCTCGCTCGAAGATTCGTTATCAACCGAGGGAATCTCCTCACTGCTGTCTATATTAGTACTGGGTGTAGAGGGTATTACTTCAGACGGTGTGCTTGAAGCCTCACTCGAAGAATCGGTGCTTTGGGTGGGTTCTTTTTGGGAGCTTGAGCCTGAAGAATTACCCGACGAGCCACTAGAGCCGCCGAACATATTCCTGTACCAGTCATTCTTGCCTATACCGTTAGCCTCTACATAATCCTCGGGGGTTATATTATCATAGAAAAAAGCATGCAATAAATCCTTTGCAAAATCCAAATCATAATAAACACATGAGCCAACACGTGCAATACTAGGTGCCTTCATCTGATACTCGCTCAGCGGCATTCTTGTCTGCTCAAAGGTAGGTGAAGACAAAAGCACATCAACCGCAAGGCCCATAATCTCACTGTAAGAGAGCGAGGTTTCGGTATATGGGATAAGCGCCTTAACAAGCTTTACATATTTAGATTTAGGCAATGTAAGCGCCTTATTGAAAAGCTGTTCCATAACATAACGCTGACGGTCAGTTCTGCCGAAATCGTTATTAGTACCCCAAACATTCACAAATTTGCGGATACGCGAATATGCTACCGCCTGAATACCGTTAACGTGATGCTTACCCTCTGTTTTTATATAATACGGCTGAGGGTCTATATCAAGCTTATTACAATGACGTTTTATAAGTCCGTTTAAACCGTCACTGTGGTTAGTGCTAACCTCTTGCTTAGTGAGTTCAACATCGATACCGCCAACGGCATCAATAATTTCAGCCATACCGAAGAAATTAACCGTAGCATACTCCGAAATATCGAGACCGAAATTTCTGTTAATAGTCTTGATTGCAAGCTCCGGCCCGCCCAAAGCATAAGCACTGTTAATTTTGTTATAGGTGGTTTTGCCGTTTCTTTCAATCTTAACAAGCGAGTCACGCATAATTGAAACAATCTTGACGGTCTTTAATTCAGTATTAATGCTAAGCACCATAATACTGTCGGAATTACCCTTAAAGGATTTAATACTTCTGGTGTCAATACCGAAAAGCGCCACGTTTACAATTTTCTTATCAATTACATTTTCAAAGCCCAAATCGTCAGGATTGGCGGTTATATTATTGTAATTATAGCCAAAGTATGAGAAGAAAACTATTACCAAAACCAAAATAACAGCGACAAAAGCCGTAACCGTACTCAAGGTGATTTTTTGCCACTTTTTAAGCCTTTTCCACCACCCAGATATAGCGGTGCCTATTCTTTGAAAGAAGCCCGCAATACCACGTTTTTTCTTCTTAAAGCGGTGGCTTTTATAGGTTTCATCCGCAGTCATTAAATCAAAATTATCAGGATTTGTATTCACTTTAAAACCTTTATTTTCCATAATACACCTTTAAATCAACATTTCTTTATAAATGTCGCCTTTTTTAAGTCCTGTAATATTTGCAGCTTCCTTTGCGGCAGACGAGGTTGACATACCGTCATCTACCAGTTTTTTTGCAATGCTTACGGCATCCTCTAAAGTGTATTCCCTCTGTTCTTCCGCAGCACCGCTTATTATAAGCACAAATTCCCCACGCGGAGTGTTTTGTGTATAATACTCAATCGCTTCTGTAAAATTAGTGTGAAAAACTGTTTCGTGCAACTTTGTAAGCTCACGCACTATCGCAATATCGCGTTCACCGAAAGCCGAAAGCATATCGCCGAGCGTTGCAAGCAGTTTATGAGGTGCCTCATAAAACACCATTGTGCGTTTTTCGGTTTTAAGCTCCTGCAAGTGAAGTCTTCTGCCGTTTTTCTGAGTGGTCAAAAAGCCTTCAAAACAAAACCTTCCCGACGGCATACCCGAAATTGAAAGCGCAGTAGTAATAGCACTCGGTCCCGGTACCGACTCTACAGGAATATTATTCTGATAGCAAAGCCTTACCAAATCTTCACCGGGGTCTGATATAGCAGGCATTCCCGCATCGGATACCACTGCACAGGTTTCTCCGCGCAGAAGCCTTTCCAAAATTAAGTTACCCTTTACAGCTTTATTATGCTCATAATAAGCGAGCATTTCCTTTTTTATGCCAAAATGATTAAGCAGCTTTACGGTAACACGGGTATCCTCAACTGCTAAAAAATCAACCTTTTCGAGAGTTTCAATAGCACGGGGACTGAAATCCCCCAAGTTACCTATCGGCGTACCTACAACATAAAGCTTACCCGACATTATAAATACGCCTCCTTATAAGCGCCGTAAATGTTAATCATTTCATCCGAAAATTTTCCGTTTTCTTCCACATAAAGCGTAGGCTCTATGCGAAGACCTGTTTTGCCGCAGCGTCTGCCCTCTACGAGCACAAGCCAAGGCTCTTGCCCCTGACGCTGACACACAAGACGAAGCCTTTTAGGCTCTACCTTACATTCGCTCATAAGCCGCATAAGCTCACTAAGTCTTTCAGGGCGGTGGCACATACAAAGCCTGCCACCCGTCTGCAAAAGCTTGGCAGAAACCTCAATTATATCACGCAAGGTACATTCCACCTCGTGCCTTGCAACCTTTAAAAGACTTTCAGGGTTTTGAATACCTGCATTATTAGCCTTGTATGGCGGATTACAAGTAACAAGGGTATGGCACCCAAACTCCACCTTACCCTTTAACGCCTTTAAGTCGCAATTTATTGCAGTGAAATTTGTAAGCCCTAACTCTTTTTTGGTTTTTTCTGCAAGACTAATTGCCTGTTCGCTTATATCCACACCCACAGCCGATAAAAGCTTTTTGTCGCGAAGCATTAAAAAGGGTATGATTCCACAGCCGGTGCCCAAATCTACCATTTTATCCTGTGTGCGTGCCTTAGCGAAATTTGCGAGCAATACCGCATCGGTGCCAAAGGTATGAAATTTGTTTACATAAAGATAAAAGTCCTTGCCTAACGGCTCTTTTTTTATGCTCTGCTCCATTTTACGCCCTGTGGGGTATCTTCCAAAATAATACCCATTTCTTTAAGCTTATCACGGATTTCGTCAGCGGTCTTGAAGTCTTTTGCCTTGCGAGCCTCAGTACGCTTTTCAATAAGTGCTTCAATCTCGCTATCCAAATTTTCTTCTTTACGGTTATACACAAGACCTAAAACACCTGTTAATTGGTCAAACATATCAGCACAAGCCTCTAATGTAGCCTTTTTAGCACCGTTTGCAATAACGCTGTTAATATCACGCACAAGAGTGAAAATAGCAGCTAAAGCATCAGCGGTGTTGAGGTCATCCTCCATAGCAGCGATAAACTCGTTTTTGCGTTCTTCAATAAATGCAGGCACTTCTCCGCCCTCTTCTGCGTTTTTAAGCGCAAAATCAATATTATCACGGCAGGTGTAAAGACGCTCAAGCGAGTTTTTAGCCTGTTCGATAATATCAACCGAGTAGTTTATAGGACTTCTGTACTGTGAAGAAATAAGGAAATAACGAATCGGCTCATAACCGAATTTATCCGCAACGTCACGTACAGTAAAGAAGTTATTTAAGGATTTTGACATTTTGTGATTGTCAACATTGATAAATCCGTTATGCATCCAATAATGCGCAAAGTCGCAGCCGTTAGCCGCCTCACTCTGAGCAATTTCGTTTTCATGGTGGGGGAAAATAAGGTCAAGACCGCCGCAGTGGATATCAATAGTTTTACCTAAATATCTGCCAGCCATAGCCGAGCACTCAATATGCCAACCGGGTCTGCCCTTACCCCAAGGTGACTCCCAGAAAGGCTCGCCCTCTTTAGCACCTTTCCAAAGGCAGAAATCCATTGGGTCTTCCTTAATATCTGCACCGCCGTCAACGCGGTTACTTGCACCCTCTGCCAAATCTTCAAGCGGCTGATGTGAAAGCTTGCCGTATTCGCCGAATTTTTTAGCGCGGTAATAAACGTCACCGCCAACAGCATAAGCATAGCCCTTTTCAATAAGAGCCGAGATTATGCCCTGAATTTCAGCAATATTATCGGTAGCGCGGGGATGAACAGTAGCCTCACGAACGTTAAGTCCCTTAGCATCTGTCCAGAATTCACCTATAAATCTTTCGGCAACCTCGGGTACAGTAATACCCTCAGCATTAGCCTTGTTTATAAGCTTATCATCAATATCAGTAAAATTCTGAACAAAATTAACCTTAAAGCCACGCCACTCGAAATAACGGCGCAAAACGTCGAACACGCAAAGCGGACGCGCATTACCGATATGAATATAGTTGTAAACCGTTGGACCGCAGGCGTAAATTTTAACCTCGCCCTCGGTTATAGGCTTAAATTCGTCCTTTTGACGTGTAAGTGTATTGAAAATTTTCATTTTACTTTCTCCTTTAACAATGCTTCAAGCTCTTCAATTCTGGCTTCGAGCGAATCCATTTTTTGTTTAACAGGGTCGGGTATGTGTATCTGGTCAAGTGCCACACGCTTGCCGTCCTGACGGACAACACGTGCAGGTACACCCACAACCGTAGAATTAGGCGGTACCTCTTCAAGCACCACAGCACCTGCGGCAACGCGGGAATTATCGCCAATTTTAAAGGGACCTAAAACCTTAGCGCCGGCGCTTATCATAACATTATTACCAATGGTTGGGTGGCGTTTGCCTGTATCCTTACCCGTACCACCTAGCGTTACACCCTGATAAATCAGTACATCATCACCGATTTCGGTGGTTTCGCCTATTACAACCCCTGTTCCGTGGTCGATAACAAGGCGTCTGCCGATAGTAGCACCCGGATGGATTTCAATACCTGTTTTTCTAGCCGCTCTTTGTGACACCAAACGAGCGAGAAACATCATATTATGCTTATAATAAAAATGTGCGCGGCGGTGCATTCTTACAGCCTTAACGCCTGGGTAAAGAAAGAATACCTCCCAGAAGCTTCGCGCCGCAGGGTCGCGGTCGCGCACAGCGTTTACATCTTCAATTATCCGCTTAAACAAAATATCACCTACTGTTTATTTTGCGTTGGCTATATACTGTCTTCCGCCCCAAATATAAATTGCGCCCGAAATAACACAAAGCACTGCCGAAATCCAGAACAACGCGATAACAACCATATTAAGCACCTCAAAAGCATTACTGCTTATCGGTACAAACTCATTAAAAGCATATACCAACAGAGCAAAAATAATACCTGCCATTTGGCTTACGGTTTTACACTTGCCCCACATATTAGCCGCTACAACCTTGCCGCCCGCAGTAACCGCTACCAAGCGGATAGAGGAAACTGCAAATTCTCTGAAAAGGACTATAAAGGTTATAACAACTATCTGCCAACTGAATTTACTGCCGCCATACACAAACATAAAGCCAAGGTATGCGCTGGTAGTAAGCATTTTATCAGCCAACGGGTCCATAAATTTGCCAAAATCGGTTACCATATTGTACTTTCTTGCCATTTGTCCGTCTATCATATCGGTAAGTGAAGCCGCTATAAAAAGTAAAAGCGAAACCGAATAATGATATGGAAAAGCGATAAGCATAATTGCCATAAAAATTGGGGTTGCAATCATTCTTGCTAATGTAAGTTTATTTGGGGTATTCATTCCTCTAACTCTCCTAATAAGTCGTATTCAAGACAGTCATTTATTCTGACCTTTACAAACTCGCCTATTACAAGCGGTCTTGTTGACATAAAGAAAATCTTTCCGTCAACCTCGGGTGCATCACCCGTTGTTCTGCCAAAATAACATTTTATATAATCGTCCCAGCCCTCAATTAAAACCTCAGCGACTGTACCGATTTTTTCCTCATTCTTTTCACTTGCAATAACGGTTTGCATATCCATAATATTTTCCATACGCGAAACCTTTGTTTGCTCATCTACCTGATTTTCAAATTCTGCGGCAAGTGTATCCTCTTCGGCAGAATATGTAAAACAACCGAGCCTATCAAAGCGTGTTGCCTTTACAAATTCGCACAATTCACAAAACTGCTCATCAGTTTCCCCAGGGAAGCCTGTAATAAAGGTTGTTCTAAGGGTGATTTCAGGGATTTTTGCGCGTATTTTATTTATAAGCGCCTCAAGACTTGTTTTATCGCCCTTGCGGTTCATTTTCTTTAGAATTTCACCGTTTACGTGCTGAAGCGGAATATCTAAATACTTAACAAGCTTGGGCTCGTTTGCTAACACTTCTAAAAGCTCGTCGGTGATTTTATCTGGATAGGTGTAAAGGGTTCTTATCCAATGAATACCGTCAACCTTACACAATTCCTCCAACAGCCTTGGAAGCTCTGACTTGCCGTAAATATCAGTACCGTAGGCTGTAGTGTCCTGAGCTACGACAATAAGCTCTTTAACACCCATATTTGCAAGCTCTTTTGCTTCGGCTACACAATCTTCAATAGTACGGCTTCTGAGTCTTCCGCGGATTTGGGGTATAGCGCAATAGGTACAGCAGTTATCACAGCCGTCTGCCACCTTTAAGTAAGCAGTAAACGGATAACCACCCAAAATACGCTTGCCGTTCAAATCCAAATCGGTCTTAGCTCCAAAAGAGTTTTGGCAGTTGCCCTCAATAGCATTTTTAACAATCTCAGCTATATTTCCGTTAGAGCCTATACCTACACAAACATCCACCTCAGGTATTTCCTCGGTAACGTCATCCTTATATCTCTCAGCAAGACAGCCTGTTACAATAAGCGCCTTGCAGTTGCCCTCTGCCTTATAACGAGAAGCCTCAAGGATATTTTCAATAGCCTCTGCCTTGGCATCCTCTATAAAGCCACAGGTATTTATAATAATTGCATCAGCCGCAGCCTCTTCGGGCGAGATTTCAAACCCTGCTTCACGCAGAGAATAAAGCATCATTTCAGCGTCGACCTGATTTTTAGGACAGCCGAGCGATACCATACTTACTTTATACATAATCTTCCTCTGATTCTTCAATATAACTTTTAAGCGCTTCTCTTACAACGCTATACGAAAAGCCTTTTCGCACCAAAGCGGCAAACACCTTTTCGCCGCCTTTTTCCTGTGCGAGCTTCGACCTATATTTCTTTTCTATAAGATTTTTGACCTGTGCTTGCTCGTCGGTTTCATCCTCTGCCAAAATTTGCTTTGCAAGGTCATAGGGTACACCCTTTAAAAGCATTTTTTGTACTGCCTCACGCTTAGACACATTAGAAGCCATAAGGCGCTCGGCATAATTTCTGGCAAAACGCTCATCATCCAAAAGACCGACCTCTAAAAAACGGGCAATAACCTTGGCGGCAGCCTCCCTTTTAAAGCCTGCCCTCACAAGCTTATCATAAAGGCCCTTTTCGGTATGGTCGTTACGGTCAAGATACCACACCGCGCGCGATTTTGCTCTGCGGTAATCCGACTCGTCACAAAGCAGCTTTAAATAATCCGCTTCGATTTCCATACCCGATTTTAAGCATTTTTCCGAGCAAACATCATTATCTATAAGAACTTCGCCCCCGTCAGAGAGTAAAACCCTTGTTAAATGGAGCTTATCCTTTTTTAAATTTAATATTTGCATTAGTCGTCTACTGCGATATCAATATCAATCGACCTACGGGGACTTGCTACAGGCTCTGTGGGCATAATAACCTCATCATCATCCCCCACAGGTGCCTCCTTACTGGTGATAAGCGCCATAACCTTGTTTTCAATTTCGGTTGCAAGCTCTATGTTATCCTCAAACAGCTTTTTAACATTATCTCTACCTTGGCCGAGTCTTATTTCGCCATAGTAGAACCACGCACCCGACTTTTTAATAACGCCTGTTTCTACACCCGCATCAACAATCTCACCCGAATGAGAAATACCAGTGCCGTACATAATATCAAACTCTGCAACCTTAAAGGGCGGTGCTACCTTGTTTTTAACAATCTTAGCCTTAGTATGAACACCGATAACATCACTGCCGTCTTTAATTACTTCACCCTTGCGAACATCAATACGGACAGAGGAATAGAACTTAAGCGCTCTACCGCCTGTTGTAACCTCAGGGTTACCATACATAACACCAATTTTTTCGCGTAACTGGTTAATAAAGATAGCCGCACAGTTAGTCTTTGACAATGCACCTGTTAATTTACGAAGTGCCTGTGACATAAGTCGCGCTAGCTGACCTACGTGGTTATCACCCATTTCGCCCTCAATTTCAGCCTTGGTAACCAAAGCCGCTACCGAGTCGATAACAATAATATCAATAGCGCCCGAGCGCACAAGGCTTTCGGCAATTTCCAAAGCCTGTTCGCCAGAATCGGGCTGAGAAACCAATAACGAATCAATATCAACACCGAGATTGGAGGCATATACAGGGTCTAATGCGTGCTCAACGTCGATAAATGCGGCAGTACCGCCTGCCTTTTGAGCCTCTGCAACGCAGTGAAGCGCAACAGTAGTTTTACCCGAAGATTCGGGGCCGTATATTTCAACAATTCTTCCCTTTGGAATACCGCCGATACCCAAAGCCACGTCAAGTGTTAATGAGCCTGTTTTAATATGCTCAACATTCATTGCGGCATTCTCGCCAAGACGCATAACCGCACCCTTACCGAACTGCTTTTCAATCTGGTCAATGGCGGTTTTCAGTGCCTTTTGCTTTTCGCTTTCCTCGGTCACCTTAACCGCAGTTTTAACTTGTGAATTTTTGGAAGCCATTTTTGTTACTCCTTTATTCTTTTATTGCAGTGACTACACGCTCTATCGAGTTCAAGTCTTTAGTTATATCTACATTTACAAAGCCTGCGTTTTTAAGAAGCTCTGCCACACACTTTGCCTCATTTATACCAACCTCAAAAGCCAGCATTCCGCCGTCTTTCAAGGAGCTTTTGTAATTTTCTATTATCGCCCTGTAAAAATCGAGCCCGTCCTCACCGCCTAAAAGCGCGGTTTCGGGCTCAAACTTAGTTTCAGGCGAGGTAATTGCCATTTCTTTTGGCGGTATGTAGGGCGGATTGCTTACGATAAGGTCATAAGGCTGACCGCCCGCATCACCTTCAAAAATATCACCCATAACAGCTAATGTATTAAAAGCTGCGTTAAGCTCTATATTGCTGTCTATATACCGCTTTGCCTCAGGGTATTTTTCCAAAAGCACTACTGCACTATCGGGAAAATCCTTAGCTAAGGAAATACCAATGCAACCGCTCCCCGCACATAAGTCAAGTATTTTAGGCTCGGTTTTACCTTGCAAATACTCACAGCATTTTTCAACCAATATTTCGGTATCGCTTCGGGGGATAAGCACCCCTACGCCTACCTTGAATTTGTACTTGTAAAAATCCCACTCGCCCAAAATATACTGAAGCGGATACCTTATTTCACGCTGACGAAGTATTGCAGTTAGATTGTTTTGCTGAAACTCGGTAAGCTCTTTTGTATACTCAGTAAGAATCTGACTGTTATTAAGCCCTGTAATATGCTTTATTATAATTTTCGCTTCGTAAACGCTGTCCTCTATGCCTGCCGCTTTAAGCTTTTGTTTTGTGTGATTGTATGCCTCAAATATTGTCATTATTACGCTCCACATCGGGTACTTCAGGCTCACACGCCTTAAGTGCCGCTATAGCAATTTCTATCATACTGTCCTCGGGCTCTTTAGTAGTAAGCCTTTGCAGCCACATACCCGGTGCCGAAATTATACGGGTTATAACGTTATCGTACCTACCGCAAATTTTAAGCACTTCATAACCCACGCCGCAGATAAGCGGTACCATTAAAATTTTAGCAACCACCCAAAGCCATTTTACTGTATAAACGCCAGGGAAAATGATTTGCACCAAGGTAGAAAATATAACGCTTATAAGTATCATAAGTATCATAAAAGAGGTGCCGCAACGCGGATGAAAGCGTTTTTGTATGCGAACATTTTCAACATTAAGCTCTAACCCTTTTTCATAGCAGAAAATGGTCTTATGCTCTGCCCCGTGGTACATAAATACGCGCTTTATATCCTTCATAAAGGATACTGCCCATACATAGCCCACAAAAACCGCAAGCTTTATAAACTGCTCAATGCCTGAGCGTAAAATTGGTGAAGTGATATTGGTCTTAGCCACCCACTCAATACCCGAAACGCACAGGCGTGGAAGATACATAAAAAGCACTACCGCAAGCAACACGCCTAAAACTGCACCTATTACCATAACAACATTCAACAAAGCATTGTTATCCTTATTATCCTCTTTTTTGTCGGCTTCTTCCTCCAAATCGGCAAAGCCCGATTTATCCGCCGAAATCATAAGTGCCTTATAGCCTTGCAGCATTGACTCTACAAAGCCTACAACACCGCGGATAATAGGAAGTCTGAAAAATTTGCTTTTTTGTGAAAGTCTTTTTTCTTCCATATAGGAAGTATCAATACTGCCGTCAGGCAATCTGACACAAAGTGCGGTCTTTTCGGGGCTTTTCATTAAAATTCCCTCAATCAAAGCCTGACCGCCTATTGAAGTATACTTACCCATTTTCTTCTCCTGTTTCAATTTCTTCTGTTATTTCTTCACTTATAGGCTCCTCAAAAATCGGAAGCACTACCGTAACGGTTGTTCCAACATTTTCGATACTTTCAATAAATAAAAGTCCGTCATGCTGTTTTATTATTTCATCGGCTACGGCAAGACCTATACCCGAGCCGCGCACCGTTTTGTTTGCCTTATAAAATTTCTCTTTAACACGGTCTATATCCTCAGCAGGAATACCCACACCCGTATCCTTTACGGTTATACGCACACAGGCCTCCTCGGTATCGAGATTAACAAGCACCTGACCGCCAGCCTCGGTATATTTAACGGCGTTATCAATAACGTTAATAAATACCTGCTTTAATCGGTTTTTATCGCCCAGAACCTTGATTTCTTCCGCAGCGGCTGTCAGCACAAGCTCAATTTCCTGTTTCTTGGCAAGCTCTTTATACATATCCGCCGATTCTCTTAAAATTAAAGCGACATCCATAGGCTGTGATACCAGTGAAAGTCTGCCCGTTTGCATACGCGAAAAATCAAGCAGCTCTTCTACAAGGCTTGATAAACGGTCAGCCTCAGAAAGCACTACGTCAAGTCCGCGGTCTACAAGCTCAGGATCGGTGCCGAGCGACATTTTAGCCGTTTCACCCCAACCGCGAATAGCCGTAAGCGGTGTGCGTAATTCGTGCGAAACCGAAGAAATAAAATCATTCTTTATATTTTCAGAATTGCTAAGCTCGGACGCCATATAATTTATCGCATCGCAAAGCTCACCGATTTCATCATCCTTTTTTATCTCAATACGTGCATCAAAATTACCCATAGCAATAGTTCTTGCAATATTACTTACGTCACGTATCGGGTTTACAATCGACTTAACAAAAAACAGTCCCGTAACACCTGTTATAACAAGGATAACCGCACAAATCAGAACTACTATAGCTATTACGTAACCGATAAAGGTATTGGTGCCTGTCATAGAAGTAATCCAACGGTATGCGCCCAATTCCTGACCGTCCTCGCTATATATCATCACAGTACCTGCCATTATAGACTCTCTTGTACTGCTTTTACCTCTGTAAACCTCAAATTTCTTTGTTTGCTTTGCCTTTAAATAATCAGGCATCTCACCTACATCGGCAGAAAAGCCTGTTGTGGATACAAAAACATCGCCAAACCTGTCAATAACCTGTACTTCAATTTTATCCTTATGCTTGAAATTGCCCGCTATCGATATGGCGGCATCCTTAAAGGTAATAACATTTGTACTGCTAAGTGCCGAAAACTCTTCGGAATAATCTATAGCCAATGCCTCGATTTTCTCGGCGTAAAGCGAGCTGTAAAGTGAAGAAAAAGCAACCGCCGCAATACACACAGCCGCAGCTATTACAAGAAAAATATTAAAAAACCATTTGTAAGTAATGCTTTTAAACTTAATATCCAGACGCACGGTTACCTCTCCTTTCTCAGTTTTAAAATAATTTTATCTTGTGCTCCACTTGTAACCCATACCCCAAACAGTAAGAAGTCTTTGTGGGTTAGACGGGTCATCCTCAACCTTCATACGAAGACGCCTTACATTAACGTCAACAATTTTTTCTTCACCGAAGTAATTACTACCCCATACCTTATTGAGAATATCAGTTCTGCCAAGGGCTACATCGGGGTTTGAGAAGAAATATTCCACCATCTGAAATTCAACCTGTGTAAGCTCAATATTAACACCGTTTTTAAGCAAGGTTCTCTTACGCAGATTAAGTGTAAACTCACCCAAGGTAATATCGTCCGAAACAGCGGGAGCGGTTTGCGGAACATACATTTCAACACGGCGATAAAGCGAATCAACACGCGCAAGCAGCTCTGTCGGACTGAAAGGCTTTGTAATATAGTCATCCGCACCGAGCATAAGACCGCTGATTTTATCCATTTCCTGTGTGCGTGCGGTAAGCATAATAATACCTAAGGTTTCGCTTCTCTTTCTCAATTCCTTACAAAGAGTGAAGCCGTCCATACCCGGCATTGAAATATCCAAAAGTGCTATATCAAAGCCCTCGGCATCGTTATCGTAAATATCAAGTGCTTCTTCACCTGAGCCTGCCTCTACAACAGTGTAGCCTACCCTTTTTAAATTGATTGCCTCAAACTCGCGGATTGCAACCTCATCCTCCGCTATTAAAATACGTTTCAATTACTCTCACTCCTGTACATATATTCCAAAGCTTTCTTTCACTTTATCGAGCGTTATTCCCGAATCGGTTGCAGTTTTAGAAATTCTGCAAGCAATTACCGAGTCTTCGTTTTCGCCGATTTTTATAAGTCCCAGCGCATCATAAACGCCCTTTTCCCAGTCTTTTTTGTTTATTGCTCTTATATAAAGCAGGCTTGAGCCTACCGTCATTTCCTCTGTATCGTATTTATAAATTTCTCTTATACGGTTATCGGTGTCCTTCAAAATTGCGATATTGCCAACCCAGCTTGCAGGAAGATTATAATAATATCCGTCAAGCACATTTATCATTGAAGTAACCTGTGTGGTTAAAATTTCACCGTTAAAGGAGCACCAGTTTGTAAGGTAAAGCTTTTCTGCAACCTCGCTCTTTGAAACTGAGGGCACATTAAGCTGAACAGGTATTTCCAACACACCGTCGCCGTTAAAGTCCCTAGTGTTAAAGCTTACCGAACGCAAGGTTAGTGAGGTTTCGGTGGTCTGCTCATCATAAAGCGGATTTAAAAGCTTGCCCTTTTCGTAAATAAGCACCTCGGTTATAGCACCTATTCCCTTTACCGAATCAATGTAAACCGCTTTTTTGCCCGAAGAAAGCTCAGAAACGATAGGATGCCCGAAGGACTGCACCTTGCTGTCAAGCGCGCATCTGCCAATTAAGACAACACCCGTATCCAAAAGACCGTAAAGCGATGCCGTATTTTGTGCTTTGTTTGCATCAGCATCAATTATCAGTATTTCGGTTGTCTTATTATTATCGTCAAGGTTACAGGTGACAAAATGAGTGTATTTATTAAGCATTCTCTGGCTTAAAGTGTTTCCCTTAAAGCTATAAACCGCCAGCTGCATCTCACTGGTGCCGTAAATTTGCCAGCCTACCAGAATTTCACTTATTCCGTCTTGGTCCAAATCGCAAAAATCAACCCTGTGCACACCTGCCGCTACGATTGACTGCTTTCCTGCAGACTTCCAACCGTCAGCACCGTACGACACAACGTTTATGCTCATAGTTACAACTTCACCGTCGGTTATGCTATAAAAAGCAAAAGCCTCATTTGTGCCGTTGCCGTCTATATCCTTTTGCACCACTGCCGAGCGGTATTCACCGCTTTGCGGATACTGAAGCTTATAATTATCCCCTGCGCTGTCAGCTATCGCCTTGGAAATATCTTTTAAGTCATCTGAAAGGGCTGGCGGAGATAACAGCTCTGCAATATCTATTGTAAAAAAATCACAGCCGCACAGGCAGAACATCAACAAAAATGCAAAAATCATAAGTAACAATTTTTTAAACATAAACACCGCTCCTTTCAGTACATAAATATTCATTATAGATTATAACATATATATTATAAAAAATAAAGTTTTTTATTATAAAAAATAAAAATTTTGACTTTTCTTGACATCCTTGCTTTAAGGTGGTAAAATGTAGTGGATAATGACCTTGTTTTTTAGGTTATAACTTTGTTTTTTTGTAGGTTTTGGCGAACTGCATTTAATGCAAAGTAATCATATTCTCGGGAGGTAAATGCACGGCTCCCGTCTTTTAAAAAGAAAAATTCCGTGTTTATTATATAGGAGGTGCATTTTATGCTACCATACATCATTATGGGTGTTGTAGCTGTTGTGCTTGCCGTTATAGGCTTTGCAGTAGGCTCGGCTTACCGCCGCAAGTCTGCAGAAGCCACTATAGGCTCCGCCGAAGACGAAGCAAGACGCATCTTAAACGACGCCATAAAAAATGCTGAACAAAAGAAAAAAGAAGCTTTATTAGAAGCAAAAGACGAAATTCACACACTGCGTCAGGAAACCGAAAAGGACCTGCGTGAACGCCGTTCCGAAGTACAGCGTCAAGAGCACAGACTTCAGCAAAAGGAAGAAACTCTTGACCGCAAGATAGACAATCTCGAAGCTAAGGAAGAAAAGCTTTCTCAGCGTTCTAAAGAGATTGATGCACGTATTGAGGAATGTGACCGTATTAAACAAAGCCAGATGGATTTGCTTGAAAAGATATCGGGCTTTACCAAAGAACAGGCAAAGGCTCACCTCTTACAGCTGCTCGATGATGAGTTAGTTCATCAAAAGGCTGTAAAAATTATGGAGCATGAGCAGCATACCAAAGAAGAGTGCGACCGTATTGCCAAAAACATTATCTGCCACGCTATTCAGCGTTGCGCTGCCGACCACTCGGCTGATTTAACCGTTTCGGTTGTAGCGCTTCCTAACGATGAAATGAAGGGCAGAATTATCGGACGCGAGGGTAGAAATATCCGCGCACTCGAAACCGCTACAGGTGTTGACCTTATTATAGACGACACACCTGAAGCTATCACCGTTTCAAGCTTTGACCCTGTAAGACGTGAAATTGCACGTGTTTGCCTTGAAAAGCTTATTCTTGACGGACGTATCCACCCCGCAAGAATTGAGGAAAGCGTTGCAAAGGCTACTGCAGAGGTTAATACAACTATTAAAGAAACAGGTGAACGTGCTGTTATTGATGCAGGCGTTCCGAACATCCACCCAGAGCTTGTTAAGCTTTTAGGTAAATTAAAATACCGTACAAGCTATGGACAGAATGTGCTTAACCACTCACTTGAGGTTTGCTACCTTTCAGGTCTTTTAGCGGCAGAGCTCGGTGCTGATATTACCCTTGCAAAGCGTGCGGGACTTTTACACGACATCGGTAAAGCCTTAGACCACGAGCAAGAGGGTACACACATTCAGTTGGGTGTTGAAGCGGCTAAAAAATACCGCGAAAGCGAAACTGTTGTTCACGCAATTCACGCTCATCACGGTGAAGTTGAGGCTAAAACACTTATCGCTTGTATCGTTCAGGCTGCTGATGCTATTTCTGCTGCGCGCCCAGGTGCACGCCGTGAGAACATTGAAAGCTACATTAAGAGACTCGAAAAGTTGGAGGAAATCGCCAATTCCTTTAACGGTGTTGAGGGCTCATTTGCAATTCAGGCAGGTCGCGAAATCCGCATAATCGTTAAACCCGAGGTTGTAACAGAAGACCAAATGGTACTTATGTCACACCAGATTGCCGAAAGAATCGAGAACGAGCTCGAATATCCGGGTCAAATCAAGGTTAACGTTATCCGCGAAAGCCGCGCTGTTGACTATGCAAAATAATTAAAAAATACGCCTTGCAGAAAATTCTGCAAGGCGATTTTTATTTATATTTTACTCCAATCTCTGAACAATACAATAGGTTTGCTATCGTTATACCAAACATCCTGCACAGTCACTGACACCTTATAAATATTGCTGTATCTATAAGGTAACTGGGCAGTAAGATAATCGGTATCAAATTCCTCCGCTTGCGGATAGCAGTAAAGTGAAGAAAGCTTAAAGAACGAAACGTAACCCAAAATATCCTGCACAACGATATGATACCTAAAGGCTTTATCGCCATTTACTGTAGGCTTTGGAATTGTAATTTTCGTTACCTTTTCTTCTATTTCTTCAAGTTTTATTTTAGCATCATCGGCAAATTGCGGTACGCGTGCGGTTTCGCGCCTGTCGTGTCCGTAAAGCTTTAAATGGCTTTTATCGGGCTTGGGTGCAAAAATTTCCCAAGGCTCAAGCGTTCTTCTATTAGCATAATCAAGTCTGCCTATACGAAGATTGCCCTCCTCGTCAACCTCCATAAGCAAGCCTTCAGATGCGGTATATTTTATAGCACCTGTCATATTAAGCATCTCACCGTAATCCCAACAAGGTGCGATATAGCTTACACAAGCAGCTTCTACAGAAGTGTAGCCTGTCTGCATTATAGCTTTATCGTTATCAATTGGTGTATGAGTATGTCCTGTTATAAGCACTACCTGTGGATAATTTTCAAGAAGTCTGCCAATTTGGAATGCCGCTTCGGGCGGTTGTCTATCAGAAGCAAGCAGGGTACGTGGAGTTTTATAATGCCACACCACAAAAACAAACTTATCCGGCTCTTTAGTAGTTATCTCATCAAGGTTTTTCTTTAAAAACTCAACCGTTTCAGTAGCATCGGTAACAACATCAATGCAAAGGAAATGGTAGCCCTTGCATACGCAATGGCGCATTCCCTTTGTCATAGAATCCAAATCCAAATCGGTGCGGTACATACGCTGGGCATTTTTACCGTCGCCCGACTCATAAAGGGACGAAAACTCAGTTATGTAGCGGTCAATATTATTACAATCAATGCTATCGTGATTACCGAGCGCATAGATAATTTCAGCCTCGGGCTCAATTTCCTCTCTAAAAATTCGGCGCCAAGTAGAAAACTCACGGTCGGACTGCTCTTTAAAAGCCTTGTCATAGTCAGTCCCCCATTTTTCGCCTAAAAGTACATTTGGCGGCGAGTTCATACAGTCCCCAAAGTCACCCGCAAAAACATACGCGTCAATAGGATTTTTCGCGCTTTGTCTTGCAAAGTTCAATGCCTTAACCATTTTTTCTTCGCTTTCGGGCGCATACCAACTACCGCTTATGTGCATATCGGTCATAACGCTCAACGTAAGTGCGATTTTTTCGGGGTTGAATTTTCCGCTCATAGTAAAACCTCTTTTCTATTTAGTGTTTATATCTCGTTCCCGCAAGGAAACGTATCGAGTGCGCTAGCACATATCTAATCCGTAGATATATAGAAAATCTTGCAAAAGATTTATATCGACGAGTGTGAGGTTCTGCAAAGCAGAGCTACACACTCAACATGACTGGTTCTTGGAAATAAATCACAAGGAGTATATTCGACAAGGTTATAGCCATTTTCGGAAAAAATTTTAATATCGCGCGCTAAGGTTGCGCTGTCGCAAGATACATACACAACAGTTTCGGGTTTGAATTCGTGGGCAATTGTTTCAATTACCTCTGCACTGCAACCCTTTCGCGGTGGGTCGACTATCACTGTGTCAGCGGTTATTCCCTCTTTAGCTAACTGACTGGCGGCGTCAGTAGCGTCTGCACAGATAAACCGCGCATTTTTTATGCCGTTTATCTGGGCATTATGCTTAGCGTCCTCGATAGCTTCGGGGATAATTTCTACCCCGATTATGCTCTTAGCCTCTTTAGCCATTGAAAGACCGATTGTACCTGCACCGCAGTAAAGGTCTATTATATTTTTGCCATCGGGTTTTGCATACTCGCGTGCCTTTTCGTAAAGCTTTTCTGCCATAGTATGATTAACCTGATAAAATGACAAGGGTGAGAGCCTTATTTTAACACCGCACAAAATATCGGTTATATAATCCTCACCGTAAACGGTTTTACATTTATCACCCAAAATAACATTGGTATCCTGCTTGTTTATATTTATCTGCAAGCTTTTTAAGCTGTCCCCGCAGACCGCCAAAAGTGAAGCTGTAAGCGAGTCACTTTCGGGTAAAAAGTCGCCGTTAATTACAAGACAAACCATTATTTCGTTTGTTTTTTCTGCCTTGCGAATATAAATATGACGTAAAAAGCCTGTATGTGTTTGCTCATTATAAATACTTATATCGTTTTTCTTTGCCCAAGCGGTCACGGCTTGTGTTATCTCGCCAAAAATTTGCGGCTGTAAAAGGCAGTCTTCACAAGGAATTATTCTGTGAGAATGGAACGCATAAAAGCCCGCACTATATTCCTGCGACAATGGATACTGCGCTTTATTGCGGTAACGGTCAGGCATACCAGCGAGTATGGGTTGCGGCTTCATATCCACCCCACCGATACGCTTAATATTCTCATAAACCTTATTTTCTTTTATTGCCTTTTCCGCCTCATAGCTTATATGCCTGTAAACACAGCCGCCACACTGGTTAAAGCTTGGGCAAGCATTATCAATACGAGCCTTGGACAGCTTTACAAGGGACAAAAGCTTACCGTAGGCATAGGTTTTTTTAACCTTTAAAATCTTAACCCTTGCCCTGTCACCCACAGCAGTCAAAGGCACAAAAACCGCCATACCGTCAGCTTTACCCACACCGCTGCCGTCGGCTGTAACATCAACAATATCTAAAACAAATTCTTCATTTTTTTGCATACTTTTAAATCCTTTTCATATTAAAGGCTCCCTCCCCGAGGGAGCTGTCGAGCGCATGCGAGACTGAGGGAGTTATATCCTTTTCATATTCAAGGCTCCCTCCCCGAGGGAGCTGTCAACGAAGTTGACTGAGGGAGTTACTCCTTCCACCAACGCAAAGCGTTGGTCCCCCCTCCCTCATAGAGGGAGGCTTTTAGAGGGAAATGAAGGCTCATATAGAAGTTTTTACAACCATATCTATATACTCACAAACCCCTCTGAAGTTTTCATTTATTTGTTTATTATCTATCCTAATAACTTTTAAATCATAGCCTTCTAAAATTTCGGTTCTAAATGCATCTTTTTTCTTTCCCTGTTCAGTAAAGTGCTGTGAACCATCAATTTCAATAATCAATTTTGCTTTGTGGCAGTAAAAATCTGCAATAAAATTTCCTATTGCTTTTTGCCTTTGGAATCGTATTTCATACTTAGATAAAAAATCATACCACAAATGATTTTCTTGCCGCGTAGCATTTTTACGTAATTTTTTAGCGAGTACAATATTCTTTCCGTTATAATTCAAAGACATAGAATATCTCCTGAATTTATTTTTATAAGTATAACATATTGTGCAAAAAAATAAAAGCCTAAAAAGGCTTTTATTTTTTGAATTTCTATCAATAAGTTTTATGTGACCGACAAAATAGTTTACATTTCCGTATTAACGGCTCACTCCTCGAAGGAGCTGTCAACGAAGTTGACTGAGGGAGTTACTCCTTCCGTCACGCTTCGCGTGCCACCTCCCTCATAGAGGGAGGCTTTTAGAGGAAAATGATGCGACTCCTTCCGTCACGCTTCGCGTGCCACCTCCCTCATAGAGGGAGGCTTTTAGAAGAAAGTGATGTGACTCCTTCCGTCACGCTTCGCGTGCCACCTCCCTCATAGAGGGAGGCTTTTAGAAGAAAATGATGTAATTTATCCTATTTGCAAATCCTTAGCTTCGGCAATAACAATTCCCTTAGCCTTTAAAATATCGGTAGCCTTTTCGGCATCCTCAACCTGCATAATCATATATGCCTTTCCGTTCTGGTGACCGAAGATTGAGTACATATAATGAACATCAATGCTCTCGTTTGCCAAAATCTCCAAAACCTCACTCAAAGCACCCGGCTTATCATCAATAGCGATAGCCAAAACAGGTGTTTCGGTAAAGATAAGGCTTTCTGCTTTAAGCACCTTTTCAGCCAAAGCGTTATCAGCCGTAATCATTCTAAGCAGTCCGTAATCGGCAGTTTCAGCAATATTGATTGCACGTAAATCTACCTTATTATCAGACAAAATCTTAGTAACATTTAAAAGCGCGCCTGCTTTATTTTCCAAAAATACAGTAATCTGATTTATAGCCATAATACACACTCCTTAAATTTTACGCTTATCAATAACGCGAACAGCCTTGCCCTCACTACGAGCAATAGTCTTGGGGTCTACAAGGCGTACCTTAGCATAAATGCCAAGCATTGCCTTTAAAGCAGATACAAGATTCTTTTCCATTTCGGTAATCTTGCCAAGTGAATCGGAGAAAATTTCAGGTGTCATCTCAACCAAAACTTCAATAGTGTCGCTGTGGTTTACACGGTCAACAACAATCTGATAGTTTGCAGGGTATCCGTTTTCAAGAAGCACTGCCTCAATTTGTGACGGGAATACGTTAACACCCTTAACAATAAGCATATCGTCGCTTCTGCCCATAGGCTTTTTCATTTTAACAAGTGTTCTTCCGCAAGAGCATTTTTCGCGGGTTAAAACAGTAATATCCTTTGTTCTGTAGCGTAAAAGCGGGAAGCCCTCTTTAGTAATAGAAGTGAATACCAATTCACCCTGACTGCCCTCAGGTAAAACCTCAAGTGTATCGGGGTCGATAATCTCGGCAATAAAGTGGTCCTCATTAATGTGCATACCTGTCTGCTCAGAGCATTCAAAAGCAACACCTGGACCGCTTGTTTCGGTAAGACCGTAAATATCATAAGCCTTAATACCAAGCTTTTCTTCAATATCGTGGCGCATTTCCTCACTCCATGCTTCTGCACCGAAGATACCTGCTTTAAGCTTGATTTTGTCGCGAAGACCGCGCTCGTGAATGCTTTCTGCCAAGTATTCAGCGTATGATGGTGTGCAACAAATAATAGTAGTATTCAAATCAGTCATAAACTGAAGCTGTCTGTCGGTATTACCCGAAGACATAGGAAGAGTAAGGCAACCAACCTTATGACTACCGCCGTGCATTCCGCTACCGCCCGTGAAAAGACCGTAGCCGTAAGCCACTTGACAAACATCCTCATTTGTACCGCCTGCTGCCACAATAGCTCGCGCACAACAGTCCTCCCACAAATCAACATCGTGCTGAGTATAAAAAGCCACAACACGCTTACCTGTGGTGCCCGAAGTAGAATGTATTCTTACGCAATCCTTTAAATCAGCACCTAAAAGACCGTATGGGTAAGCGTCACGCAAATCATCCTTTGTTAAAAAAGGTAATTTATATAAATCATCTATACCCTTTATGTCATCGGGCGTAACGCCCTTTTCTTCCATTTTTTTACGGTAGTAAGGAACATTATCCCAAACGTGCTTAACCTGTACGACAAGGCGCTCGTTCTGTAAAGCTATCATTTCTTCGCGGGAAACACATTCAATATCCTTTTGATAATATCTTTCCATTTTTACACCTCGTAATCTCTGCCCAAAGCAAATGCTTTTTTGTTAAGCTCCAAGAACTTAGGCGGAACGCTTTGCTCAATAGCCGCAAGCCATTCTTCCTCAGTAAAATCAAACTGCTTTGAAAGTCTGCCCATAAGAACTATATTAACTGCCTTAGAGCTTCCTGCTTTCTCGGCTAAGGATAAAGCATCTAAAGCATCCAAATTAATTCCCTTTTCTTTAAGCTTATTTTCAAGGTTTTGGGGATATTCTTGCGCGCCTGTAATTACCGGCATAGGATTAACCTGTTGAGTATTGGTAATAATTACGCCGTCTTTCTTTAAATACTCTGCCCAACGTGCCGCTTCAAGCATTTCAAAGGAAACAATAACGTCAGCCTCGCCCTTATCAATAACAGGAGAATAAACCTTATCACCGTAGCGCACATAGGTAACAACACTACCGCCGCGCTGGCTCATACCGTGAACTTCACTTACCTTAACGTCATAGCCCTTACCCAAAAGTAACTTACCCAAAAGCTTACTTGCCAGAAGTGTACCCTGACCGCCAACGCCTACTATCATAATATTTTTGGTTTGCATTATTTATCCCCCTTTACGCTTTCGAAAACATCAAATTTACACATTTGCGAGCATACGCCACAGCCTGTGCAAAGGGTGTTATCAATCTTAACCTTGCCGTTTTCCATACTAACAGCAGGGCAACCGATTTGCATACACATTTTACAGCCTACGCATTTATCGGTATTAGTCTTTATTGGTCCTGCATGCTTAACATATTTAAGTAGCGCACAGGGACGGCGGGAGATAATAACCGAAGGCTCAGCCTTAGCTAATTCCTCTTTTATAACAGCATCGCACTCAGCCAAATTATAGGGGTCTACAACACGAACGCTATTAATACCCACACTGCGACAAAGTGCTTCAAGATTAATTTTAGAAGCAGGGTCACCCTTTAAATTATAGCCTGTAGTGGGGTTTTGCTGATGACCTGTCATACCTGTAATAGAGTTATCTAAAATAATTACGGTAGAATTAGAATCATTATAAGCGATATTTATAAGCCCTGTAACACCCGAGTGCATAAAGGTGCTGTCACCAATAACAGCAACGGTTTTGCCGTCGGTAGCACCCTCGTTTGCCTTATTAAAGCCGTGAAGACTGGAAACGCTGGCGCCCATACAAATAGTGGTATCAATAGCATTTAAAGGTGCTACCGCGCCCAAGGTATAACAACCAATATCACCAAGAACGGTAAGCTTATTCTTTTTAAGGGTATAGAAAAGACCGCGGTGCGGACAGCCTGCGCACATAACAGGCGGACGCATTGGAATATTTTCTTCTAATGCTTTACCGCAAGGAACCTCTGCACCCAATTTTTCGGCAACAATGTTCTGTGAAAATTCACCGATAAGACCAAAAAGCTCCTTACCGCAAACCTGTACACCGATATTTTTGCAGTGTGTCTCGATTATGCCGTCAAGCTCCTCAACAACGATAACCTTTTCTACGCTGTTTGCAAAATCCTTGATTTTATTAACAGGGAGCGGATTTATCATACCAAGCTTTAACACAGGGTACTTGTCACCGCAGACCTCTTTTACATACTGATAGCTTGTAGAAGAAGTGATAATACCAACAGTATTATCCTTACCATCTTCTACGCGGTTGAAAAATGCAATTTCGGCATAATCGGTAAGTGCTAAGGTACGCTCTTCAACAATTGGGTGACGCTTTTTAGCGTTACCGGGCATCATTATGTATTTAGCGCCGTCCTTAACATATTCCTTTTGCGCAAAATCTGCCCTTTCACACTCTTCAATAACACTTTGGGAATGTGCCACACGGGTGCACATTTTAAGAAATACGGGGGTGTCAAACTTTTCCGAAATCTCAAAAGCCTCTTTTACAAAGGCAATAGATTCTGCACTGTCGCTCGGCTCTAACATCGGTATTTTAGATGCTATTGCATAATGGCGAGAATCCTGCTCATTTTGAGAAGAGTGCATACCGGGGTCGTCAGCAACACCGATAATAAGACCGCCGTTAACACCTGTGTATGCTACTGTGAAAAGCGGGTCAGCCGCAACGTTTACACCAACGTGCTTCATACCGCAAAAGCTTCTTTTACCTGCAAGGCTTGCGCCGAAAGCGGTTTCTAGTGCTACCTTTTCATTAGGCGCCCATTCGGCATAAATCTCCTTATATTTTGCGGCATATTCTGTAATTTCGGTACTGGGAGTACCTGGATAGCTTGAAACAAAGGAACAGCCTGCCTCATAAAGACCGCGGGCTACTGCCTCGTTACCGAGCATTAATTTTTTCATTAGTTACACCTCTATAAAATATTACAACATATTATTATATGATAAAAATCTACTAAAATCAACTAAAAAGATGGTTTTTTACGGACGTTTAATGCTTAAATTAAGCATTAAAGCCATAACGGCAAGAATTAAAAGTGAAATAAACGGAGCTACATAACTGCCAAAGCTATTTAACAAGTTGCTACAAGCAGTAGCCATAAAGGACGTACAAATAAGATGGCAGTTCATTATACTGAAATTTGAAGCAAAATGCTTTTGACCGTAAAAAGCAGATACAAATGCAGTCGCCACCGTAGGACAAGTACCATAAGATAAACCCGTTAAACAGAGACCTATAACACATATAACCAAAGAATCAGTTACAACCGATAAAAGCGTAGTGCCTGCCGCTACTATGGTTAAAATTGTAGCAAAAAGCATGGTTTTTCGCCTACCGAAATAATCAAACAAAGCGCCCGTAATAATTCTTCCCAATCCGTTACAAACAGCTAAAACACCAACAAGGGTTGTCGCCAAGGTAACCTTTGCACCAACCGAAAGCGCCAAATCTCGCGCAAAGCTTATAACCGAATTGCCAACCGCCGCTGCAAAAGCCAGAAGCAAAAATGCACGCCAAAAAGAAGAGCGTTTTAACATTTCTTTTGTGGTATAATCCGTTTGTTCAAAATCTTCTGAGCAGCTTTTACCCTTTTTCTTTGATTTTGGTAAAACCGCATCATCTTGGGGACGCTTTAAAAATAAACTCACAACACCCAAAACAACAAAAAGCGCAATTCCCAAACAAATATATGTACCTCGCCAACCAAGATTGCTTTTAAAAGCCAAATCAGCAATATTGCCAAGTATAAGAGAGCTTGCGCCAAAGCCCATCATAAGTGCGCCTGTGCAAAAGCCTTTTTTATCAGGGAACCAAGCGGTAACGGTAGAAATCACCACATTGTAAGCAATGCCTATACCAAGCCCTGCCAAAACCGCATAGGTAAAATACAGCACTACCACATTAGTGCTGTCTAAAATGCCTGTAAATGCCATACCGCATCCCGCCATTAAGGCCGAACCGAGCCCCGACGCCTTAACACCGATTTTACGAGACAAAAAGCTACCCAAAAGACCGCCCAAACAGAAAGAACACATTGTAAGCGTAAAGTTGAGGGAAAGCTCATTTACCTTCCAACCAAAATCCTCAACAAAGGGTACCTTAAGGATTGACCAAGCATAGATAATTCCGGCAAACAGCATTGCAAATACTGATGCTGCAAGAATAATCCACCTATATGAATTTTTTACATTATTACTCATATTAAGTCACCTTGACTAACTGTTAATTTGCGCCTCTACAAGTCCGTCAGGGCAGTATTTTTTACGAAGCGCAGGTTTTTCAATTTTGCCCGTTGGATTACGGGGAACCTTATCAAAAATAATCTTTCTGGGTCTTGTATAACGAGGCAGTTCTTTGCAAAATTCATTTATTTCTTCCTCGGTACAATCTATTCCCTCTTTTACCTCTACAATAGCAGTGGCAATTTCACCTAAACGCGAATCGGGAAGACCAATTACTGCAACGTCCTTAACCTTTTGAAATTTACGAAGTAGATTTTCAATCTGAACAGGATAAATATTCTCGCCGCCCGAGATTACAACATCTTTCTTGCGGTCAACAAGATAGATAAATCCGTCTTGGTCCTTTTTAGCCATATCGCCCGTATAAAGCCAACCGTCTTTTAGAATTTCATCGGTAGCTTCGGGATTTTTATAATAACAATCCATTACACCTGGGCCCTTGACCGCCAATTCACCTATATCTCCGTCAGCAACCTCGTTGCCGTTTTCATCAATAATTTTAACTTCCCAAAGGTATCCCGCTTTACCGATAGCGCCAACCTTATGAACATTTTCCACACCTAAATGCACACAGCCGGGGCCTATAGATTCACTAAGACCGTAGTTAGTATCGTACTGATGATTCGGGAAATGTTTAAGCCAACGCTTTACAAGACTTGGCGGTACAGGCTGTGCGCCGATATGCATAAGACGCCATTGTGATAAAAGGTAGTCCTCCATATTAAGCTTGCCAGACTCAATAGAATCAAGCAAATCCTGTGCCCACGGCACCAAAAGCCATACTATTGTGCATTTTTCTTCGGTAACGGTACGTAAAATCCATTCAGGCTTAACACCGCGGAGTAATACAGCCTTGCTACCCGACAAAAGACTGCCAAACCAGTGCATTTTAGCACCTGTATGATAAAGCGGAGGTATGCAAAGGAAAACATCCTCACGTGTTTGTCCGTGATGATTTTGCTCAGTTTTGCAAGAAGCCAACAATGCTCTGTGTCTATGTAAAATAGCCTTAGGGAAGCCTGTTGTGCCCGAGGAAAAATAAATTGCCGCGTAATCGTCCTCATCCAATGCCACAGGCGGTGCCGAGGTTGAGCAATATGTCATAAGCTCTTCACAGTTTTCGGTATAAAAAGGTTTATCCTTACCGACAAAAAGCATAGTTTTAACCTGAGGTAAATCTTTATATACCGTATCCATACGTCCTGTAAACTCGGGCCCGAAAACCAAAACCTCACAATCGGCAAGCTCTAAGCAATACTTAATTTCATCCCCAGAATAGCGGAAGTTAAGCGGTACTGCAAGGCAGCCTGCCTTTAAAATACCAAAATATATAGGAAGCCATTCTAAAGAGTTCATCAAAAGAATTGCAACCTTTGTTCCCTTTTTTATACCGCGGCTTAAAAGCAGATTTGCAAAGCGGTTGGCTTTACGGTCAAAATCCGACCAAGTCATCTCTCTGCGATAGGGCGCACCGTTTGCGCTTTCTATAAGACTTGCCTCGCGCCAGGTAACCGCACTGTCACGCTCTTCAGACGGGTTAACCTCAACAAGCGCAATCTCGTTGCCGTAAAGGCGGGCATTTCTTTCCAATAAATCTGTAATTACCATTATATCCCCCAAAAAAAGATAATATTTCTAATGTAGAACATTTTAACACTTTAAAGCGATAATGTCAAGCAGTATTATTGACTTTTTCCGCATTTTATGATATATTTTCACTTATCAAAACGCAAACGGAGAAAGCCATGAACAAAACCTTTGAAAAAGAATACACACTTCGCGCAGGGGATTTTGATAAATTCAACCGTATAAAGCCGTCGGCTGTGCTTGATTTATTTCAAGACGCAGCAGGTAGACACGCCGAGGAATTAGGTGTAGGCTTTATTGATATGCTAAACAGAAACTATTTATGGGTGCTGACACGCATTAAATTCGAGGTATTATCCGCTCCCGAACGGTACGAGCAAATAAAGGTTAAAACATGGCCGCTTGCACCTAACCGCCTTAGCTACCGCAGAGAATACTGCATCACTGACCAAAACGGCAAAAAGCTTATTATAGGTAGCTCTGACTGGGTTGTAATTGACAGCGAAAAGCGAAAGTTTTTAAGCGTTCCCGATTTATACCCCTTTACAGAGGGCTTTAATGATGAAATGATGTTCCCCGAAAAGCTTGGCAAAATACACGACTTTGAAGCCGAAAATACCCACTACACCGTAAACGCAGGGTTTAGCGACCTTGACACTAACGACCACGTAAATAATACAAAATACGCAAATTTTGTTATGGATGCCATAAACCCAAAGGAAAACGAAATATTAAAGGTTTTTCAGATTGATTACCGCAAGGAAGTAACGCAGGGTACTACCCTTAATATCCACACCTTAAAAGCTGAAAACGGTATTTTAGCTAAAGGTACGAATACCCAAGGCGACATAATGTTCGCCTGTAAAATAGAGCTTGAACAATAGCAAAACGGCAAGGATTTCTCCTTGCCGTTTAATTTTTCTGCTTAAGATTTTATCTTAGGCTTTACAGTGTAAAAACTATAGGTTGAAGTTCCGCTGTATTTTTTAGCAGAGCGCCAATGTGCTGTAACCTCGTAAATATAGTTTCCATCCTTTAACTTAAAAAAGAAATTACCGTTAACTATATTAACCTTAATTTCTTCGCTTTTGGCACCAGCATTTCCCCAACAACTTTCATCCCAACAATGCACATATACCTCATCGGGTAACATTGTTCGAACTGATTTTGTGTTTTTAACATTAAACTGTATTCTCGCACTTAAGGGGTCATCGTATGAAAATTGTGTCGGCACTATATCCAATACTGGCATAAATTTCTTTGCCTGTAACGGATGCATACTGTCAGCAACGGTAGTAACCGCCTTACCGTTATCGGCTTCATAGGTCCAATCGGTTGTACCCTGCAAAGCAGTAATACCGATATCGTCACTTACCACCACCATTTCGGGTGCTTCCTTTATAACCTCATCCCTTATAACTTCTTCGGTGATTGTTTCTTGGGTTTCCCGCATTTTAAACAGCCAACGAAAATCACTTGTGACTGTGCCACTTTGCGCAATATAAATATCCCCGTTTTTCTGCTCTAACAAATAATACATTCTACCCTTTAAATCGAAGGCTGAAAAGGCTTCGAGGTTATTTTCTCTAATTTTGCTTGCAGAATATCCGTTATCCCAGATTTCATTTGTAAATAACTCGTCAAAATTTGCTTTTTCAAGCTTAATTCTCTGTAGATAATCAATCCGCTCCCAAGAATTTGAAGAAGCGTCAAGTTTTGAAAACGCCATTTGAGGTTTTGAAATCACAAACTGCGGAATATTATCTTCAGTAATAATTAACGAATAACTGCCGTTTTCGTATACAACCTTTTCGCCCGCGTACTGCTTACCCACAAAGGAATAGGTTTCATTGATAGAAAAGCTTACACTCGCTTTATATTTTTGCTCTGGATTACTTGCTAAATAGAAGGTTTTCTCGAGCGTGTAAATTTGATTTTTTTTAAATTCGTAAGCAGACAAGTCATAATTTTCCGATTTGCTTTTGCCCGATTTTACAACACATAAAATACTATCAAAAGCAATTTCGCTTTTCGGTTTTAAAATTTCATTGTCCTTATAAATAAGATACTGCGTCCCAAAGCAAAGCTCATCATTAGTATTATTAGTCCACTTGACAAATATGCTGGGTGTATCTGCTTCTAGGTCGCCGTATAAATACTCATATACAACATCATTACACTTAGCACCGACATTATAACAATTAACCGCATAGTTTTCTGCTTTTTTAGGCATAGTTTTAGGATTTGTCAAAAAGCAAACGCCCGCTATTATACTTAAAATTACTGCAACTGCTATAAGCCAAAATGCAGGCTTTTTATAATTAAGCACCGCTTTAATTCTGTTTTTTACCCCAACCTCGCCAAAGGCTATCGGGCAAGCGGCAATCATACGGCGATTAATACTAAGACTTAAAAGTGCCGCGGAATAATCCGCTTTTTGCTCGGTATCCAGCTCTTTTATAACCCTTTCATCACAGGCAAGCTCTATATCGCGGCATAAGATGACATACCCAAGCCACACAAGAGGATTAAACCAATGAATTGAGAGAATAAAAAATCCGAGCGGTTTCCATAAATAATCTTTACGGTAAATATGCGACTGCTCGTGCGCAATAACGTGCTCTATATCCTGCCCACTCATATTAAACGGCAGATAAATTTTTGGGCTTATAATACCAAGCACAAAGGGCGAAGCCACATTCTCACTTTGAAAAATATTATCCTTATACAATACAGCGGTTTTTACTCTTTTCCTAAGCCTTAAATAGCTTATGGCAGTATATATTAAAAGTACCGCAATACCGATAAGCCAAGCTATTGCCAATATGGTTGTAATATCCAGAAAATGTCCCGTTGGTCTTGAAACGCCCTCAAAATAATACCCTTGCAAATAATCATTTACTTGATTATCTACAATCGTAACACCGGATTCAAAATGCGGTCTTGGTGCATCGGGCACCATACTAATTGTTTCGGCACTTGGTATAAGACTCATTACACTCTCAATAGAAAACGGAAAAACAAGCCGCGCACCGACAATTCCCCATAAAAATACATTTATCCATTTTGGTGCTTTTTTAAGTAATATTCGCAAAAGCAACACCGCAAGCACAATCCAGCCTGCCGAAATACTCATATTAACAACCTTAAGAAAGATATCTGCCATTGTCATTCCCCTTTCCTGTAGCGGTCTATCATATGCTGAACCTCATCAATTTCTTTTTGTGAGATTTTTTGGTGCTTTGTAAACGCCGCAATAAAGGCAGGCAGAGAGCCCTCAAAGGTCTTTTCTACCATTTCATTTATTTCTGCCGCTTGTACCTCATCCTTACTCACAAGCGAAGTGACAACAGTATTTTCGTTTTTTAATACACCGCGCTCGGACAAACGCTTAATAACGGTATATGTCGTCGTAGGCTTCCAGCCAAGCTGTTCCTTGCAAAGCTCCACAAGCTTACTGCTCTTAATAGGCTCATTTTCCCACAAAATTAGGCAAAAGCGGTATTCACTCTCAAACACTTTGGGTGTATTCATAATCTTTCTTCCTTTCTCTAATGCGTTAGAGTTCACTTGTACTCTAACATATTAGAGCGCAAATGTCAATATCTTCTCAACAAAAAAATCCACCCGCAATTCAAATGCGAGTGGATATTTACTATTCTTCAGGCATTTCCCAGTTGTGCCAAACGGCTTGAACGTCATCATTTTCTTCAAGCATATCTATAAGCTTTTCCATTTTCACAACCATATCAGCATCATCGATAGAAGACATTGTCTGCGGAACGTAAGCAACCTCTGCCGAAAGGAAGCTATATCCCTTTTCTTCAAGCGCATCTCTTACACTTCCTAAGGAATTTGGCTCTGTCGAGATTTCAAAAATTTCACCGTCAAACTCAAAATCCTCAGCGCCTGCTTCTAAAGCATCCTCCATAACGGTGTCTTCCTCTAAGCCGTCGCCCTCAATCACTATCATACCCTTGCGGTCAAACATAAATGTAACCGAGCCCGATTGACCTAAGTTACCGCCGCACTTATCAAAATAGTGACGCATTTCGCCTGCAGTACGGTTGCGGTTATCAGTAAGGGTCTCAACCACAACTGCTACACCGCAAGGGCCGTAGCCCTCATACACCAATTCCTCATAATTAGTGTTATCGCCCTCGCCTGCAGCCTTTTTAATAATTCTTTCAATATTATCATTAGGCACATTTGCAGCCTTTGCCTTTGCGATTACATCCTTTAGCTTGCTATTTTCGTTAGGGTTAGCACCGCCCTGCTTTACAACAACGGCAATCTCTCTGCCAATTTTGGTGAAAACCTTCGCCTTTGCGGCATCGGTCTTTTCCTTTTTACGTTTAATATTACTCCATTTACTATGTCCTGACATAATATCATTCCTTTCAACCAATAAATTCTATCACAAATCCCTGTTTTGTTCAAGAGCAAATTCAATAATTCTGTGTATATCCTCAAGTGAAGCTATCTCACCGCACATTCTGCGGATATTAGCAGCACCCTTAAGTCCCGTCATATACCATGCGGTATGCTTGCGGGATTCAAGTATAGCAACACGCTCAGGCTTATACCTCTTCATAAGCTCTACCTGTTGCAGTAAAACCTCAAATTTTTCTTGAAGCGTTGGCGGTGTATAGGCTTTTCCGCCAAGATAAGCGTTAATTTCTTCAAACACAAAGGGGTTACCCTGTGCCGCTCTGCCTACCATTACATAGTCACAGCCTGTTATTTCATAAACCTTTTTAGCGGTTTTACCGTCAACTATATCACCGTTAGCAACAACGGGGATTTTTACCGAATTTTTAACCTTAGCTATAGTTTCATATTCAGCACTGGGCGCATACATCTGCTTGCGTGTTCTGCCGTGAACTGTTATCATCTTAGCACCTGCCGCCTCGCACCTTTTTGCAAGCTCGGGCGCATTGATGCTATCACTGTCCCACCCTGTACGCATTTTAACCGTAACAGGAATATCCACAGCATTTACTACCGCTTTTACAATGCTTTCAGCTAAGGCTACGTCACGCATAAGCGCACTGCCGCAAAGATTTCCTGCCACCTTAGGTGCAGGACAGCCCATATTTATATCAATAAAATCGGGACCGAATTCGACCGCCCTTTTTGCCGCATCTGCCATAGTCTGAGGCTCGCGCCCGAAAAGCTGAGAAGCCGTAGGACGTTCATTTTGCGAACAAGCCAAAAGCTCAAAGGATTTTTTATCACCAAGTGACACACCCTTAGAGCTTGTAAGCTCACCCACAGTAAAGCCCGCACCGTAGCGCACACATATTTCTCTCATAGCCCTATCAGCGACACCCGCCATTGGAGCCAGAGCAGCAAATCCATTAATTTCAATATTACCTATCTTCATAACTTGAATTATACTTAAAAAAATGGGTAATGTCAATTTATTTATAAATGTAAATAATATTGGGCAATACAGTTACATTTTTAAGCGTTTTATTTCTTGAAATTGAAAATACTGTGTGCTATAATTCTAAAAAAGCAGTGAAAATCACCCGCTTTTTTGTGAAAAAAGCCATAATTTACACTCGAAAATAAGGGGAGATTTATTGTGAAAAACCCAAACGTAATTAATATTGATATAACCGACGAATTAGCTGTTGCCAAGCTTCGCCCTGATTATGACAACACAAGAAAGGGCTATATGGAAACAGAGTCTGATGCTCTGCTTTTAAAAATTTTAAACACTCCTAATACCGAAGAGCTTTATGAAATTAAGGGCACAAAATATTATGTTTCGGTAGACGGCGATGATAATAACGACGGTAAATCTCCCGAGGCGCCTATAAAGACACTTGCCGCTATTCACGCACTCCCACTCCAAGATGGCGATGCAGTACTCTTCAAACGCGGCGATATCTTCCGCTTAGGAGATACGATAGAAGCAGTTGACGGTGTTACCTACGGCTCTTACGGGGAGGGCGCAAAGCCCCGTATTTTCGGCTCGCCCGAAAACTATGCCGAAAATGACAGTTGGGTAGAAGTAAAGCCTAATATTTGGGAGATTGATTTCGACTTCCCTTATGCCAGCGGCTGTACATTAGACTACGGCAAAATCAAAGGTGTTCAGAAAAGGTTTGAACGCTTTGACGGTATGGCAGAAAACGGCGACTACTTTCACGATGAAGAAGCAAAGAAATTCTACCTTTACAGTGTTGGAAAGCCAAGTGATAAATGGCACGATATCGAAATAATGCCTAATATCTGCATTTTCAGACTTCGTGATTCCAAGAACGTTACGGTAGATAATATATGTATGAAGTATACTTCATTCTTTGGCGTACACGCACCCGATATAAAGAACAATATCAATATAACCAACTGTGAGTTTGGATACATAGGCGGTCGTTGGTCGGGTAAAGTGCGTATGGGTAACGCTGTTGAGCTTTGGGCAGGGCTTCCCGAGGTTTGCATTGAAGACGTTGTTATTAAAAACAACTGGTTTTATCAAACCTACGACAGCGCAGTTACTTGGCAAGGCCTACCAAACGACTCTATTTACCGTAACATAACCTTTGCAGAAAATCTTTTTGAATACAATAATGCCGATATTGAATTCTGGGCGTTTACAGGCTGCACGGTAGAAAACTTTATTATGGATAAAAACATCTGCCGCTTTACCAGTATGGGTTGGGGTACACGTACAAATGACGGTGGTATCCGCGGTATTGAGGGCTGTATAAGCGCGGTTACAGGTCTTGTAGATATTGAATTGAATATTAAAAATATTCAATATACCGACAATATTCTTGACTGCCCTGCAAGACAGGTTATTAATTGGAACTGGCGTCCCGAAAACAAACCCGAAATTCATATTAGCGGTAATAAATTTTATATAAAATCGGAATACCGCACCCTTGACGCTTGCCTGCAAGGACTTCAGTGGGATATTGAAACCGAGCCGCGCCATATAAGAACAGGCATTAATAAAGAAGACCTGATTAAAAATATTGCCCGCTTTGACAAGGATACCGAAATCCATTGGGATGAATAACTGTCTATATAAGGAGAAATTGCTATGAAAAACCCAAATGTAATTAATATTGATATAACCGACGAGTTAGAGGTTGCAAAGCTTCGCCCCGATTACGGCACACCAAGAGTAGGCTATAGACAAGATGCCGCTGACGAGATGCTTGCAAAAATACTCGGCACACCTAATACCGAAGTGCTTTACGAAATTAAAGGAACAAAATACTATGTTTCTGTAGACGGTGATGATAAAAACAACGGTAAATCTCCCGAAGCGCCTATAAAGACACTTGCCGCTATTCACGCACTCCCACTTCAAGAAGGCGATGCGGTACTCTTTAAGCGTGGCGATATTTTCCGCTTAGGCGATACCATAGAAGCAGTTGACGGTGTTACCTACGGCTCTTACGGAGAGGGCGCAAAGCCCCGTATTTTCGGCTCGCCCGAAAACTATGCCGAAAACACCTCTTGGGTAGAGGTAAAGCCTAATATTTGGGCAATTGATTTTGATTATCCGCTTGCAGGCGGCTGTATATTAGATCACAGTAAAATCATAGGCGTTCAAAAGTATTTTGACCGCTTTGACGGCATGGCAGAAAACGGCGACTACTTCCACGATGAAGAAGAAAAGAAGTTCTATCTTTACAGCGTTGGAAAACCGAATGAAACATGGCACGATATTGAAATTATGCCTAACACTTCCCTTTTCATACTTCGTGACTCACACCATGTAACCGTTGATAATTTATGCTTAAAATATACCGCTTCTTTCGGTGTTCACGCACCTGATATAAAAAATAATATTAACATCACTAACTGTGAATTTGGCTTCACAGGCGGCCGCTATAACGGCGGTAAAACCGTACGCTTTGGTAACGCTATTGAATTTTGGGCAGGCTTCCCCGGAATGCATATGTACGACGTTAAGGTTGAAAACAACTGGTTCTACCAAACCTACGACAGCGCAGTTACCTGGCAGTGCCATATGTATGATACTATTTATGAAAACTTCTCTTTCAGCAGAAACCTGTTTGAATATAACAATGCCGATATTGAGTTCTGGGGACTTACCGGCTGTGAGGTTATAAACTACCATATGGATGAAAACATAATGCGCTTTACAAGTATGGGTTGGGGCACCCGTAGAAATGACGGCGGTATCCGCGGTATTGAGGGCTGTCTGCTTTCTACAACAGGCTATCAGGAAAGATTGTTATTCATTGAAAAAATTTACTTCAGAAATAACATTATCGACTGCCCTGCTAGACAAATTATACATTGGAATACCCACCCAAGCGATAAAAAGAGAATGGTTATTTCGGGCAATGAGGTGCACGTAAGAACCTCATACCGCACCTTAGAGCCGTTACTCCAAGGTCTTCAGGATAATCTCAGAAAAGAAGAGCGCAATCAGTTTATTGCATATAATAAGGAAGAATTTTTTAAGCTCTATGAAGAAAAATTTGAAAGAAACGCAAAGCTTTTCTGGCACGAGGAATAAAAATATAAAAACCGAGGATTACCTCGGTTTTATATTTTTATAAGACACATTATTAATAAATATATACCTATTATATAGAGCGAAGCGTTTAATTTCCCTCCAATAGTCAACAAAACCGCTGTTATTATCACCGCCAATGCAAAAATTGCGGTTATAAGTTTTACAATTAAAACCGCCCTATTTATATCGGTAAACTTGCAAAGCAATGAAAACAGTATTGTTCCGCCGTCAAGCCCCTTTACAGGTAACAGATTAAATACACCTATAAGCAAATTAAGCAAGGCAAAATACAAGGTAAACTCATTTTTAAAGCATAAATAGTTATAATAAAGCACCGAAAAAAGCAAAAGATTTACGCAAGGACCCGACAGCGCAATTAAAATATCATTTTTGTACCCGCGCGAAAAGGAATTTACTATTTGCACGCTTGCGGGGATAAGCTTTATTTTTTTTGGTGTGCAGTCAAGCACCCACATTATAAATAAATGGCCGAATTCGTGCATAAGCACGGCAAAAAGTGTGGGAAGCATAAAGCCTGTTTTATCGGTAGCAAGCATAGCCGTTATAAAAGCCATAAATAAAAAGGATAAGTATATTTCGGTGCCGAAAAGCTTAAATTTCACCCTCTAAAACCTCGCTGACATTTGTATCCGCCATAATCTCTTGCTTGTAAAAGGTTTCAATTTTTTGAAATGTACCTTTGAAGAAATATTTTATAACCAAAACGCTTGCAAGAATAATTAACACACAAATGCTCTGGACTATGACCGTTTTATAAAACCACTCAAAAAATGTCATTTATAATACTCCTTGTTAAAGTAAAAAAATTATGCTATACTTATGTATATAAGTTTTTAAGGTGATTTTATGCCGTTTTTACCTATAACGCAAAAAGAAATGAAAAATTTTGGCTGGCAACAGCCCGATTTTATAATAGTGACGGGGGACGCTTATGTTGACCACCCGTCTTTTGGCACTGCAATAATCTCGCGCGTGCTTGAAAGTGAGGGATATAAGGTTTGCATTATTCCCCAACCGCGAAGTGAAGAGGATTATAAACGCTTTGGTCTGCCCCGTCTTGCCTTTTTGGTAAACGGCGGTAATATTGACTCTATGGTAGCCCACTACACTGCCGCTAAAAAGCGTCGCAGTGACGATGCTTACACCCCGGGCGGTAAGGCAGGCGCCCGCCCTGATAGAGCAACCATTGTTTACTGCAAAAAGCTGCGTGAAATTTACGGGAACGTACCCATTGCAATAGGCGGTGTTGAAGCGTCGCTGCGCCGTTTTGCCCATTATGATTATTGGGACGATAAAGTGCGCGCGTCTATATTAATAGATTCTACCGCAGACCTTTTGATGTACGGTATGGGCGAAAAGCATATTGTAGAGATTGCCAACCGCTTGAATGCAGGTGAAAAAATAACCGAGCTTACCGATATTTTAGGCACCTGCTACTGTGTAGAAAGCAAAAACTATACACCTATTCCCAAGGCTCAGGAATGTCCGTCCTTTGAGATGATAAAAACACCCGACGAGCAGGGCAAAAAGCAATATGCTATATCCTGTAAAATACAGCATACCGAAGCAGATGCCATAAGAGGCAGAACAGTTATACAAAAGCACGGCAATAAAATTTTAGTGCAAAATCCACCTATGCCTCCGCTTACCGAGCAGGAAATGGACAAGGTGTATTCTCTCCCCTTTATGCGTGATTATCACCCAAGCTATGAAAATATGGGCGGTGTGCCCGGTATTGCCGAGGTTAAATTTTCTATAATTCATAACCGCGGCTGCTTCGGTGCTTGCAACTTCTGTTCCCTTGCATATCATCAGGGCAGACAAATCACTGCAAGAAGTCACCAATCGGTCATTGAGGAGGCTAAAAAAATCACACAAATGCCCGATTTTAAGGGATATATACACGATATCGGCGGCCCCACGGCTAATTTCCGTTTTCCGTCCTGTGAGAAACAGGAAAAACACGGTCTTTGCGCTGATAAAAAGTGCTTAGCCCCCACAATGTGCCCTGCAGTTAAGGTTGACCACAGCGACTATTTAACCCTTTTGCGCGAACTCAGACGGCTTCCAAAGGTTAAAAAGGTTTTTATACGCTCCGGCATACGCTTCGATTACCTTGTTGCCGATAAGGATGACACCTTTTTTAAGGAGCTTGTCACCCATCACACAAGCGGACAATTAAAGGTAGCGCCCGAGCATTGCTCAAACAATGTTTTAAAATATATGGGCAAGCCTAATATTGAAGTTTATAACCGCTTTGAAAAGCGTTTTTACGAGCTTACAAAATCCGCAGGCAAAAAGCAGTACCTTGTGCCCTATTTAATGTCCTCCCACCCCGGAAGCACTATAAATGACGCAATTGAGCTGTCGCTGTTTTTAAAACGCAACAATCTGCATCCTGAACAGGTGCAGGATTTTTACCCCACACCCGGCACCGTTTCAACCTGTATGTTTTATACCGAATTAGACCCCAACACAATGAAGCCGGTCTATGTTCCTAAAACACCCAAGGAAAAGGCGGAACAGCGTGCCCTTTTGCAGTACTTCAAGCCCGAAAACCGCGAGCTTGTGTTATCTGCACTCAAAAAAGCAAAACGCTTTGACCTTATAGGCACGGGTAAAAACTGTCTTGCCGCTCCCCCTCGCGACCAAAAAACCGCATACCAAAAACCAAAGAAAACAATCCGAAATATACATAAAAAGAAGAAATAATTTAATGGGAGGATATATGTATTATCCAAGGCTTAAAGATTTACGCGAAGATAAAGATTTAGTTCAAAAAGAGGTTGCTTCTTTCCTTGGTATAGACCAAAGAGTTTACAGCAATTATGAAACAGGAAAAAGAGAAATCCCTACACATTTTGTTGTGGCTCTCGCTGATTTTTATAACACTTCAACAGATTATATATTAGGTAAAACCAATAACCCAAAACCTATTAAATAACAAAACGGACGGTCAAAACCGTCCGTTTTTTCTACTAATTTACAGCTTTCGCTTCTAACTTCATTATACTAATAAGGGCGACCGTTTGGTCGCCCTTTAATTCCGAATTATTTATTTGTCATTTTATAAGAAAGCCTTGTAAGGCTATCACCTAAGTGAACATTTTCAACCTTAGCTTCGGGATTATTCACCGCAATATCATAATGGCTGAAATTCCAGAAATTCTTAACACCCAATTTCATAAGCTGATTAACGATTTTTTCAGCCGCGTTTTTTGGTATACAAAGTATTGCTGCTTTAGGCATATTCTCACGGCAGAATTCATCCAACGAATCAATACTTCTTACAGGCTGATTTTTTACAATCTGCCCTACAATAGATTCCTTAGAATCAAAAAGACCTATTAAATGAAAGCCCTTAGATTCAAAATTCATATGCATAGTAACCGCGCGTCCTAAATTGCCCACGCCGATAAGAATAATGCTTTTAGGCTTGTCAAGACCTAAAATATATGCAATTTCTTCCTGTAAAATGTCAATATTATAACCGTAGCCCTGTTGACCGAAACCGCCAAAGCAATTAAGGTCCTGCCTTATCTGACTTGCGGTAAGACCCATTTTTTCAGACAATTCCCTCGAAGAAATTTTAGTCATACCAGAAGCCTTTAACTCACCTAAAAACCTATAATATCTTGGTAGCCTTTTTATTACTGAGTTAGAAATTATACCACCCATTGTGTTCACCTATACCTACTCTAATTCTCTTCATACATTGTATAACATAGATAAAATAAAGTCAATGAAAAAATAATTAAAAAAAGGTTTGACAATCTGGATTTATTGTGATAAAATGTTCTAGCGTGAAATATTATGCGAAATTATGTTTTGCCGTAATTTTTCATAACTTTTGAAGAAAGGAGACGATGGAAAAGTGCCTACCTTTAACCAATTGGTTCGCAGTGGTCGTGCTACTATCGAAAAGAAAGCTAAAGCTCCTGCTCTTTTAAAGGGCTACAACTCAATGAAGCGTCAGCTTACCGATAACGATTCACCGCAAAAGCGTGGCGTGTGCACAGCGGTTAAGACTTCTACCCCTAAAAAGCCTAACTCAGCTCTTCGTAAGATTGCCAGAGTACGTCTTTCAAACGGTATCGAAGTTTCTGCTTACATCCCCGGTATCGGCCATAACCTACAGGAACACAGCGTTGTTCTTATCCGTGGCGGCCGTGTTAAGGACTTACCTGGTGTACGTTACCATATCGTACGCGGAAGCCTTGATACACAGGGTGTTGCAAACAGAATGC
>JAFXCZ010000009.1 GCA_017516445.1 Clostridia bacterium
GCATAGCTGGGCAGCTAAGTATGGATTGGATAAACGCTGAAAGCATCTAAGCGTGAAGCCAACCTCAAGATAAGATTTCCCATAGCATAAGCTAGTAAGGTCCCCGGAAGACTACCGGGTTGATAGGCTGCAAGTGTAAGCATGGCGACATGTGTGCTAGGCAGTACTAATAGACCGAGGGCTTGACCTATTTTCGATTCCTCTTCCATTACTTGTTCAGTTTTCAGGGTGTGAGCTTATATTGATTTTAGGAGATAGCTGTTGCTATCTCTATTTTTTTGTGATAATATGTAAAAATTGTATAAGATATTTTCGATAGTTATTGAATGTACAGGAGAGAAAAATGACAATATCAAAACTGAAAAGTAAGCTGATTGGCGATAAGGCATTTTACCGTCGAGTTATAGCAATTGTTTTGCCGATGATTGTACAAAATACGGTTACAAATGTGGTTAATCTACTTGACAATATTATGGTTGGACGTGTTGGCACACTTGAAATGTCTGCAGTTGCCATTGTAAATCAACTTATATTCATCTTTAACCTTTGTATATTTGGCGGACTTGCAGGTGCGGGCATTTTTTCTACTCAGTATGCAGGTGCTGGCGATACAGAAGGTGTACGACATTGTTTTAGAGCAAAAATGGTGATAGGCATTTCGATGTTTTTAATATGCGGTACGGTATTTTTTGTTTTGGCAAAACCGCTTATTTCAATGTATTTAGCCAAAGACACCGCACCCGAGGATGTAGCATTAACTTTAGGATATGCTACGGATTATTTAAGGGTAATGATAATAGGATTGTTGCCATTTGCGGTATCACAGGCTTATTCAAGTACCTTGCGCGAAACTGGTGAAACAAAGCTTCCGATGACGGCAAGCATTATCACGATTTTTGTTAATCTTGTTTTTAACTACTTACTTATATTCGGTAAGTTCGGTTTCCCGAAACTTGGTGTTGTGGGTGCGGCGATAGCGACCGTTTTGTCGCGATATATTGAAATGATTTTTATAGTCGTTTTAACTGCAGTGCGTCACCAAAAATTCGAATTTATAAAATCGGCATTTAGAAGCTTATATGTACCTAAAATGCTGTGTTTGGATATTTTGAAAAAAGGATTCCCGCTACTTATAAATGAGTTTTTGTGGGCACTCGGAATGGCGGTGCAGCTTCAATGCTATTCAGTGCGCGGTCTTTCAGTTGTAGCGGCTATCAATATTTCCAACACAGTAAATAACTTGTTTAATGTGGTATTTCTTACAATGGGTAATGCTGTTGTGATTATTGTAGGGCAGCATTTGGGCGCTAATGAAATTAAAAAAGCAAAGGATTCTACTTGGAAGCTGTTAGCATTAGCAGTTGCTACATGCGGTGTTATGGGTAGTGTTTTGGCTGCTGTTGCGCCTTATGTTCCGCATATTTATAATACTGAGCAAGCAGTTCGCGAAATGGCAACAAACTTTTTATATGTTGTGGCAATTCTTATGCCTGTTTATGCATTTGCGCATAACTGCTATTTTACCATTCGTTCAGGCGGCAGAACAATAATTACATTTATGTTTGATAGCTTATTCACTTGGGGAATAGCAGTGCCTGTGGCATATATTCTTGCTAATTTCACCGGTCTTTCTATCGTGCCGCTTTATTTTACAGTCCAAAGCTTAGAATTTGCAAAATGCGTAATAGGTTTTATTTTTGTTAAAAGGGAATTTGGATTAGAAATATCATTGAAAAACATTGATAAAAAATATATTGACTATAGAAAACTTATCAAATAAATATTCCCATTCGCTTTCAATGTAAACCGATTGTGCTTCGGCTTTGGAAGTGGGTATAATAATCAAGGAAATATTACTCTTTGTTTCATAAAAAGAAAAACCTTTTAATGCAGAAATAATTGGGAAAACACCTGTGCTTTTGCCGTGAAATTTTATAATAATATAATTTCCCTGTGAGTTAAGGCTTATGTTATCCGAAAACTCGCATAACTTTAATAATAAAATGGTGAAGAGCTTTTTATTTATAAAAAAATTACCTACTGCGTTGCAAGAAAAATTAAAATCGCATTTTATAGAGCTTATTGCATATAAAAGGTTCTGTATAAGGCGGTATATATCTACACTTTGTAATGAATTTTTATCAAAAAATGCTTCTGCAAGGTGGATTTTTTGCAATTTTTCAAGGTGTTTTGCCTGTAGTCCGTGCTTTAAAATTGAAAGTGATACAAAAATGCGCAAGCTTGCGAGATAACGTTCAAAAGAATTTGGCAAAACTATCAAATAATCCACCCCCTAAATATAAGATTATTATGCCAAATTATATAAAATTTAAAAAAATTGTTAAAATATAAACAAACTACTTGAAATACACACTAAAATGCAGTAAAATAGTAAGGTAAAAAATTTAGGAGGTATATTCCAATGGTTAAAGTTGCAATTAACGGATTCGGCCGTATCGGTCGTCTCGCATTTCGTCAAATGTTCGGCGCTGAAGGTTACGATGTAGTAGCTATCAACGACCTTACAAAACCCTCAATGCTTGCTAATCTTTTAAAGTATGATACAGCACAGGGCGGTTACTGCGGTTATATCGGTGAAAATCTTCACACTGTAGCTGCTGATGACGAAGCTGGTACCATCACTGTTGACGGTAAAACTCTCAAAATCTATGCTGAAAAAGACGCTAAGGATCTTCCTTGGGGCGAGCTCGGTGTTGACGTAGTTCTCGAATGCACCGGTTTCTACTGCTCTAAAGAAAAGAGCCAGGCTCATATCGATGCAGGTGCTAAGAAAGTTGTTATTTCTGCTCCCGCAGGTAACGACCTTCCCACAATCGTTTACAGCGTAAACGAAAACACTCTTACTAAAGAAGACAACATCATTTCTGCTGCTTCTTGCACCACAAACTGCTTAGCTCCTATGGCTAAGGCTCTTAATGATTATGCTCCTATCCAGAGCGGTATCATGAGCACTATCCACGCTTACACCGGCGACCAGATGATTCTTGACGGTCCTCACAGAAAGGGTGACCTTCGTCGTGCACGCGCTGGCGCTGCTAACATCGTTCCTAACAGCACAGGTGCTGCTAAGGCTATCGGTCTTGTAATTCCTGAACTCAACGGCAAGCTCATCGGCTCTGCTCAGCGTGTTCCTGTTCCGACCGGTTCTACAACTATCCTTACCGCTGTTGTTAAGGGTACAGACGTTACTAAGGAAGGCATCAACGCTGCTATGAAGGCTGCTGCTTGCGAATCCTTCGGTTACAATGAAGACCAAATCGTTTCTTCTGACGTTATCGGTATGCGTTACGGCTCACTTTTCGATGCTACTCAGACAATGGTATCTAAGGTTGCTGACGACCTTTATGAAGTACAGGTTGTTTCTTGGTATGACAACGAAAACAGCTACACAAGCCAGATGGTTCGTACAATTAAGTACTTCGCTGAAATCTAATCGTAGATTATGTATTAAAATTCCCGTGTTCGCACGGGAATTTTTTTATTGTGTTTATAATAAAAATATGGTATCATATTTATATATGTGCTTTTGGAGGTGGGTAAAATGCGAATACTGGCAATAGGTGATGTTTGCGGCTCTATCGGCTGCGAATATGTGCGTAAGGTTTTACCCTCTTTAAAGAAAGAAAAGCAGATAGATATGGTAATAATAAACGGTGAAAACTCGGCAGACGGTAATGGAATTACACCCAAAAGTGCCGATTATCTGCAAATGCTTGGTGCGGATGTTTTAACGGGCGGTAATCACTCGTTAAGGCGGGCTGAAATCTATGAGTATTTAGATAATAATGACTTTGTTCTGCGTCCGCATAACTTAAGTGAGGCACAAAACGGTAAAGGCTACTGCCTTGTAGATTTTGGAAATGTACAGGTTGCAGTAATAAATTTAAGCGGCAAAATCTACCTTGAAAGGCTTAATGCCAGTTGTCCTTTTGCGGTGGCAGATGAGCTTATAGAAAAAGCCAAAAACGACGGCGCTAAGATAATTGTAGTGGATTTTCACGCCGAGGCTACAAGTGAAAAAAGGGCTTTAGGGCTTTATTTGGACGGTAAGGTTTCTGCCTTTTTTGGCACGCACACCCACGTACAAACGGCAGATGAACAGATTTTGGAAAACGGCACAGGCTATATAACTGATTTAGGTATGACAGGACCAATAGATTCGGTTTTGGGTGTAAAAAAGGAAATTATAATTAATCGTCTTAAAGCTAATGATATGTCGAAATTTGAGCTTGCAAACGGGGAATGTATGTTAAACGGCTGTATCTTTGACATTGATAATAAAACAGGCAAAACGCAAGCTATTGAAAGAATTTATATAGATAGGAACAAATAAATGAAAAAGGTAATTGCGCTCTTTTCTGTTTTGGTTTTGCTTTTTTCTCTGGGCGGGTGCAGAAGCAACGCAGATGTTTCTTCCAAGCCGCAGCAAACCGAAGAAGTAAAAGACAGTAAGAAATATAAAAGTACATTGACATTGCTTTATTCGGCGGCGGATACCTTTAACCCGTACGACGCAAAAACCGAAACTAACCGTCAGCTTTGCAAGCTTTTATATGAGCCACTTGTAAAAACCGATAATAATTTTAAGGTTCATTATAGTATTGCAAGCAGTGTAAAAATAGATAAGGATGTTTGCACAGTAAAGCTTAAAAACGTAAAATTTTCGGACGCAAGCCGTCTTACTGCGAGTGACGTGGTTTATTCGTATAAGCTGGCAAAAAAGTCTTCAACCAGCTATAAAAATAAGCTTTACGGGGTTGATTCGGTAGAAGCCAAGGATGACAGCACAGTAATTTTTAATTTAAAAAAGAGTGACCCTTATTTTGCAAATGTGCTTGATTTTCCCATTATAAAAGCTAAAAGTGAAAAGAGAAAGGATTCTGACAGTGTTATTTTTCCGCCGATTGGTGCTGGAAGATATAAGGTTAATGAGGATAACAACTGTCTTTTACAAAATGAAAATTATCACGGTAAAAAGGGCAGTATAAAAACAGTTAATCTTATAAACGCGCCCGATAATGAATCTATTTCTCACTTTGTTGAAATCGGTGCTACTGATATATATTACAGTGATATATCCGATGGTACGATATTGCGTATGAGCGGTACTAAAACTAATATTAATCTTAATAATCTTGTGTATATTGGTATAAACCATAAGAATAAGAAATTAGCCGTTAACGAATTAAGGCAGGCGATGTCAAGCGGTTTAAACCGTGAGGCAGTTTGTAAGGATGCATATTATAATAATGCGCTTGCCGCAACAGGCTTTTTTAATCCCTTGTGGGAAGAAACAAAATCGCTTCAAAATATACAAATCACACCAAATTCGCAAATAACTGTTGAGAATTTAGAAAAAATAGGGTATAATGAATTGGATAAGGATGGAATCCGCAGAAAATCGAATAGTGCGTTAAGGTTTTCTTTGCTTGTCAATAAAGAAAATTCTGCGCGTGTTGCGGCGGCTAAGCTTATCTCAGCTCAATTAAAGGAATACGGTATTGGCATAACGGTTGTCAAGGCTTCATATAAGGATTATAAAAAGCGCCTTAAAAGCGGTGATTTTGACTTGTATTTAGGTGAAGTTAAGATAACTGAAAATATGGATTTTTCTTCTCTTGTGCTTTCGGGCGGGTCTGCCGCTTACGGCATTAAATCCTCAAAGGATGAAAAGGAAGACGACCAAGAAGAGAAGAGTAAAGAAAAAGAAACGTTTGATTGCGCAAAGGTTATAAAGGATTTTTACAAGGGTAAAAATTCGATAAGCGATGTAGCGGTAACCTTGCAAAGCGATATGCCGATTATTCCTGTGTGTTATCGCACAGGCGTACTGTTTTGCAATGAAAATATTGAAAATGTGAATATGAGTTCTATGAGTGATATTTACTTTTCAATAGAATCATATAAAATTAAACTGGATTAGGAGTGTTTTTATGATATCTTATGAAACCAGATTAGGTAAAATAAACTTAAGCGAAGCCTATCTTTCTAAGCTTATCGGAAATGAAGTGGTTTCCTGCTTCGGCGTTGTGGGTATGGTGCCCAGCAACAGTAAGCAAAAAATCTTTAGTAAGCTTTCTAAGGAAGAACAGGTTGATACAGGCATAAGGGTTATCGGTGACAGTGATAATCTTTCGGTTGAGCTTCACATAATTGTAACTTACGGAATGAATATAAGCGCTATTGCACAGAGTATTACCGAAAAGGTTAAGTATGTTGTGAAAGAAGCAACCGGTATAGAAGTTCAAAAGGTGACCGTCAAGGTTGATGGTATTAAAGAGTAATTATTTACTGTTTTTAAGGAGTGTACTATTTTGATAAACGGCGATATATTGCGTGATGCATGGATATCCGCAGCGAATAATATTAGTAATTACCGTAAGGCTGTTGACGACCTTAATATTTTCCCTGTACCCGATGGCGATACAGGTACAAATATGTCAATGACACTTTCAAATTCTGCCCGCGAGCTTGAAAAACTAAGCGGTGAAACTGCAGGTAAGGTGGCTTCGGTTAATTCTTCTGCACTTTTGCGTGGTGCCAGAGGTAACTCGGGCGTTATCACCTCGCTGCTTTTCCGCGGCTTTGCAAAGGGTATAGGTAATGATGAGTTTGTAACACCGCAGAATATTACTGACGCGTTTGTTTACGGTGTTGAGGCGGCTTATAAAGCAGTTATGAAGCCTACAGAGGGTACAATTCTTACTGTTGCGCGCGTGGCAAGTGAATATGCTAAAGAAGCACTCGCACAAGGTAAGGACGAGTTGGCAATTTTCGAGTATGCTATTGAGGGTGCAAAAAAAGCACTTGATGAAACTCCCGAATTATTACCCGTTCTTAAAAAGGCAGGCGTTGTTGACGCAGGCGGACGCGGTTTTGTAATTATACTTGAGGGTATGCTTTCGGTATTTAAGGACGGCGTTATAATTAAGTCAAATTCTACTACAGTTGAGGATGAGGGCGAAGGAGAAGAATCCTTTAACGCTGCGGGTGAGTTTGAAACCGAAATAACCTTTACTTACTGTACTGAGTTTATAGTAAACCGCAATCCTGAAGTTACTAAGGAGCCTAACGAGCTTCGTATGTTCCTTGAAACTATCGGTGACTGTGTAGTTGTGGTTGACGATGAAGAGATTATTAAGGTGCACGTTCATACCGACCACCCAGGCAATGCAATTGAGAATGCTTTGACCTTTGGTCAGCTTGTTAACCTTAAGATTGAGAATATGCGCGACCAGCACGAAAGAGCTAAGCATGATGCGCAGAATATCAAGAAAAAGCCTGCTAAGAGTGCGGACCGCACCGAAACCTTTACCCCTGTAGAGCCTACAAAGCCAGTTGGTTTTGTGTCGGTTTGCGCGGGTGACGGTTTGGCTGAATTGTTCCGTGATTTAGGTGTTGATACAATCGTTTCGGGCGGACAGACAATGAACCCGAGTACCGATAATATCTTAAAGGCTATTGAGGCAACCCCTGCTGAAACAGTATTTGTTTTACCGAATAATAAAAATATTATTATGGCGGCTGAGCAGGCTATTCCAATTAGTACCAGAAAGGTTATTGTTATTCATACAAGAACAATTCCTCAGGGTATTACTGCTATGCTTTCTTTTGACCCCGATAGCGATGATAATGCAAATGCTATTGAGATGCAAAAGGCTACTGAGCGTATTGCAACAGGTCAAATTACCTTTGCCGCACGCGATGCTGATTTTGACGGATTTAAAATTAAGCAGGGCGAAATTATGGCATTGCTCGGCGGTAAGGTTACCTTTACTGAAACCGACCTTGAGAAGAGCGTGTTAAAGCTTCTTAAGAAGATGGTTAAGCCTGATAGTGAGTTTATAACAGTTATCTACGGTGAGGACGTAACTGAAGAGCAGGCACAGTCTATAGAAGAACAGGTGCAGGCGAAGTTCGGTTCCAAGACCGAAATCACCTTTATAAATGGCGGTCAGCCGATTTATTATTACATTCTCTCGGTTGAATAGGAGTGTTTAAAATGACAGCTAATACTGATATTCAGTTTTTAAAGGGTGTCGGTTTAAAAAGGGCTGAAATTTTAAAATCAAAGGGCATCGATACAGTCGGTGCCCTTTTGCGCTTATATCCGCGAAAATATCTTGATTGGACTAATATTACTCTGGTTAAAAACGCGCCTTTTTTTGAAAATGTTTGTCTTAAGGCAAAAATAGTCACCCCGATTGAAACGGTTGAAACAAGACGCGGAATAACTATTTACAAGTTTTTGGCAGAGGATGCGAGCGGTCGCTTTTCGGTGAGCCTTTTTAATCAGGTTTATTTGGCTAACCGTCTTAATTTGGGAAGTGAATATCTTTTTTACGGCAAGCTTGACGGTAGCTTTGTGCTTCGTCAGATGAGCTCGCCTATAATCAAAGAGGTCAATTTCGGAGGTATAGAGCCTATCTATCCGTCGAGCAAAAATATGACCTCTAAAACAATTGAAAAGCTTATTAAAACGGCGCTTTCAGTAGCCGAAATTCCCGATGTTTTGCCCGAAAGTATTCGCAAAGAGAATGGACTTTGTGATATTAAGTATGCGTTAGAGAATATTCATTTCCCTAAAACAAAGGAATCGTTTGAGCGTGCTAAAAAAAGACTCGTTTTTGAAGAGCTTTTTTGTCTTCAGGTGGCTTTATCGGTTATAAAGCTTAAAAATCATAAACAAAGCGGTTGTATAATAAAAAATAATGTATTCGAAGAATTTCAAAAATGCTTGTCTTTTGAGCTTACCAATGCACAAAAACGGGTAGTGTTGGAATGCATCGGTGATATGCAATCGGGCAGACCTATGTCACGCCTGATTCAAGGTGATGTGGGAAGCGGAAAAACGGTTGTTGCGGCGGCGCTGTGCTTTGTGACTGCCAAGAACGGCTATCAGTCGGCTTTGATGGCTCCGACCGAAATCCTTGCAGAGCAGCATTATAAAACCCTCTCTAGAATTACCGAAAATACAGGTATTAAATGCGGCTTGCTTACAGGTTCGCTTACTAAAAAGCAGAAAACTGATATAAAAGAAAAGCTTAAAAATGGCGAAATTGATGTTATAATAGGCACCCACGCACTTTTGGTTAGTGATGTGGAATTTAGCAATTTGGGGTTAGTTATTACTGATGAGCAACACCGTTTTGGTGTGGCGCAACGCGGAAAATTAGAGAATAAGGGCGTTAATCCCCATAAGCTTGTTATGTCGGCAACACCCATTCCGCAAACGCTTTCGTACATTCTCTATGGTGACCTTGATATAAGCATTATTGACGAATATCCTAAGGGCAGACAAAAGATTGATACCTATAGTGTGGATTCGTCCTACCGTACACGAATTTATAATTATATAAAGAAGTTTTTAAATGACGGCAGACAAGGGTACATTGTATGTCCTTTAGTGGAGGAGAATGAGGAGCTTCAGCTTACCTCTGCTAATGAGTATTACCAAAAGCTTAAAAACGGTGAGTTTAAGGGCTATTCCTTAGGTCTTTTACACGGTAAAATGACCCCGCGCGAAAAGGAAGCTGTTATGACCGGCTTTGCTAAAGGCGAAATACAACTTTTGATTGCCACTACGGTTATAGAGGTCGGTATTGACGTTCCTAATGCGGTGGTTATGCTTATAGAAAATGCAGAGCGCTTTGGACTTTCACAGTTGCATCAGCTTCGCGGAAGAATAGGCAGAGGGGAGTATAAATCGGATTGTATATTAATATCTGACAGTGATTCGCCCGATACACAAAAACGGCTTGAGGTAATTAAAAACAGCTCTGACGGTTTTAAGATAGCGGATTATGATTTGGAGCTTCGCGGTCCTGGTGACTTTTTGGGCAACCGACAAAGCGGTATTCCGCAGATGCGTATTGCTGATATTTTTGCAGATAAAAAAGTGTTGCTTGATACTAAAAAACAGGCGAAACAGCTTTTGCAATCTGACCCGCAATTAAAGCTATCGGAAAATAAGCATTTACGCCAAGAGGTTATTGATTTATATACAAAACTAAAATAAAGAACTTTCGTATTAAACGAAAGTTCTTTATTTTTTCATTCTATTGTCTTTTTTACTAAAAGTTTTTAATAATATTGCCCTCTTTTGTGAAAAACTTGAATTGTACAAAAAAATCGTGCTATAATTGAACAAATACTTGGGATATTATACTCTAAAAACGTATAAATTATTAAATTTGTTCAAGTTTTTTGAACAGAAGGGGAACTTTATGAAAAACAAGATTTACAAATTGCTTAGTATTATTGTAGCATTTGCAGTTGCTTTGTCATGCTGTGTAATTGGCTTAACAACCTCCGCTAACGAGGCTAAGGCTACATATTACTTAAGTGCAAACAGTACAGCAACGGAACGTGACGGTACAACCAATGCTCCGTTCAAAACGCTTGAAGAGGCTTTAAAATATGCTGTAGAAAAGGCTGATGCAGGCGCTTATAACTCACCTGAGAATACTGTTGATTTTAAGCTATTGGATACATACAGTACCGATAGCGACATAGTATATTGGGGTGACGGTTTAAAGAATATTTCTTGGAAGTTCACCTTGAATGTATCTTCTAACACCAGCGGTGCTGCAATTGGACAAAACCCTTATGTAGAGCATACATATTTTAACGGTCCAATTGTTTTTGAAAATATTAATATTAATGTTGCAAGCTCCAATTATCCGTATAGCGTATATTTATGTGGCAGTAATGTGACAATCGCTTCTGATGTTGATATTTGGGGTGCCAAGTATGCTCCGCTTTATACGGCAACCTACGGCTATGTAAATGGTAAAATTCCGGTATATACCGAGGCTCAGACTTTTAATTTTAATTATTCGGGTACTAACGTATGGCCAAGGTTTGTTATAGGCGGCAGGGTAGAAGCTACTTATGATAACGATTTTATTTTGAATTATAATAATCCTAATACCGCCCAGACAATTTCTTTAGGCGGTACCTTTGCGGCTGATTATATTGCCACTTTTAATAAAAACTTAAACCTTAATTTTGCGGCTTCTAAGGGTATTGCCTTAAATAAAACCGTAGGCGGTGTTAAGTTTGGCGCAAATGCGGCAGTTCAGATTATTAACTCAACCGGTAACACAGTTGATTATACTGCGCTTGAGGCTGATTTTGCTACTGTTCCAACTTTTGTTTTAACCAATAACACAGGTAATAAGGATTTAATTACCTTTACTGACAAAGCAGGCGAATTTGCTGTTGATACTTCTAAGTATAATGTAACAGCTACTTCTGCTGACGGTAAAACTTATACCGCCGAGGATAATATACTTAAAGTTCCTGCGGGTGAATATGAATTGTCGTGTTCCGCACCTGAAAAATCGAACGTATACTATGTGGACGGCGCAAGCGGAAAAGATACAAATGCGGGTACAAAGAACGCTCCCTTTGAATCGATTGTAGGCGCTCTTACAAAGGCTGTGGCAGACGCAAAAGAAGGCAATTATAATTATCCTAACAGCACAGTTTATTTTAAGATTCTCGGTAGCTCTGCTATAGACTGTGCCAATATCGGCAATGTTGATTATGATTTTAAGCTTGATATTTCATCGGCTGATGAATCAGGTAACGGCGTTTTAAATATTGGCAGTAATAAAAAGGCAATTTTTAATGGCCCTACCGAGCTTAGTAATCTTACCATAAATGTTGGGCATTGGGGCGAGGTTTATTTCAACGGTGTGGATTTCACGCTCGGTAATAATGTGACCATCAATTATTCAAACGTTCAGGCATTTTTTGCAACAAATTATAACGTTACAAATATGCTTGAAACTCAGAATATAGTTTATAACAACGAGGGAACTGTTGGTATAGATTATTTTGCAATAGGCGGCGGTGGAAGTACTGTTTACAACGCCGATATTAATTTAATTTATAATGCACCTAATAATTCCCAAAAAATACTTTTAGACAGTGTAAATGCGGGACAAAAGGGCACTTACAACAAAAATCTGAATCTTGATTTCAGAGCATCTAAGGGTATTACACTTTCTAAACGAAATGCGGTAGAGTTTGGACCTGAGGCTGCAGTACAGATTATAAACTCTACAGGTAATGCGGTTAATACTGCCGATATTAAATTACCGTCAAAAACTTATATTTTCACTAATCCATCAGGTGTAAAGAATGCGCTTTTCTTTACAGACAAAGCGGGCGAATACATTGTTAATGAAAATTACGAGGTAACAGTAACCGCCTCTGATGGCACTGTATGTGATATCCAAAACGGCAGGCTTACAGTTGAACCCGGTAACTACACTATGGATGTAAAGGTTGAGCCTAAGGATGTTTGCTATTATGTAAGTGCAAATGCAGGCAGCAACCGCGACGGCTCGGCTGAGGCTCCCTTTAAAACAATCGGTGAAGCTCTTAAAAAGGCTATAGCCAATGCAGATGAGGGTTGCTATAACTTTGCTGACAGCACTGTTAATTTGAAGCTTTTGGATACTACACCTGTAGCTTACAGCGATGCTTCGGGTATTTCATATAATTTCAAGCTTAAGATTAGCTCGGATATAAGCGGCGCGGTTTTAGATAACGGCGCTACGGTTGAAATGAATTTCTGCGGTGCTGTAACCTTAGAAAATGTAAACCTTCAGTTACAAAAGGAAGATTTAATCTACCTTAATGCTAACGATTTTATAGTTGGCGATAATGCAAATGTGGTTGTTCCTGATATGGATTCGGGCAAAGCTCAAACCTACTTTGTTTTAGGCGCGGGTTCTGCAGAAATCAATGCAAATAAGGCAGTTAATATTAGTTACAAGGACAACTCAAAGCGAGATATTACCTTCTTCTCCTTGGGTGGCGGCAAGACAACATATTATAATTCTGATTTGAATGTAAAATTAAGCTTAGGCCACTATCAAAAGATAAGATTTGGTACTGTAAGCAGCGGTACTGCATACTACAATAAAAATGTCAATCTCGATTTCCAACAGGCAAATAATATTGACTTGGTAAGCGGAAATGTTAGATATGCCTTTGGCAGTAATGCGGCTTTGCAAATCTTAAATTCCACAGGAAGTGCAATTAATTTTGAAGAGGCACTTAAAACCTCTTTAGCAAATGTACCAACCTACGTTATCAAAAATAACACCGGCATTAAGGATATAATTACCTTTACTGAAAAGGCTGGTGAATATACTGTTGATACTGATAAGTATCAGTTGACTGCAGTAGCACAGGACGGTACAAAATATCCTGCTAAAAACGGTCAGCTTTCTATTCCTGCAGGTGAGTATGAGTTGTTGGTAAAATCAAGCGACGGCTCTATAGATTATCTTAATAGAATGGTTTATTTCTACACCTCAGGCGGTATTCATAGCTTATCCAGTCAGGCATATATCACCGCGGGCAAAACATATTGCTATGAGTTTAATATTTATAGTAATAATTTTGATGATTTGACACTCTTTGCAGATATCAGCGGAACAACCGCTAATTTTACAAATATCACAAAACAAAAGACAGATAACTATTATACAGTTAAGGCAGAAATTGCGATACCGTCTGAATGTACTAAGACAAACGGTCTTATAGGAATTAAGATGCCCGCATATACAGAGGGTGTTATATTTGACCGTGCTTTCTATGAAAAGGGCGACACCGCAAAAACCAATATGATTGTAGAAAATCAGAAATTCTACAGCGGTCTTGACGGTGTAAAGCTTGACTCTGCTTTCTGGGGCAATATTTATACAGGCGACCGCGGCGGTAAGGGTGTTACTTATTGGACCAACGGTGTCGAAGTATTAAAGGCTGACTACCTTGATACAGGCTTTATTAAGGAATTGGTTTCACTTGCTAATCCTGCGGACAGCCAGTGGTCAAATAAAGCAAGTGATGATATAAACGGTATAAAGGGCTTTAATATTTGTGACCTTGTGTACGCGGCTAAGCTTGTAGGTACAGATTTTACTGAGGCTGATTTTAACAGCGTTGCCGAAAAGAACGATGACAATGTTATTAACGGTGCCGATATTTCGATTATACGCACAGAGCTGCTAACCGGTGTAGAGTATCAAACCGAAGAGGCATTTGCTTATAAGGGCTATGCAGAAACCCAAAGAAATGCTTTGCACACGAAAATTATGAGTGCGCCTAATACCTTAGAAAAATATAGTGTCAGCGGTACTGTATATTATGTATCCAATAACGGAAAGTCTACTAATAGCGGTACATCGGCTTCACAGCCTATTACATTTGATAGGTTTAAGGCATTGACGCTAAAATCGGGTGACGCGGTACTCTTTGAGCGTGGCTCGGTATTCCGTTTAACTGAATCAATTAACTGCGTTGGTGGTGTTACCTACGGTGCTTACGGTACTACAGGTGATAAGCCGATGATTTTAGGCTCTGAGTGTGATTTTGCTGATGGAACCTGGACTGCTTCAGCAAAAGAAAATGTATGGAAGATTAACTATCCGAGTAATAACGATATTGCAGGCGGCTTCTTCAATGGTGGTAAAGAGATTGGTGTTATGAAGTCTTCTGTACGCGTTCTTTATAAGAATATGGACTTTTATTATGATAAAGAGAATGCGGTAATTTATCTGTACAGTGATAAGGGTAAGCCTTCTCTCGTATGGGATAATATTGAGTTTTCACAGGTGAATGTACACTTCGATATAGCGGCACATATTTCAAACATTACTATAGACAACCTTGCTTTAAAATATATGGGCTCATTCGGTGTTTCTGCCGACTTTAACAACCACTATATTACTGTCACCAATTGTGAAATTGGTTTCATAGGCGGTGTAATGAACGGTGATGGAGTACGCTACGGTAACGGTATTCAGGCTTGGTGCGGCGGCCACGATATGAAGTGGGATAACAACTGGATTTACCATGTGTTCGATTCGGCAGTAACCTTACAGGGCACTGCGGGTAATATCGATTGGAGCGATTACTATAACGTTTCAATGAGCAACAATTTGTTTGAATATAATAATGCCGATATTGAAATCTGGGAGGCCGGCGCATCTCCTGCCGAGTTCTATAACTGGAGTATGAATAACAACATACACCGTTTCACATCTCTCGGTTGGGGTACCCGTTTAGAAGAGGGTATACGCGGTATTCAGGGTGTTCATGTAGGTCAGGTGCGTGACCATAATACAAGAAATTTCACTTGGAATAATAACATTATAGATTGCCCTAGTGATTATATATTCAATAAGTACTGTCACCTTGAAAGTGAATATAACGCTTTTGAGAGAAGCGGTAACACCTATTATATTAAACAGGACTTAAGACGCCATACTGTTCTTACCTTCCAATTCTATTGGGAGGATGGCGCGCGTAAAGATAATGTTGCAGCTAATAAGGAAGAAACCTTAGCTGAGTTTGCTAAATTTGAGCCTAGTGCAACAGTTCATTGGTACGAATAACCTGAAAACAGTAATGATAAACAAGAATAGAGAAGCGCTTTTATAAGCGCTTCTCTATTCGTTTAATACGGTATTAATTATTCGCCTGTAAAATCGCGGTCAAAGGTTATAACGCAACAATAGGTCGGGTTAATTTGCTTTGCCATTTCGGCGACTTTTAAATTCAAATCATACTCGGCTATTTTACAGCTTGATGGCACAACCACATCAAAAATTAAATTAGTACGTGTTTCACATTCGGGTGTCATACGAAAATCGTGAAGTGTCAGATTTTCGTCGATAGATTTCAAAGCATTCGAAAGCTCAACTTTAGCAAAAGCAACGGCTTCGTTATTAACGTCTATCGGGTCCATGTGTATCACAAGCTCAATACCAAGCTTTTCGTTTACAAGCTTTTCGCAAATGTCAATCTGCTCGTGGCATTTTACAATGTTGATATCCTGCGGTACCTCTACGTGAACTGAAGCAAACTGTCTTCCAGGACCGTAATTGTGCACTATAAGGTCGTGTATACCCTCAAACTCGCTAAAGGACATAATTGTGTTTTTTATATCCTCTATTAGCTGTTTGTCGGGCGGTGTACCTAAAATGCTGTTTATGGTTTCGCGCGCGGTGTTTATACCCGAAATCAGTATGAATACAGCAACTGCAATACCCATAACTGCGTCGAGATTAAAGGGGAGAGGCAGATAGTAAGAAATTCCTGCAGAGAGCAAAATAACTGTAGTAGCGATTGTATCATTAAGTGAATCCTGTGCAGTAGCAATTAAAGATTCAGAATCAATTTTTTTACCGATTTTACGGTTAAAAATAAACATCCAAAGCTTCACAAGCACCGAAACCGCCAAAATTATGATTGCTGTCAGCGAGTACGTGGGTGGTGCAGTGTTTTCAATTAAGGCAGAAATGGAGGATTTAAAAAGCTCAAAACCCACAAGCAGTATAAGAACAGACACAATGAATGCCGACATATATTCAATTCTGCCGTGGCCGAATGGGTGGTCGCTGTCGGCAGGCTTACTTGAAAGCTTAAAGCCGACCATTGTCACAACCGAAGAGCCCATATCCGAAAGGTTATTAAAGCCGTCTGCCGTGATTGAAATACTTCCCGTTATACTGCCAATTGTAATTTTGAGAATACATAGCAGTAAATTGCAAACTATCCCTACAAAGCTGCCTAAATTACCGTAGGCTGTGCGGACAGCTTGCTCTTTAACGTTTTGGGGATTTTTTATAAACAGTTTTATTAAAAGCTCACTCATTAAAGCTTTGCTCCCTTAGCGCCTTTTGTACCAAAGGAAACACCTGCTAAAATGTTGGTATCAATAGTATAGGTTATATTGTCACGACTGCGTGCTCTTTTAAAAGCAAGGTCAATAAGACGGTCAATAAGCGCGGTATACTTAACGCCCGTAGCCTCCCACAAATAGAAAGCAAGCGAGCCGGGAATGGTATTTATTTCGTTTGCGTAAACAGTATCGGTAGAGGTATCAATCATAAAGTCGATACGTACAACGCCGTTAGCACCTATAGCCTTAAAGGTTTTGCAAGCAAGGTCGCGGATTTCGGCTTCCTTTTCTTTGGTTAAATCGGCAGGGATTTTTCTGCCGAGAGATGCCATACCCTTGCTGCCGCCTGAATTTTTACCGCCGCCCATATATTTATCCTTGTAGGATAAAATTTCGTCATTAGCAATAGGCTCTTCACAGACACTTGCCTCGCAAGAGTCGCTGTCACCCACAACAGAGCAGTTGATTTCGCGCAAATTTGTAATAGCGTGCTCAACTAAAATACGGTCGGTAAAAGAAAATGCCAACATAATTGCGCTGTCAAGCTCAGCCTCGGTGTTCACCTTGGTAATGCCAACGCTTGAGCCTAAGTTTACAGGCTTTACAATAAGCGGGAAACCGATTTTTTCTTTTATGGTCTTTGCAAATGCAGACTTATCTGCCATATATTCCTTTGCATAAAGGCAAATGCAATCAAGTACAGGAAGACCCGCGTTTTTAAGTACGTCCTTGAAAACTGCCTTATCCATACCCACAGCAGATGAAACAATATCACAGCCAACATAAGGCAGGTTTAAAAATTCAAACAAGCCTTGAATGGTGCCGTCTTCACAGTTTGTACCGTGAACAACGGGGAAGGCAACGTCAATAGGGGTGTCCTTTTGTTTGGCAAAAAGCTTTTGTTGTTGCGGCTTCATTAAAACCTTGTCGCCCTCGCGGGTGAAGTATACCTTTGTGCAGCTCTTTAAAAGCTCGGGCAAATTGCGGTAGCTTTCAATCTCAAAGAGGCTGTCGCCTGTATACATTTCTCCGTTTTTTGTAACATAAACAGGTGTTACGTCATATTTTTCGCGGTTTATAGAGCGCATAGCCTGAACAGCCGAGATTATAGAAACCTCATGCTCAACCGAGCGGCAACCGTAAAAAACAGCTACATTTACTTTCATAAAAACTCTCCTTAATACAAGTAGTTGTCGGGTAAGTCGTTCTCAAAAAGAACGGCAGTATTACTGTCAGCAAAGCTTGAATAGATATCCATAGCTTCCTTGAAGTTTGCCGCGATATATAGGTTTTGTGTATCAAAATCACTATCCCTTACAGCGTCAGCCATAGGCTTTGAACGGTTGGTGCCTACAAGAATTATTTTATCGCAGTTAAGGGCGGCTTCCTTTCCTAAAGCGTAGTTACACTCATATTCCTTATCGCCAAGCTCTACAAGACCGGGGGTTACTATTACCTTTTGCATACCGTCAAATGAGCCAAGTACCCTTACCGCTTCAAGACAGCCCTCGGGGTTAGAGTTATAAGCATCGTCAATAAGCAGTGAGCCGTTTGTAAAGGGCTTCATTTCAAGGCGGTGCTCTGTGGGCTTTAAGGATGCTACAGCATACTGTATATCGGGTATTTCTACACCGAGGGTATACGCTAAAGCAATTGCGCCGATAGTATCAATGATACTGTGAAGACCTAAAAGGCGGGTGGTAAACTTAACCTTTTTAGTGCCGAGCTTTATAGTAAATTCAGAGCCGTTTCTGCCGTAGGAAAGCTTTTCACCGCAAAAATCGAACTTCTTATCAGTACCGTAAATTTTATATTCGCCGTCAATACGGTTTATGATTTCCTTGCTGTCACCGTTAACAAAGGTGATACCGCCGTTTTCACGTACGGCGTCGGCTAATTCAAACTTTGTCGAAAAAACATTTTCAATAGACTTAAATGTTTCAAGGTGCTGAGGTCCTACAGAGGTTATAATTCCGTAGTGGGGACTTGCAATATCGCAGTCCTCCTTAATATTGCCAACCTCTTTAGCGCCCATTTCGCAAACAAAAATCTCGGTCTGCGGTTTTAACATTGTGCGAATGGTTTTTACAATACCCATAGGGGTGTTAAAGCTATGGGGTGTGCATACTACATTAAATTTTTCGCTTAAAATACGGGTTAGGATAAACTTTGTTGTGGTTTTTCCGTAGCTTCCTGTAACGCCTATAACGGTTAAATCCGGTCGTGTTGCCAGAATTTTTTTAGCGTCATCAATATAGTACTGTGAAATCCGCTTTTCAATCGGCAAGGTAATACCCCAAAGCGCAAAGGTAAATACAGGGGTAATATAGGCTAAAAGCAGGCATATTACTACTGCAATGCGTCCGATTACACCCTTGGGTAAAAAGGCATAAACTGCAATAAGTAAAACTAAAACCAAAGCGGCGGCAAGGTAAAGACGTTTTATTCTGTCGGTAAAAACAAGACCTTTAACCGAGGTTTTTTGAAGCTTTATTGCGGTCTTTAAAAAGTAGCACAACAAAACAAACGAAACAATACACTGCGGTATGTATAATTTGAAATGGTAAAGCACCGAAACGGCAAAGTAAAGGATTGCCGACAAAAGAAAACCGCCGTTAAAGCTTGTTTCAAGCCACTTGAAATAGCGTGAGGGGTAGTAAGAATTTTGTTGGAACATCTGAAACTGTCGTGTTATAGCGAAAAGACAGCCTATAGAAGAAAAAATCAATGATAACAGTAAATAAATATTCATTAAAGCACCTTCATTTTAAATAAAACTGTTTATTATAGCGTTTGCGTGGGCGGGACGCTCACAGAAAGAAAAATGTCCCGTACCTTTAATAACACAAAGACCGCAGTCCTTTATAAGACTCTCCATAATCTTAGCATCAGACAGTGGTGTAGCGGTATCGTTTTCGCCCCAGATAAGCAGTGTAGGGCAGTCGATTTTGTGAAGAATATCGCGTAAATCGGTATTTACAAGTGATACCAAGGTTTGCCTTAAAACAAGGGGAGCGGCATTATAGTCAGCCGAGCCGTAATGCTTTCTCGCTTTGTCTAAAAGACCGCCTGAAAAATTTTTAATAATGGGCAAGGTTAACACCGTTTTTATTGCCTTAAAGCTTTTTGCTCTCCACTTTTGGCGAAGGCTTTTTTTAGGAATAAGCCCTGCTGAGTCGAGTAATACGATTTTCGGCGGCTTTACTAACCCCTCGGCAACAAGCTTGAGCGTTACCCTACCGCCGTGAGAGTGACCGAAAATTATCGGGTTTTCAAGGCTTAACTTTTGCATAAACTTAAGTACAAAATCGCAGTAATCCTCAAGTGCCCACGGGTTTTCCATTGTGTCGGATTTACCGCAGCCCGGGAAGTTTACTGCAACTACACGGCAACGGTCTTTAAGCGTGTTTATAATACCGCGGTAGGCAACAAATGAGGAGCCCCAGCCGTGCAAAAGAAGCACAGGTGTACCCGTACCCTCTTCGGTATATTCTATATTAAGACCGTCTATATTTATAAACATATAAATACCCCTTATACATAGTTACATTTATTATACCAAATTATAAACTAAAATAGAAGTACTTTTTTCAAATATTTTACAAAAAAATAAAAGTCGGCAAAAATTTTGCCGACTTTAAAAATTATTCAGTTCTAAGTGCTATTACAGGGTCTTTTTTAGCGGCGCTTCGGGATGGAATTAAGCCCGAAAGCATTGTAAGGAATATGCTTATAATAACAAGTATCACCGCAACGGGTATAGGCAGTATTGCATTAAGGTTATTTAAGCCTGTAAGACTGTGCAAAATAATATTTATTGGGATACATAACAGATAAGTTATAAGCACACCTAATGCGCCCGAAGTAAAGCCGATTATAACCGTTTCGGCATTGAACATTGTTGAAACATTGCGTTTGGAGGCACCTATTGCACGCAGTATACCTATTTCCTTTGTTCTTTCCTGAACAGAAATCAAGGTGATAACACCTATCATAATCGAGGAAACCACAAGGGATACCGCAACAAATGCAATAAGAACGTAGGTTATTGCATTAATTATAGTGGTAATGGATGACATCATAATACCGATATAGTCGGTATAGGTGATTTTTGAAAGCTCTTCAACATCCTTGTTATATTCGGCAATAGCAGCCTCTATTACATCCTTATCCTCAAAGGTTGTGGCATAGATATTGATAGTGGACGGGGTGTCAAGCATTACATAACCGAGCTTACGCATATTATCGTCATAGGACGATTGTGAAAATTCAAGCACCTCGTCATAGTAAAGGGCGCATTCCTTTGTTGTGAAATTGGATTTTGCGGTATCAAGCGCTAAGGCTAATTGCTCTTTAGGCATAAGGCTTAGCTGTGCTTTTACGCCTTTGGCATACTCGGCTTTGTACTGCTCTTCAATAAAGGAGGAGAAAATTTCTTCTATATCGTCATCCTTCATAGATTTCAGGTAATCTTCAATTTCGTCCTCTGTCATACCCGTTTGTGCTGCGAGTATGGGGGAGAGGGTTTGTTCAATATCGTCACGCTTCATACCCTTAAGCGCTTTGGAAACGTAGCTGTCAACATCCTTTTTAGCAGGAACGCTCATAATTTTTACATAGGTTTCTGCCTTGTCCTCATCATCTAAGGAATTGAGATATTTCTTAAATTCAGACTGTTTTTCCTTGTCGGAAAGATTTGTGCTGTTTTCACTAAAGGGAAGCTTTGTGAAAATATCAGTTTCGGGTGTTTTAAGCTGAGCTTTTATAGCCTTTGATTTATGGGCTTTTTCAATAACATACTCGGTCAAATCCTTGGTGTAGCAAATAGAGCCTCGAAGCATTGTGGAAACCGCATCTTCATTAGGTCTAATAATGCCTGTTATTTTAAGTGTTGTGCCGTTATCGTACAAATATTTAAGTCCTGCATCGGTCTCACGAAGGTCGGTATAGGTTTTGGTCTTTTTGTCATAGGTGTAGCAGTCGGAATTAAGAATAACCTTATATTCGCCGTTGCAAATCTCCTCATAAGACCATTTTTTGCTTTCGTATTCAATTTTTTCTTGATTTATAGCCGCTTTGGTTAATTTATCAATTTCTTCTTTAGATTTAAGACCTAAGGAGTAAAGCGCCATATCGTCAAGCTCGTTATTTTCGTCAAGAACTAAAACGATTTCATCATAGCTATTAGGCCAAGAGCCGTAAACCATATCATATTGCTTTTTAATAAGCGGATTTATAAGGTCGCCGTTATCACCTGAAAGCATTTCCTGCCACAGCTTCATACCGCCGCCAAAGGACATCATACTGCCCGACATACCAGCACTTGCCTGCATATCTACTATAGTGGTCATATCCATACCAAAGTGCTCAAGCAAAACCTCTTGCATAAGCTGCTCCGAGTCGGAACGGATAATATCGCCGTCAATATTTTCGGTATATACAAGCAAGTCAAAATCATAGGTGTAGGAAACGCCGTTAACGGCATTTTTAAGCTCCTCGTTTATACTGTCGTTTGCCAACTGGTTTTCAAGATACGCCTTAAAGGATTTAAGGTCATTTTCATTCTTGTTGGCAGTATTAAGGGCGTTTAGCATATCGTATACCATGGATTTTTGGTATACAGCATCGTTTGTGTGCTTTTCGCCCGAATGAGCAGTGCCTATAAAGGTTTCAAGTAAGGATGAAATATCCATAGACTGATTTTCAAGCGTTATCGGATAAGAGGAAAGGGTGTCCTCCTGTACTATATCAATATAGGTGGTCATACCCTGAGATACTGCGAAAATAAGGGCAATACCTATAATGCCGATGCTTCCCGCAAAGGAGGTTAAAACCGTTCTGCCCTTTTTGGTGAAAAGGTTTTTGAGAGATAATGAAAAAGAGGTTATAAGCTTCATTGAGGGCATTTTCTGCTTTTTGCGTTTTTTCGGTTTTTCTTCAATTGTGCTTTCTATAAGGGAAAGCTCCTCTTGACTTAGCGGGGCACTGTCAGAGGTTATAACGCCGTCAAGCATACGTATAATACGGGTGGAATACTGCTCGGCAAGCTCAGGGTTGTGGGTAACCATTATTACAAGGCGGTCTTTGGATATTTCTTTAAGAATTTCCATAACCTGAACGCTGGTTTCGGTGTCAAGCGCGCCTGTAGGCTCATCCGCTAAAATAATATCGGGATTATTTACAATAGCACGGGCTATGGCAACACGCTGCATCTGTCCGCCCGACATCTCACTCGGCTTTTTCTTTAACTGGTCGCCAAGACCTACCTTTTGGAGTGCTTCGGTTGCGCGTCTTTTGCGTTCACGGCGTGAAACACCCGAAAGGGTAAGCGCTAATTCTACATTTTGCAAAACCGATTGGTGCGGAATAAGGTTATAGCTTTGGAACACAAAGCCTACCGAGTGGTTGCGGTAGTTATCCCAATCCCTGTCCTTAAAGTGTTTTGTAGAAATTCCGTTTATAAAAAGGTCGCCCGCGGAATATTTATCCAGTCCGCCGATTATATTAAGCAATGTAGTCTTGCCGCAGCCCGATTGACCCAGCACCGACACAAACTCATTTTTACGGAAGTCCAAATCAACGCCTTTTAGCGCCTGTACAGTAGTGCTTCCTGTAACATAATTTTTCTTAATGCCTTTTAGTCTTAGCATCTTTCATTTCCTCTCATAAAATTAATCTATTTTAATTATACTGCCTAATTGTAAAGTTTCAAGACAAAGAAAGAGATATTTAGAAAAAGTTTACAATTTTTAAGATTTAAAAAACAATTGATAAATTATTCCAAAGATGGTATAATTGTTAAAAATGCAGAAAGGATGGGGTATTATGGCTTTAAAAAAGCTTTTTAAAACACTTTTTCAGTTTTTGAGAAAATGCTGTTTTTATACCGCAAGATATATAGGTATCGCTTACAAGTGGTTAAGAAGCCGTACCAAAAGAGAGCTTAAAAATTATTCGCTCAATTTAGTATCCTGTCTGCTTATTTTGTCGGTGTTTTTCACAACGCTGTTTTCGGGCGGATATGATTTGTGGGCTAATTTTGACATTTACTCGTCCAAGAAAATCGCCAATAACATAAGAAATCTTGAGCTTAATATGACCTCGGTTATATATGTGAAAAACGAAACGGGCAACTGGGAAGAATATAAGCGTGTTCACGGTGACGAAAACCGTATATGGATATCTCTCAAAAAGATGCCGAAAATGCTCCAGAATGCCTTTATCGCTATTGAGGATGAGGATTTTCACAAGCATCACGGTGTTGACTGGCAACGTACCTTTATGGCGGTTGCAAACCAATTTTTGAAGTTCAGCTCTGTTGATTTTGGTGCTTCTACCATAACCCAACAGCTTGTAAAAAACATTACTTCGGATAATGAAAAGGTTTACAAAAGAAAAATCCGTGAAATTGTGCGTGCGTTGTTTGTCGAGGCTGAGCTTTCGAAGAAAGAAATTTTAGAAGCATATCTTAACACAATCGCTCTGGGTAATGGTATTAACGGCGTTCAGGTAGCGGCTAACTATTACTTTAATAAAGAGGTAAGTGAGCTTACGCTTGCGGAATGTGCGGCAATAGCGGCGATTACTAAAAATCCGTCAAGGTATAACCCCGTTACTAATATGGAGGAGAATATAGACCGCCGCCGCGTAGTTCTTACAAAAATGTATGAGCTCGGTTATATCTCTAACAAAGAGCTTCAAGAGGCATATTACGAAGAAGTAGAGCTTGATTTTTCTAAAAAAGAAACGCTTGACAGTGAAATTAACGATTATTTTGTTGATACTCTTATAGAGCAGGTTATTGAAGACCTTACACAGAAGTATGAATGTGACAGTAAGATAGCATCGCAGATGTTTTATAACGGCGGTTTTAAAATTTATTCTACTATGAACATAGAAGTTCAATCTGCTATGGAAGAGGTTTATAAAAAGGAAAGCAGATATTTTTACGAAACGCGCCGCAATGATGAGGGAGAGCGTGAACGCGTGCAGTCGGCTATGACAATTATGGACTATAGCGGTCATATTGTGGGAGTGGTAGGCGGCACGGGTGAAAAAACGGTTAACCGCGGTCTTAACCGCGCGTTAGTTCCGCGTCAGCCGGGTTCTACAATGAAGCCCTTGGGTGTTTATGCTCAGGCTATTGAAAATGATATTGTGGACTATACCTCCACCGTACTTGACAAACCTGTTAAGAACTATTATTCCTACGGCAAGTGGGGACCGCGTGAGTGGTTTGGTGAATATCTTGGCAAAGTGCCGCTTAATTATGCTTTAAGGCGTTCAATGAATGCTGTGCCTGTAAGGCTTCTCGACAAGGTTGGAATTGATGAATCATATAAATTTTTGACCAAAAACCTTAATTTTAAACACCTTGTTAAAGAGGATAAAAATGCTTCGTCATTAGCCCTTGGCGGCTGTACCTACGGCATAACACCAACTGAATCTGCGGCAGCCTTTGCAATCTTCGGCAACGGCGGTATGTATTATAAGCCTACAACTTATTATAAGATTGTAGACATTGACGGAAACGTTATTTTAGAAGAGGATAAAAAGGGTAAAAGAGCCATTAGTGAAAGCACCGCTACTATTATGAACCATCTGCTTCGCGAGGTTGTTTATAAGGAGGGTGGCACAGGCAGAACGGTAGGAGGTTTTAATTACCGTATGAAAGCCTATGCTAAAACAGGTACTTCAAGTGATACTAAGGACTCTTGGCTTGTAGGCGGAACGCCTTATTATGTAGGCTCGGTATGGTACGGCTTTGACCATAATTTCCGCGTTTACAATACTAATGCCGCTAAGACTATCTGGCGCGATATTATGCGTGTAATTCACAAGGATTTAGAGGTTAAAACCTTTGAAGACAGCGAAGATGTTTACCGCAAGGGTGACGGATACTATAAAAACGGCACTAAGCCCGGTAAGGTATTAAAAGAAGAGGATTATCTGCCCGAGGAGGAAAAGGAAGACGAAAGTAAGACTTCTTCGAAGGAATCTTCAAAAAATTCTTCGACCGAAGCGTCTTCGCAGGAATCTTCGCCCAGCTCGGATGCTTCAAATGTGAGCGATGCCCAAAGCAGCGGTGAAACGAGCGATACTTCGCAAACTTCGTCAGAGGATGCTCCATCTGAAGAAAAGCCCCAAGAAAGTGAGCCACCTATCGATAACTCCGGCACGAGCGGAACACAGAGCTCATCGTCACAACCGACTACACAGCCGAGCGAGCCGTCGGATATATTATAAACTGCAAAAACGTCCGTATTTTGTTTAAATATGGGCGTTTTTTTGTTGTTTTGTATTTGACAAAGCTTTATATATATAATATAATATATAAGTTAAACTATATTATGGGGAAGTATTTGAATGGCGAAGATTGAAAATTTGCGTAATGTGGCTATAATCGCTCATGTTGACCACGGTAAGACTACTCTTGTAGACCAGCTTTTAAAGCAAAGCGGTACCTTTCGTGAGAATGAGTCGGTGGACGAGCGTGTTATGGACTCTAACGATTTGGAAAGAGAACGCGGTATAACAATTTTATCTAAAAATACAAGCGTTATGTACGGGGATATAAAAATCAATATAGTTGATACCCCTGGCCATGCCGACTTTGGCGGCGAGGTTGAGCGTATTCTGCAAATGGTAGACGGCGTGCTTTTGCTTGTAGATGCATTTGAGGGCTGTATGCCGCAAACCCGTTTTGTGCTAAAGAAAGCTTTGGCGCTTGGCAAAAAAGCGGTTGTTGTGGTTAATAAAATTGACAGACCAATGGCAAGACCTTACGAGGTTGTTGACGAAGTACTGGATTTGTTTATAGAGCTTGGTGCCGACGAAGAACAGATAGAGTTTCCTGTCGTATTCGCTTCGGGACGTGACGGCTACGCTTCCTTATCGCCCGATATTAAGGGTGAGGATATGCGCCCGTTATTTGATGCTATTATTAAAGAAATTGAAGCGCCCGAGGGTGATATTGAGGCTCCGCTTCAGGTGCTGTTCACTAACATTGAGTATGACGATTATTTGGGTCGTATCGGTGTGGGACGTGTTATAAGAGGTACTTTAAAAGCAGGACAGGCTGTAGCACTCTGTCATAAGGACGGCACACACAATAATCTTAAAATTGCAAAGCTGTTTATGTATAAGGGTCTTAAGCGTGTTGAGGTAGAAAGCGCAAAGGTGGGCGATATTATACAGGTGGCAGGCCTTTCGGAGCTGGAAATCGGCGAAACTGCCTGTGCTACCGATTGTATAGAGCCGTTGCCCTTTGTTAAGATAGACGAGCCTACACTTTCTATGAACTTTATAGTTAACAATTCACCCTTTGCAGGGCGTGATGGTAAGTTTGTTACTTCGCGCAATCTTCGTGACCGCCTTTTTAAAGAGGTTATGACAAATGTAAGTCTTCGCGTTGAGGAAACCGAATCGGCAGATACCTTTAAGGTTTCGGGCAGGGGAGAATTGCACCTTTCAATTCTTATTGAAACAATGAGAAGACAGGGTTATGAATTTCAGGTGTCTCCTCCTGAGGTTATTTATAAAAAGGCGGAGGACGGCACACTCTTGGAGCCTATAGAGCTTCTTATGATAGAGGTCCCCGAGGAATACGTCGGCGCGGTTATGGAAAGACTTGGCACCCGTAAGGCAGAAATTAGGAATATGGGTACTCGCGAGGGCGGTACATCGCACCTTGAATTTTTAATTCCCGCACGCGGACTTTTAGGCTACCGTTCACAGTTTTTGACCGATACTAACGGTAACGGTATTATGAACCACGTGTTTGATAGCTATCAAGAATACAAGGGTGATATTGAGCAACGTACAACTGGCTCTATTATCGCTCACGAAACGGGTGAGTCTACAGGTTACGGTCTTTATAACACCCAAAGCCGCGGCAGACTGTTTATCGGTCCCTCAACCGAAGTGTATGAGGGTATGATTGTGGGCGAAAACCCAAAGAATGAGGATATTGTTTGTAATGTCTGCAAGAAAAAACAGCTTACAAACACCCGTGCTTCCGGCTCGGACGATGCCTTAAGGCTTGTGCCTCACAGTGTTTTAAGCCTTGAGCAGTCGCTCGAATTTATTAAAAGCGATGAGCTTGTAGAGATTACACCTAATAATATCAGACTTCGCAAGAAAATTTTAAATAAAGAAGAACGAATGAAATACGAATCGAAGAGAAAATAATGAACTATATTATTCTTGATTTAGAGTGGGACAGTACCTTTTTCGTTAAGCAAAAGCGTTTTATAAATCAGATTTTGCAGATAGGTGCTGTCAAGCTTAACCAAAGCTTTGAGGTTATTGATACCTTTGAAGAGGTTATACGGTCTTCAATTTCAAAAAGAGTTACAGGGCGCTTCGCAAGGCTTACGGGAATTACCACCGATATTATGCGGTCGGGCATCCCGTTTGAAGAAGCGGTGGAAAAATATAACGCTTGGGTCGGTGAGGACGCCGTTACTATGACTTGGAGCAATTCCGACCTTTATACCATTATTGAGAATGAAGAAAACCTATTAAACGGTCAAAGGTTTAAAATTGAAAAATACCTCGATTTGCAAAAATTTATACAAAAAGAGATGTTTTTAAAGGGTTATGA